>NZ_CP013377.1:1997138-2329995 GCF_001718415.1 Burkholderia pseudomultivorans | reverse complement strand
ATCATGCCGACGCACTGGCTCGGCGAGAACGGCGCGCAGCTGGTGGCGAATGCGGTCAGCCGCGTGCTCGAGGGCGTCGCCGCGGACCCCGACCACGAGCTGCGCCAGCGTTTCGATCGCGTCGTCGCACGCCTGACCGAGCGGCTGAAGCACGATCCGGCTTTTGTGGAGAAAGGCGAGGAAATCAAGCGCTACATCCGCGACGGCGAAGCGTTCAACCTGTACCTGAAGGATCTGTGGGTGCAGTTGCGCGCGTGGCTGAAGGCCGATCTCGCGCGCCCCGATTCGGCGCTGCACCGGCAGGCCGCGACGCTCGGCGGCTGGCTCGGCGCGCGGCTCGCGGAAAGCCCCGCCTTGCGCGCGTCACTGAACGAGCATATCGAGAAGGCCGTGCACGAGATCGCGCCGGATTTCGCGGACTTCCTGATGCGTCACATTCGCGACACGGTGCGCAACTGGGATGCGCGCGAGATGTCGCGGCAGATCGAGCTGAACATCGGCAAGGACCTGCAGTACATCCGCATCAACGGCACGCTGGTCGGCGGGCTGATCGGGCTGGGCTTGTATCTGGTGTCGCTGGTGCCGCGCTGGGCGAGCGGCTGGCTGCACTGAGGCGGCCGGACCGGCGCGCGGCGGCGCGCGGCGCGCGCGTCACGCGTGTGCTTTCGAGCCGTGCAGCTGCAGGCCGAGCGCCTTGATGACCTTCAGGATCGTGCCGAAGCTCGGGTTGCCGTCGTGCGACAGCGCCTTGTACAGCCCTTCGCGCGACAGGCCCGCATCGCGTGCGACCTGCGACATGCCGCGCGCGCGTGCGATCACGCCGAGCGCATGCGCGATGAATGCCGGATCGTCGCCGGCTTCCTGCAGACAGGCGTCGAAATAATCGGCCATGTCGTCTTCGGTTTTCAGGTGTTCGGCCGAATCCCAGGGCCGGGTCTTGATCTTGTCCATCGCTCACTCCGTATCGAAATCGAGATGCGCGAGCATCGCGTGCGCGGCGCGGATGTCCGCCCGTTGCGTCGACTTGTCGCCGCCGCAAAGCAGGATCACCCAGATCGACTCCCGCCGCGTGTAGTAGACGCGGTAGCCGGGGCCGTGGTCGATCCGCATTTCGACGATCGGCGCGCCGGCGGATTTCCAGTCGCCCGGATTGCCCATCGACAGCCGGTCGATGCGCGCCTGAATGCGGCGTTTCGCGACGCGGTCCTGCAGCGCGTCGAACCACGCGTCGAACACGTCGGTGGTGCGAATGCTGTAGATGGGCGGAGTGTAGCGTGTTGTCGTCGGTATGTAAACCATGGTTCACAGATTCCATTCGAAGTGCGCGCCTCGATGTCGCGGCCGTGCAGCTGGCGCGACGCAGGCAGGCGCTCCGACTATAGGGCCATGTTGCCGCCGCGCGGGCGTTCCCGGCCATCCGGACGACCCTGCGACGGGCGCGGCGCGGGTGCCGCCGAAGTCGCCATTTCGCGATAGCGTCTACAATCGAAAGCGTCCTTGCCGCCGGCGCGCGCAGCTCGCGCGCCGGCGGATCCGTTCGTCCTCCGGGAGCCGGAGGCGCCGTCGCGCAGCGCGCGGCGGGCAGTGCCCGTGGTCTCAGTCCAGCAGGTAAGCGTCCGCGCGCCGTAGGCCGGCGCGCGTCCTGAACGTCGCGCGTCCGTAGGCCGGGCAGGCGGCATCAACCGAGAGTCCCCATGAAAGCATCGGATCTGTTCGTGAAGGCGCTGGAAGCCGAAGGCGTCGAGTACGTGTTCGGCATTCCCGGCGAGGAAAACCTCGATCTGCTCGAATCGCTGCGGCGATCGAAGATCAAGCTCGTGCTGACCCGGCACGAGCAGGCGGCCGGCTTCATGGCCGCCACCTACGGCCGCCTGACGGGCCGCACCGGCGTGTGCCTGTCGACGCTCGGGCCGGGCGCGACCAACTTCGTGACGGCCGCCGCCTATGCGCAGCTCGGCGGGATGCCGATGCTGATGATCACGGGCCAGAAGCCGATCAAGTCCAGCAAGCAGGGCCACTTCCAGATCGTCGACGTCGTCGACATGATGCAGCCGCTCACCAAGTTCACGCGGCAGATCGTGTCGATCGGCAACATCCCGTCGGCGGTGCGCGAAGCGTTCCGCCGCGCCGAGGAGGAGCGTCCGGGCGCCGCGCACCTCGAGCTGCCCGAGGACATCGCGCACGAGGAAGGCGACGGCAAGCCGATCCCGCGCAGCTTCAGCCGGCGGCCGATCGCCGAGGAGAAGGCGGTCGCGCACGCGGTCGACGCGATCCAGGCCGCACGTCATCCGCTGCTGATGATCGGCGCGGGCGGCAACCGCAAGACGACCTGCAAGATGCTGCTCGAATTCGTCGACAAGACGGGCATCCCGTTCTTCACGACGCAGATGGGCAAGGGCGTGATCGACGAGACGCACCCGCTGTGGCTCGGCAACGCGACGCTGTCCGACGGCGACTTCGTGCACCGCGCGATCGAGCATGCGGACTGCATCATCAACGTCGGCCACGACGTGATCGAGAAGCCGCCGTTCTTCATGCGCGCGGACGACAAGACCGTGATCCACGTGAACTTCCTCGGCGCGCAGGTCGATCCCGTCTATTTCCCGCAGATCGAGGTGGTCGGCGACATCGCGAACGCGGTCTGGCAGATGAAGGAGGCGATCGCGCCGCAGCCGCACTGGGATTTCACGCGCTTCGCGATGATCAAGGAGCATTTCGACGCGCACCTGCAGAAGGGGCAGCACGACCCGCGCTTCCCGATGTACCCGGTGCGCATCGTCAACGACCTGTACAACGCGCTGCCCGTCGACGGGATCGTCTGCCTCGACAACGGCATGTACAAGATCTGGTTCGCACGCTACTGGCGCGCGCACGAACCGAACTCGCTGCTGCTCGACAACGCGCTCGCGTCGATGGGCGCTGGCCTGCCGTCGGCGATCGCGACGAAGATCGTGCATCCGCAGCGCAAGGTGATCGCGGTGTGCGGCGACGGCGGCTTCATGATGAATTCGCAGGAGCTCGAAACGGCCGTGCGGCTGAAGCTCGACATCGTCGTGATGATCCTGCGCGACGATGCGTTCGGGATGATCCGCTGGAAGCAGGAAAACATGAACTTCCCCGATTTCGCGATGACGCTGCAGAACCCCGATTTCGTGTCGTACGCGCAAAGCTACGGCGCGCACGGCCATCGCGTCGAATCGGCCGATGCGCTCGAGCCGCTGCTGCGCGAATGCTTCGCGTCGCCGGGCGTGCACGTGATCGACGTGCCGGTCGACTATTCGGACAACGAGCGCGTGCTGAACCGCGAGATCAAGCGGCTGTCGGCGCAGCTCTGAACCCCCGTTCACCGGAAGGAGCCATTCCATGCTGAAGGAAACCTATCCGTACTACCTGGCCAACGAGGCCGTCTACGCGAATACCGATCTCGAAGTCACCGACAAGTACAGCGGCAAGGTCGCGACGCGCGTCGCGCTGGCCGACGCGAAGGCGATCGATGCGGCGATCGGCGCGGCGGTCGAGGCCGCGAAGCCGATGCGCGAGCTGCCCGCGTTCAGGCGGCAGGCCGTGCTCGACCACTGCGTCGCGCGTTTTCGCGAGCGCTTCGACGAACTCGCCGAAGCGCTGTGCATCGAGGCCGGCAAGCCGATCAACGACTCGAAGGGCGAGGTGACGCGGCTGATCGATACGTTCCGCGTCGCCGCCGAGGAGTCGGTGCGCATCGACGGCGAAGTGATCAACCTCGAGATCTCGGCGCGCGCGCAGGGCTATACCGGCTATACGCGCCGCGTGCCCATCGGGCCGTGCTCGTTCATCTCGCCGTTCAACTTCCCGCTGAACCTCGCCGCGCACAAGGTCGCGCCGGCGCTCGCGGCCGGCTGCCCGTTCGTGCTGAAGCCCGCGAGCCGCACGCCGATCGGCGCGCTGATCATCGGCGAAGTGCTGGCCGAAACCGACCTGCCGAAGGGTGCGTTCTCGGTGCTGCCCGCGCATCGCGACGGCGCGGACCTGTTTACGACCGACGAGCGTTTCAGGCTGCTGTCGTTTACCGGGTCGCCGGCCGTCGGCTGGGCGCTGAAGGAGAAGGCCGGCAAGAAGAAAGTCGTGCTGGAGCTCGGCGGCAACGCCGCGGCGATCGTGGACGCGGACCAGCGCGAGCAGCTCGACTACGTGGTCGAGCGTCTCGCGTTCGGCGCGTTCTACCAGTCGGGCCAGAGCTGCATCGGCGTGCAGCGGATCCTCGTGCATGCCGATCTCTACGACGCGCTGCGCGACAAGCTGGCCGCGAAGACGCGTGCGCTGAAGATGGGCGACCCGAAGGACCCGTCGACCTTCGTCGGCCCGATGATCTCCGAATCCGAATCGCGCCGGCTGTCGGGCTGGATGGACGCGGCCGTCGCGGCGGGCGCGAAGATCGTCGCGGGCGGCAAGGTCGACGGCGCGATGTTCGAGGCGACGCTGCTCGAGAACGTCGGCCGCGAGCAGGATCTTTACCGGAAGGAGGCGTTCGGCCCGGTCGCGATCCTCGAGAAGTTCGACCGGTTCGACGATGCGCTCGCGCGCGTAAACGACAGCGACTTCGGGCTGCAGGCCGGCGTGTTTACCGATTCGCTCGCGCACGCGCAGCGCGCGTGGGACGAGCTGGAAGTCGGCGGCGTGGTGATCAACGACGTGCCGTCGTTCCGCGTCGACAACATGCCGTACGGCGGCGTGAAGGACTCGGGGCTCGGCCGCGAAGGGATCCGCTACGCGATCGAGGACATGACCGAACCGCGCCTGATGGTCGTGCGGCGCCGGTGACGCGCGGCGCGGCAACACGACGGCACGCGGGCTGGCCGCGTGCCGTTTTTCATGCCGGGCGCGCCGGCCTGGCGCCCGCCGCCGCGTGCAGCAGCCCTGACGATCTCGACTGCATGCACGGCCTCGTGATGTAATCGCGCGAAACGCCGGCCGGGATACGCCCCGGGCGGGCCGCGCATTCATTCGTCACAAGGTCGTTTCATGTCCAACGTCTCGGCATTCAAGCTGGTTTTGTTGTCATTCCTGGCGATCGTCGCGCTCGAATGCATCGCCAAGCGGCTGCGCCTGCCGCCCGCCGCCGCGCTGCTGGTCGGCGGCATCGGCATCGCATTCATTCCCGGCCTGCCGCCCGTCAACCTCGATCCCGACCTGGTGCTCGTCGTGTTCCTGCCGCCGCTGCTGATGGACGGCGCGTATTTCTCCGTGTGGGAGGAGTTCAAGCGCAACGTCGGCGGGATCCTGCTGCTCGCGATCGGCGCGGTCGCGTTCACGACGCTGGCGGTCGGTCTCGCGGTGCACTGGGCCGTGCCGTCGCTGCCGTGGGCCGCGTGCTTCGCGCTCGGCGCGATCGTGTCGCCGCCCGACGCGGTGGCGGCGAAGGCCGTGCTCGAACGCGTCGCGCTGCCGCGCCGGCTGATGGTGCTGCTCGAAGGCGAGAGCCTGCTGAACGATGCGGCGGGCCTCGTGCTGTTCCGTATCGCGATCGCGGCCGCGATGACGGGCGTCTTCAGCGCCGGCCATGCGGTGGTCGGCTTCCTGGAGCTCGGGCTCGGCGGCGTGGTGGTCGGCTTCGTGGTCGGCCGGCTGATCGTATGGTTCCTCAAGCTGCTCGACGACGACTACCTGGTGATCACCGTCGCGGTGCTCGCCGGCTGGATCGCGTATATCGCCGGCGAAATGGCCGAGGTGTCGGGCGTGATCGCGACCGTGACGGCCGGCATGATCGTCGGCTGGCACCAGCACGAGGTGTTCTCGGCCGCCGTGCGCACGCGCGGCACCGCGTTCTGGCAGGTGATCGTGTTCCTGCTCGAGGCGCTGGTGTTCGTGCTGATCGGGCTGTCGCTGCGCGGCGCGATGCAGCGCCTCGGCGGGTTCGAGCAGGTGCTCGCGACGATGCTGCCGCCGGTGGGCGCGGTGCTGGCGGCGGTGATCCTGTCGCGCTTCGTCTGGATCTATGCGGTCGAGGCGCTGAAATGGCCGGTGCGCGGGCTTGCGCGGCGCGTCGACGCGCCCGACTGGAAGGCCGCGACGATCATGAGCTGGGCCGGCATGCGCGGCGTCGTGACGCTCGCGATCGCGCTGTCGCTGCCCGACGCGATGCCGGGCCGCGACCTGATCCTGGTCGCCGCGTTCGCGGTGATCCTCGTCACGGTGCTGCTGCAGGGCACGACCATCGGGCCGCTGATCCGGATGCTGCGCCTGCCGCCCCGGGAACAGCGCGCCACCCATCACCTGACCGAGCCGCAGACCTGGGCCTACATCGAAGCGGCGCAGCTCGCGGCGATCCAGCCGCTGGTGCGCGACGAGAACGGGGTCGTGATTCATCCGCGCCTGCTCGAGCAGTACACCTACCGCGCGCAACTGACCGAGCGGGCGAAGAACGAGCCCGAGTATCCGGCGGAGGTGCGCGCCGCGCACTACGACGTGGTGCTGGCCGCGATCCGCGCCGGGCGCGCGGAACTGTTGCGCCTGCACCGTTCGAACCGCATCCACGACGAGATGCTGCACGCGCTCGAACGCGATCTCGACCTGCAGGAAGTGTCCGCGCAGCACGCCCGCGGCTAGGCCGCCGCGGCCGGATCCAGCCCCGAAACGGCCGTGCGACGCGCACGCTGCGGCGTGCGCGTTTGCACGCCGTGCGTCGCGGCCTGCGTCGTTCCCGGCCGCCGGGCGCTCCCGCCCCCCGATTCCGGAAATGATCAGATTTATCTGATTCCGGCTGTTTCCGCATATTTGGCAAAACTAAACCGGAAGGAGATAGATGCTGTGTTCTAATTTCATTTAGAATCAGCCGGTTATCTTTATTGAGAGAAAGCGTGCGGAGGTAATGCGATCGCCGACGGGGAAAAACGGCGCTCGGAGCCCCGCGAGGCAACGCTGATGGGCCAGATCGGCAAAAACAGGCGGACCTCTCAACCGCCAAAATAAGATGGCGTACAAGTCGGATAAACAACTCCTATGAAAGAATCGATTGGAGATTGGGCGTTTGAAACTGTATTTATGAAAGAATCGATCGGTGAAAATGCCTCGGATTGTCTGGAGTCGGGGCTATCGGTCCTGCTCGTCGACGATCAGCCGTTCGTCGGCGAGGTGATCCGGCGTGCGCTGCGCAGCGAACACGACATCGACCTGCACGTGTGCACCGATGCGCACCGTGCGATGGCGGTCGCACGCGACGTGAAGCCGACGGTGATCCTGCAGGATCTCGTGATGCCCGACATCGACGGCCTCGATCTCGTGCGCGCGTGGCGCGCGGACGCCGAAACCGCACGTGTGCCGATCATCGTGCTGTCGGCGAAGGAAGAGCCGATCGTCAAGCGCGAAGCGTTCATCGCCGGCGCGAACGACTATCTCGTCAAGCTGCCCGACGCGATGGAACTGGCCGCGCGCATCCGCTATCACTCGAATTCGTATCTGATGTCGCGGCAGCGCGACGAGGCGCTCGACTTCCTGTCGCACGACATGCGCTCGCCGCAGACGTCGATTCTGGCGCTGCTCGATGTCTACCGGGCCGAGCACGGCGACATGCCGGCGATCATGGAGCGGATCGCGGGCCATGCGCGGCGCGCGCTCGCGCTCGCCGACGGCTTCATCCACCTGACCCGCGCGCAGTCCGAGCGCCGCGCGCACGAGGTCGTGAGTCTCAACGAGATCGTGCTCGACGCCGTCGACCAGCTGTGGGAGAAGGCCGCCGGGTTCGGCAGCCGCGTCGTCGCGCACGTGCCCGACGCAGAATGCGTGACGATGGGCGACCGCATGATGCTGACGCGCGCGGTCGCGAACCTGATCGACAACGGGCTGAAATACGGCCCGAGCGGCGCGGACGTGCACTGCACGCTGAGCGAAGAGGACGGCGCGTGGCTGATCGGCGTCGAGGATGCCGGCCCCGGCATCGCGCCCGAGCAACGCACGGCCGCGACCGAGTCGTTCGTGCGGCTCGAATCCGCGCATGGCGCGGCGCGCAGCGGTTTCGGGCTCGGGCTCGCATTCGTGCGCGCGACCGCGGCGCGGCATCGCGGCCAGATCCTGATGCGCAATTCCGCGCGCGGCTTCATGGTCGCGCTCCGGCTGCCGGCACAGGCGGAACGGTGATTTTCCGGGGCGGCCTGCCGGCGCCGCGCCGATCCCGATGCGTTCGCGGCGCGCCCTCCGGCGCGTACGCGGGCGCGGATTTTTTCAACGCAAGACACTAGAAAGTCCATAACGAACATGGCCACCGTGACGCCCCGCGCGAACAATGAAAGCCTGCCTCCGACGATCGGCGCCGTCCGGCTGACGCTCGGCAATCGCATCCTGCTCAGCTTCGGCGTGCTGTTCGTGCTGATGCTGGTGACCGCCGGCGTGTCGTACGAGCGGCTGCGCGCGATCAACAGCGAGGCCGTCAGCATCGAGCGCGACTCGCTGCCCGGCGTCTATCTCGCGGCGTCGCTGCGCGGCACCGTCAACGAAACCTTCATGGCGCTGCAGCAGGCGACCTTCGTCGACACGGAGCCCGACGCGGTCCAGCGCGATTTCGCGCGGATCGCCGCGCTGACGAAGGACATCGACGGGCTGACGGCCGACTATCAGGCGACGACGTTCCGCGACGACGATCGCAACCGCTTCGCGACCTTCCGCGCGTCGTACGACCGCTACCTGCCGCTGCTGAACGACGCGATGCAGAAGGGCCGTGCGTCGCACGACGAGGCCGTCGCCGCTTACGCGAGGGCGCTGCCCGTGTGGACCGAGGTCGTGCGCAACGCGAACACGCTGGTGCAGGAGAACCGCAAGTTCGCCGACCAGTCCGCGAAGCTGATCCGCAATTCGGTGCAGGACACCGAGGTGGTGCTCGCGGTTGCGCTGGCGATCGTGCTGCTGTCCGCGCTCGGGCTCGGCTACGGGCTGTTCCGGTCGATCACGCGGCCGATGGCGCGGCTCGTCGAGGTGCACGACGTGATGCGCACCGGCAACCTGACGCGCCGTCTCGACCTGCGGCGCCGCGACGAATTCGGCACGCTCGAGACGGGCTTCAACCGGATGGCCGACGAGCTGACCGAGCTGGTCTCGCGCGCACAGCAGTCGTCGCTGCAGGTGACGACGTCGGTGGCCGAGATCGCCGCGACGTCGCGCGAACAGCAGGCGACCGCGAACGAGACCGCGGCGACCACGACCGAGATCGGCGCGACCTCGCGCGAGATCTTCGCGACCTCGCGCGACCTGCTGCGCACGATGAACGAGGTGGCCGGCGTGGCCGAGCAGTCGGCGACGCTCGCGGGCGTGAGCCAGAGCGGGCTCACGCGGATGGGCGAGACGATGCGCAGCGTGATGGATGCGGCCGGCTCGGTGAACGCGAAGCTCGCGATCCTCAACGAGAAGGCGCTGAACATCAACCAGGTCGTCGCGACCATCACCAAGGTGGCCGACCAGACCAACCTGCTGTCGCTGAACGCGGCGATCGAGGCCGAGAAGGCCGGCGAATACGGCCGCGGCTTCGCGGTCGTCGCGACCGAGATCCGCCGCCTCGCCGACCAGACGGCGGTGGCGACCTACGACATCGAGCAGACCGTCAAGGAGATCCAGTCGGCCGTGTCGGCCGGCGTGATGGGAATGGACAAGTTCTCCGAGGAAGTGCGGCGCGGGATGCTCGACGTGCAGCAGGTCGGCGGACAGTTGTCGCAGATCATTGCCGAGGTGCAGACGCTCGCGCCGCGCTTCCAGATGGTCAACGAAGGGATGCAGACGCAGGCGAACGGCGCCGAGCAGATCACGCAGGCGCTGTCGCAGCTGTCCGAAGCCGCGCAGCAGACGGCCGAGTCGCTGCGGCAGTCGTCGCAGGCGATCGACGACCTGACGCTCGTCGCGAACCAGTTGCGCACCAGCGTGTCGCGCTTCAAGGTCGACGCGTGATGCGCGCCGAGTCGCAGAACGGCGCGCAGGCGCTGTTCCTGATGTTCGAGCTCGACGGCGAGCGGTATGCGCTCGATGCCGCCGGCATCGACGCGGTGCTGCCGCTCGCGGCCACCAAGGCCGTGCCCGGCGCGCCCGACTGGATCGCCGGGCTGCTGATGCACGGCGGCCAGCCGGTGCCGGTGATCGACGTGCCGATGCTGGCGCTCGGGCGGCGCGCGCATGCGCTGCGCTCGACCCGGCTGGTGATGGTGCGGTATCGCTCCGGCCCGACCGCGGCCGAGCACCTGATCGGGCTGATCGTCGAGCGCGCGACGCAGACGATGCGGATCGATCGCGCGGCGTTCCGCGCGAGCGGCGTGTCGACGCTGCGCACGCGCTGGCTCGGTCAGGTCGCCAATACGCCCGACGGCATCGTGCAGCAGGTGTCGGTCGCCGACCTGCTCGACGACGTCGCGCGCCTGCATCTGTTCGACAGCGTGGCCGACCACGAAGGGGGAGCCGCATGAACGACTTCGATTCGCGTTTTCGCGGCTGGCTGCTGCGCGAGACCGGCATCGACCCCGATTCGCTCGGCAACGATTTCCTGATTCGCGCGGTGACCGAGCGCGTGCACGCGGTGCAGGCCGCGGACGGCGAACGCCTGCCGTCGACGGCGCGCGCGCCGGTGACGCCGGAAGCGCTCGACGCGTACTGGCAGCGGTTGAACGGATGTGCGGACGAGCGGCGCGCGCTGATCGAGCTGTTCGTCGTGCCGGAAACCTGGTTTTTCCGCGACCGCGAAGCGTTCGCGACGGTCGGCCGGCTCGCGGTCGAGCGCGTCGCGGCGGCGCCCGGACGCGTGATTCGCGTGCTGAGCGCGCCGTGCTCGACCGGCGAGGAACCGTATTCGGTCGCGATGGCGCTGCTCGACGCGGGGCTCGACCCGTCCGCGTTCTCGATCGACGCGATCGACCTGAGCGCGCGCGCGATCGAGCACGCGCGCGTCGGCAGTTACGGGCGCAATGCGTTTCGCGGCACCACGATGGAGTTTCGCGCGCGCTATTTCGCGGCCACGCCGGACGGCTGGCTGCTCGACGAGCGCGTGCGCGCATGCGTGCAGTTCCGCCATGCGAACCTGATGGAGCCGCTGGCGGACACCGGCATCCGCTACGACTTCGTGTTCTGCCGCAACGTGCTGATCTATTTCGACCGCGACGCGCAGGATCGCGTGATCCGCTCGCTCGACGACTGTCTCGCCGACGACGGCATGCTGTTCGTCGGCCCGGCGGAAACCGGCGTCGCGATGCGGCACGGGATGCGTTCGGCGCGGATTCCGCTCGCGTTCGCGTTTCATCGCGAACGCGCCGGCGCGGCCGTCGACGGTTGCGCGACGCGACGCGCGGCGCCGATGCCCGCGGCGGCGGCTGCGCCGCACCGGCGCGCGGACCGCTTCACGGTCGCGCCGGTCGCCGCCGTGCACACGGCGCGGGCCGTGGCGTCGCCGCCGGCCTGGCTCGACGACACGCCGTCGCCGCTGCCCGCGTCGCCTGCACTGCGAACGGCCTTCGACCCGGCGCCGGCCGTAGTGCTGCCGGCGAATCCGGCGGCGCCGGTCGCCGACGTCGTCGCGCCGACGCTCGAGGAAGCGCAGGCGCTCGCGAACGCGGGCGCATTCGACGAAGCCGAGCGCGTGCTCGCGCAGTTCTCGGCGCGCGTCGGGCCGCATGCCGACGCGTTCTACCTGAACGGACTGATCGCGGACGCGCGCGGGCGCGCCGCGGAAGCGAGCGATTTCTATCGCAAGGCGCTGTATCTGCGGCCCACGCACCACGAGGCGCTCACGCATCTTGCGACGCTGCTCGACGTCGGCGGCGATCGCGCCGGCGCACAATGGCTGCTCGAGCGTGCGCGGCGCTCGGCGGGATAAACCTGAAAAAGGGTGGGGGCCAACACCGGATGACCAGAGGAACACATGAACCGCGACGCCGTTGCGCCTGACGATACTACGATCGACGTCGACGATTGCTGGAACCGCATCGGCACGCGCGGCGACCGTTCGTGCGAGCGGCTGGACGATTGCCTGCGCTGCCTGAATTGCCCGGTCTATGCGGATCACGCGGCCAGGCTGCTCGAACGGCCGCTCGACGCCGCCGAGATGGCCGAAGCCGCGCGCCGCATGAGCGGCTTCGACACGGCGCATGCGCACGCGGCCGACGGCGAGGCGCGCCATGCGGCGCTGGCGTTTCGCGTCGCCGACGAATGGCTCGCGCTGCCGATTGGCGTGCTGCGCGAGATCGCCGGCACGCGCCCCATTCACTCGCTGCCGCATCGCCGTCATTCGGCCGTGCGCGGCGTGGTCAATATTCGCGGCACGCTGCGCATCGCGATCTCGATCGGCGCGCTGCTCGGCCTCGACGCCGGCGGTAACGGCGGCAGAGTTGACGGCGGCGCGAGCGGCCGCGACGACGGTCGTTTCACGCGGCTGCTGGTCGCCGCGCATCACGGCGAGCCGGTCGTGTTCCCGGTCGACGAAGTCGAGGGCGTGCTGCGCTTCGGCGCCTCCGACTGGGTGCCGGTGCCCGCGACGGTCGGGCGCGCGAGCGCGGGCCTGTCGCGCGGCGTGCTGTCGTGGCGCGGCAAGTCGGTGGGCCTGCTGGACGACGACCGCCTGTTCGACGCGGTGACACGGAGCATGCGATGAGCGGCGATGACGACCTGAGCCACCTGTCGCTGCTCGAACTGTATCGCGAGGAAACGCGCACGCAGACGCAGGCGCTGTCCGAGCGCCTGCTCGCGCTCGAATCGGGCGAACCCGATTCCGTCGCGCTGGAAGCCTGCATGCGCGCCGCGCATTCGCTGAAGGGCGCCGCGCGCATCGTCGGCGTGCCGCTCGGCGTCGATATCGCCGGGCGCATGGAGGAGTGCTTCGTCGCCGCGCAGGCCGGCACGATCGCGCTGACGGCCGCGCACGTCGACGTGCTGCTGGCCGGCGTCGACCTGCTGGTGCGGGTGGCCGATCCGCAGGCGCAGCCCGTGTCGCCGGGCGAGATCGACGCGTTCGCGGCCGCGCTGAAGGGGGCGGACGGCGCGCAGACGATGCAGCTGCCGGCGGCCGTGCCGCCGTCGCCGCAGCCGCCGCCCGTCGTGCCGTACCGCGAGCACGAGAGCGCCGCGAACGAGTCCGTCGGCGCCGGCGCGCCGATGCCGCCGCTGGCCGTGTCGGGCGCGCTGCCCGATCCGGTCCAGGCCGGCCGTGCGGCCGGTGCGGGCGCGATGCGCCGCGTGCGTGCGGATACGCTGAACCGGCTGCTGAGCCTGTCCGGCGAATCGCTGGTCGAATCGCGCTGGCTCAAGCCGTTCGCCGAATCGATGCTGCGCGTGAAGCGCGCGCAGCGCGACGCCGCGCGCGCGCTGGACCTGGTCTGCGAGCAGTTCACCGACGATCTCGACGCGGGCGTGCTCGCGTCGATGAACGAAGTGCGGCACATGCTGAACGACCTGCAGCGCTCGTTCGCCGAGCGGATGGACGAGTTCGACCGCTTCGAGCGGCGCAGCACGCATATCGCCGAGCAACTGTACGACGAGGCGCTGCAATGCCGGATGCGGCCGTTCGGCGATGCGACGCGCGCGTATCCGCGCATCGTGCGCGACCTCGCGCGCTCGCTCGGCAAGCAGGTGCGCTTCTCGATCGTCGGCGAGGGCACGCAGGTCGACCGCGACATCCTCGACCTGCTCGACGCGCCGCTCGGCCATCTGCTGCGCAACGCGATCGATCACGGCGTCGATTCGCCCGACGCGCGGCGCGCGCGCGGCAAGCCGGTCGAGGCGAGCGTCACGCTGGAAGCGCGTCACAGCGCGGGCTCGCTGCTGGTCAGCGTGATCGACGACGGCCCGGGCGTCGACATGGACGCGCTGCGCGCGGCCGTCGTGCGCCAGCGGCTGACCGACGACGAGACGGCCGCGCGGCTGTCCGATCCGGAACTGCTCGAATTCCTGCTGCTGCCGGGCTTCTCGATGCGCGACGCGGTCACCGACGTGTCGGGCCGCGGCGTCGGCCTCGACGCCGTACAGGAGATGGTGCGCGGCGTGCGCGGCGCGGTGCGGATCTTCAACGAGCCGGGCGCGGGGATGCGCTTCGTGCTGCAGCTGCCGCTCACGCTGTCGGTGATCCGCAGCCTGCTGGTCGAGGTCGGCGGCGAGCCGTATGCGTTTCCGCTCGCGCACGTGCGTCGCACGCTCGAACTCGCGCTCGACGACATCGACGTGCTCGAAGGGCAGCCGCATTTTCCGTTCGACGGCCGGCGTGCGGGCCTCGTCGCCGCGCACCAGCTGCTCGACGCGGGCGAGCCCGATGCGGCGCGCGCGAGCACGGCGGTCGTGGTGGTCGGCGGCGAGCCCGAGCTGTACGGCGTCGCGGTCGACCGGTTCCTCGGCGAACGGATGCTGGTCGTGCAGCCGCTCGACAGCCGCCTGCACAAGATCCAGAACATCGCGGCCGGCGCGCTGCTCGAAAACGGCGATCCGGTGCTGATCGTCGACGTCGAGGACCTGATCCGCTCGGTCGACAAGCTGGTGCGCGGCGGCCAGCTCGCGAAGCTGACGCACAACCCGCAGCTCGCGCTGGCCGACCGCCGCCGCCGCGTGCTGGTCGTCGACGATTCGCTGACGGTGCGCGAACTCGAGCGCAAGCTGCTGGAAAAGCGCGGCTACGACGTGACCGTCGCGGTCGACGGGATGGACGGCTGGAACGCGGTGCGCAGCGAGGCGTTCGACCTCGTCGTCACCGACGTCGACATGCCGCGCATGGACGGCATCGAGCTCGTCACGCTGATCAAGAACGATCCGATGCTGCAGCGCGTGCCGGTGATGATCGTGTCGTACAAGGACCGCGACGAGGATCGCCGCCGCGGGCTCGACGCCGGCGCCGACTACTACCTCGCGAAGAGCAGCTTCCACGACGAGGCGCTGCTCGACGCGGTGCACGACCTGATCGGAGACGCGCGCGGATGAACATCGGCATCGTCAACGATCTGCCGCTGGCGGTCGAGGCGCTGCGGCGCGTGATCGCGCTGCGGCCCGACCATCGCGTGCTGTGGGTGGCGACCGACGGCGACGAGGCCGTGGATTTCTGCGTCGCGCATCCGCCGGACCTCGTGCTGATGGATCTCGTGATGCCGAAGGTCGACGGCGTGGCCGCGACGCGCGCGATCATGGCGCGTGCGCCGTGCGCGATCCTGATCGTGACCGCGAGCGTCAGCGCGAACACGTCGTCGGTGTACGAGGCGATGGGCGCGGGCGCGCTCGACGCGGTCGATACGCCGACGCTCGCGCTCGGCCTCGCGAGCGATGCGTCGCCGCAGCCGCTGCTCGCGAAGATCGACCAGATCGGTCGCCTGCTCGAAAGCCGTACGGCGGCCCTCGTGCCGCCCGGGCCGGCGCCTGCGCCGGGCCAGCCGACGCTCGTCGCGATCGGCGCGTCCGCCGGCGGCCCGACCGCGCTGACCGCGCTGCTGCGCGTGCTGCCGGCCGATTTCCCGGCCGCGATCGTGATCGTCCAGCACGTCGACCAGGCGTTCGCGCTCGGCATGGCCGAGTGGCTCGACGGCTATACGCGGCTGCCGGTGCGCGTCGCGCGGCAGGGCAACGTGCCGTGCGCGGGGGAGGTGCTGCTCGCGGCGACCAACGACCACCTGTACCTGTCGCCGCGCGGCGTGCTCGGCTATACGCGCCATCCGGCCGACACGCCGTACCGGCCGTCGATCGACGTGTTCTTCAACAGCGTCGCCGACGGCTGGCAGGGCGATGCGCTCGGCGTGCTGCTGACCGGCATGGGGCGCGACGGCGCGCTCGGGCTGAAGGCGATGCGCGCGAAGGGCTGCTACACGATCGCGCAGGACGAGGCGACCAGCGCCGTCTACGGGATGCCGAAGGCGGCTGCCGCGATCGGCGCGGCGTCGGCGATCCTGCCGCTCGACCGGATCGCGCCTCAGCTGATTTCGCGCGTGACGCGCTGCGCGTCGCGCGGCTAGAGCCCGCCGCCGACCGCGGGCATGCGCCGGCCGTCGGCAGGGGCCGGTGCACGGGCCCGCGCATTGCCCGCGCTGCGCGGCGTCGCGTACAATCGTCGGCTGCGGAGATGGCATGCCTCCCTGCGGTCGCCGGCGGCGCGTGGCGCGCGGCCCGGACCCTCAACCGCCGGTGCGTCCGGCTGATGATGCCTGCGTGTTCCTGGGTGACAGGAGGTCGCAGGCCGTCCATGCGGCGTTCTGCCGCCCGGGTTTGATGCTCTGTCGAATCTGGAAATCATGTTTTTCACCACTTCTGCGGATCTTCTCGCGACCGTGCGCTACGTGTGCCGCTGGCTCGCACTGTCGGTCCTGCTCGGCGCGCTGGCCGGCACGGCTTCCGCGCTGTTCCTGATCGCGCTCGATTGCGCGACCGGCACACGCGTCGCGCATCCCTGGCTGCTGTGGGGGCTGCCCGCAGCCGGTTTCGCAACCGGCTGGGTCTACCATCGTTTCGGCCAGTCGGTCGCGCGCGGCAACAACCTGCTGATCGACGAGATCCACGACCCGAAGGCACTGGTGCCGAAGCGGATGGCGCCGCTCGTGCTGGTCGCGACCGTCGTCACGCATCTGTTCGGCGGGTCGGCCGGGCGCGAGGGCACGGCCGTGCAGATGGGCGGCGCGCTGGCCGACCGCGTCACGCACGTGTTTCGCCTCGATCGCGAACATCGGCGCGTGCTGCTGATGGGCGGGATCGCGGCCGGTTTCGCGTCGGTGTTCGGCACGCCGCTCGCCGGCGCGGTGTTCGGGCTCGAGGTGCTTGCGATCGGACGCGTGCGCTACGACGCGCTGCTGACCTGCGTCGCGTCGGCGATCGTCGCCGACGTCGTGTGCCGCGCGTGGGGTGTGCACCACACCGCGTATGCCATTCCGTTCGTGCCGGCCGTGTCGGCGACGGGGCTGGCGGCAACCGTCGTCGCGGGGATCGCATTCGGCGTGGTCGGCCGGCTGTTCGCGCATGCGACGCATGCGCTGACCGCGTGGTTCCGGCGCGCGATCCGCTATGCGCCGCTGCAGCCGGTGCTCGGGGGCGCACTGGTCGCGGCGGCCGCCACCGCGCTGAACGTGCCGCAGTATCTCGGCCTCGGCGTGCCGACGATCGAGGCGGCGTTCCACGGGCCGCTGCCGGCTTACGACTTCGCGGGCAAGTTCGCGTTTACGGTGGTCACGCTGGCGTCGGGGTTCAAGGGCGGCGAGGTGACGCCGCTGTTCTATATCGGCGCGACGCTCGGCAACGCGCTCGGCCAGGTGCTCGCGCTGCCGGTGCCCGTGCTCGCCGGGCTCGGCTTCGTCGCGGTATTCGCGGGCGCGGCCAATACACCGATCGCATCGACGATCATGGCGATCGAATTGTTCGGCGCGGATATCGGCGTGTACGCGATCGTCGCGTGCGTGGTCGCCTATCTGTTTTCCGGGCACGCGGGGATCTATCGCGCGCAGCGGGTGGCGGTGGGCAAGGGCGCGCGGGTGGAGACGGAGTGACCGGGCGGGCGGCGCCCGCGCGCGATCCGGCGCGGCCGTCCGGTTGCTTGGCGGAGGCTTCCCGGCTCGCCGGTGCACCGCCGTGGCCGGCAGACGAAAAAAGGCCGTGCTCCCGGCACGGCCCCGATCCCGACGACGATCCGGCCGGCGTCGGCGGCCGAAACGCTACCGCCGGGCCGTCCGTCGTCACGCTTGCGCCGGCTCGCCGAGCGGCCCGGCCGAGTCGTCGGCGGTGCGGCGCGGCGTGTCGATCAGCCCCTTCGCCAGCTCCAGCGCCTGCCGCTCGAACAGGCGCCGGTACACGCCGCCGTCGATCCGGATCAGCGCATCGTGGTTGCCTTCCTCGATCACCTTGCCGCGATCGAGCACCAGCAGGCGATCGAGCGCGCGCACGGTCGACAGCCGATGGGCGACCACCAGCGTCGTGCGCCCGACCATCAGCCGCTCCATCGCCTGCTGGATCAGCACCTCGCTTTCGCTGTCGAGGCTCGACGTCGCTTCGTCGAGGATCAGGATCGGCGCGTCGGCGAGGAACGCGCGCGCGATCGCGACGCGCTGGCGTTCGCCGCCCGACAGCTTGATCCCGCGCTCGCCGACCAGCGTGTCGTAACCGTCCGGCAGCGCCGCGATGAAGTCGTGCGCGCTGGCGAGCCGCGCGGCGCGCTCGATGTCGGCGCGGCTCGCATCCGGACGCGCATACGCGATGTTCTCCGCGAGCGTGCGATGGAACAGCACGGGCTCCTGCTGGACGATCGCGATCTGGCTGCGCAGCGAATCCTGCCGCACCCGCGCGATGTCCTGCCCGTCGATCGTGATGCGGCCGCCCGACACGTCGTACAGGCGCTGGATCAGCTTGATGAACGTGGTCTTGCCGGAGCCCGAATGGCCGACGAGGCCCACGCGCTCGCCCGGCGCGATGCGCATCGAGAAGTCGTCGTACAGCGGCACCGGATGGTTGCCGTAGCGGAACGTCACGTGCTCGAAGCGGATCTCGCCTTCGCCGATGCGGATCGCGGGCGCGCCCGGGCGATCCTCGATGCCGAGCGGCTGGCGCTCGAGCGCGACGAGTTCCTCCATGTCGTTGACCGAGCGCTGCAGGTTGCGGATATGCATCCCGACGTCGCGCAGATAGCCCTGCAGCATGAAGAACATCGTCAGCGAGAACGCGATGTCGCCGACGCTCGCCTCGTCGTTCGCCCACAGCCGCAGCGCGACGCCGATCATCGCCGCCTGCATCGCGACCAGCATCGCGCCCTGCAGCCCGCCGTTGAGCGTGCCGCGCACCCAGGTGCGGCGCGTGCGCTGCCGCCACTTGCCGATCACGCGCGACAGCCGCGCTTCCTCGCGCGTTTCCGCGCCGAACGCCTTGACGACCGCGTTGCAGCTCACCGCGTCCGCGAGCGCGCCGCCCATCCGCGTGTCCCACAGATTGCCGAGCCGCGCGGCCGGCGCGACGATGCCGAGCGACACGGCGACCGTCACCGAGATGTACAGCAGCGAGCCCGCGCCGACGACGAGCCCCATCACCGGCCAGTGCGTGCCGAGCAGCACGGTCGCGCCGAGCAGCATCGTCACCGACGGCAGCAGCGCGATCAGCACCGTGTCGTTCAGCAGGTCGAGCGCCCAGATCCCGCGCGTGATCTTGCGCACGGTCGAGCCCGCGAAGCTGTTCGCGTGCCAGTCGGTCGAGAAGCGCTGCACGCGGTGGAACGACGCGGCGGCGATCTCGCTCATCATCTTCAGCGTGAGCGTGATGATGTTCAGGTAGACGCCTTGCCGCAGCAGCGTCGCGCCGATGCCGAGCGCGGCCAGCGTGCCGAATGCGACGATCGCCGCATGCCATGCGGCGGCGCGCTCGGCCACGCCGCTCGACAGCGCGTCGACGAGGCGGCCGGCGAACAGCGGCGTGAGCACGTCGGCGACGGCGGCGAGCAGCGCGAACGACGCGACCGTGACGATGCGCAGCGGCTGCTTGCGCCAGTAGCGGAACGTGAAGCCGAAGACGGCACGGAATGCCTGGCCGCCCGGACGGGTGGTTTTCTGGGTCATGTATCGTTGCCCGGCGCATCGCGCGACGGGACTTTCCGGTTCGGAGAACAAACGCAACAGCCGGGGCCGCACGGATGCCGCGCGGCGGAACGAAAACGGGCTGTCGGGAAAATGCGCGGGCCGGCGGATTATCGAAACATCCGGGAGCCGGCGCAGACGGCAGGCTGGATCAGCTGTGCCGTGGGACCACGTTCGGGAAGGCTGCTGGCATTCGGAACATCTGCACCTCCCTGAAGTGAACGGTTGAAAGGACGTCGAAAAGACGTGCAAGGATTCTATCAGCAGTGTCCGATCCGCCGCAACGTCCGACGAATGCGGCGTTGCGGCGTCGATACGGTTAGTATTCAGGGTTTCGGCCCTTCTTGCGCGGGCCTGACGCGGTGCGGCGGTGCACACCGGCCGGCGTGCGCGGCGCTTGCGTTTCGGCTTGCGCTGCGTGCCGGGCGGCCCGGCGCGCCGCCCCCCGCGGATTCACCACGAACCATTCCTGAGGAAACGATGAGCGACGTTCAGCAAGGCATCCTGGCTCCGATCGACACGGCGGCCCGATACCTGACCTTCACGATTTCGAACGGCGGCGATGTGCCGGCCGCGCTGGCCGCGCTGCGCGAGATCGTCGACGGGCGCGACACGGTCGTCGGTTTCGGGCACTCGCTGGCGCTGCACCTCGACCGTCGGATTCCGGGCCTGACCGACTATCCGGCGTTCGCGGTGAAGGACCGCGCGCTGCCGGCGACGCCGGCCGACGTGTGGGTCTGGCTGCGCGCCGACGATCGCGGCGAGATCGTGCTGCGCGCGCGGGCGATCGAACGCGCGCTCGCGCCCGCATTCACGCTGCAGGACGCCGTCGACGGGTTCCGCTATTCGAACGATCGCGACCTGTCCGGCTACGAGGACGGCACCGAGAACCCGACCGGCGACGACGCGGTGGCCGCCGCGATCGTCGCGGGGCAGGGCGCGGGGCTCGACGGCGCGAGCTTCGTCGCGGTCCAGCAGTGGCTGCACGACTTCGACCAGATGGAGCGCATCGCGTCCGCCGACATGGACAACATCGTCGGCCGCCGCCGGTCGGACAACGAGGAGCTCGACGACGCGCCGGCGTTCGCGCACGTGAAGCGCACCGCGCAGGAAAGTTTCGAGCCCGAAGCATTCATGCTGCGCCGTTCGTCGCCGTGGTCCGACGCGCGCCGCGCGGGCCTCTACTTCGTCGCGTTCGGCAACTCGTTCCGCGCGTTCGACGTGCAGATGCGCCGCATGAGCGGCGCGGACGACGGGATCGTCGACGGCCTGTTCCGCTTCACGCGGCCGCTGACGGGTGCGTACTTCTGGTGTCCGCCGATGAAGGACGGCAAGCTGGACCTGTCCGCGCTCGGGCTGTAAGCGCGGGATACGCAGTCGCTCGCAAACGGGCGGGCCGCGCGATGCGCCGGTCCGCCCGTTGCGCATTTCGCGCGATCCCGGTCACGCGCCTGCTTTCGCACGCCGCGCGACGGGTGACGCGCATCACGCCAGCGTCGTCTCGATTCGCGTGCCGCGCTTGATGAACAGCGTGACGGGCGTCTTCTCGCAGATTTCCGCGAGACGGGCGCGCTGCGCGTCGTCGAGCGCACCGTCGAGCGTGACGACGCGCCGCACGTACTGCAGGCCTTCGCGATCCGCGTGCAGCTCGGTGCGCACGTCGATGCGCACGGCCGGCCACGACTTGCGCTGCATGTACATGCGCAGCGTCGCGGCCGTGCATTGCGCGAGGCCGGCCAGCACGAACTCGTACGGCGCCGGCCCGGCATCATGGCCGCCTTCGCGCTCGGCTTCGTCGCCGGTCAGCGAATGCGAGCCGGCCTGCAGTCGAACGACATAGTCGGGCGCATCGGCATCGAGGACGGCGGTGGCGTGGATCGACGGCATGGCGAATCTCCGAGGGCGGGAAAGCGGGCGCCGCAGCGCGGCTGCGACGGGCGGAGTCGCCAGCATACCGTTTCGGTCGAACTCGCGTATGCAATGTGCCGCGCAGCGCGGCGGCGCCGCGCAATATTCAGCAGCGACATACCAACGGCCCGCGACAACCTGTAGTAATCCGCCATCATGCTGTCCGAGTCGGCCAACTGGCGCCCCACGCGCAACCCGTTCGGCTAAGATGCCGTCGCTTCATATTTCGAGATAGCCGTCCTGTCGCGTGAATTCAAAATCCAATACCAGCCAGACAGTTCGACGGCAATAAAAGAAGTCGGAACGAGCGGGGGCTTGGCACGTGGATGCAGCAAATCAGCGGTGGGTCGTTATCTATTTGAGCACGGGGTTTTCGTTGGCCCAGGCCGCGCGTCTCGGCGAGGCCTTCAATCTGGCGAATCGCCTGCACGCGTTCGGCGCGGGCTATCAACTGAAGTACGTTTCCGAAAGCGGCGGGCTGCTGCAATCGGCGTCCGGTGTGCGGATCGCCACCGAAGCGCTTAACGACGAACACGCCCGGCGCGTGCTCGCGTTCTTCCATCTGCACGGCGAGCGGGTGGCCGTCAACTGGAACGACGCGCTGCGTCGCCGGCTGGCCGAGGTGCGCGAGCACGCGCGCTCGATCGTCGATGCGATGGACCTGCCGGCGCTCGCCGCGGCGCGGCGCGCGTCGGCGACGCCCGCGCGGCCCGCCGGACGGCATCGCGCGGCGACCGCGACCGAATTGCACGCGGTCGAGACCGACGTGTTCGCCGCGGCGCTCGACATGTTCCGCGTCGACCTCGGCGACAGCGCCGCGCAGGAGATCGCCTGCAACCTGCTGCGGCCGGTCGAGCAGCGCTATGCGCAGTCGATGTGGGCATTCCGCGAACTGAGCGCGAGCCCGTCGATCCGGATGGCGGCGCAGCGTCTGCGCGCGCAGAGCGTGAATCGCATCTCGGTCGCCGATGTCGCGCAGGCCGTCGCGATGAGCGAGCGCAATTTCCTGCGGCGCTTCAAGAACGAGATCGGCGTGACGCCGACCGAGTTCGTACAGCACGTGCGGCTCGAGCGCGCGTGCCACATGCTGGTCCATACGATGCTGCCGGCCGACAAGGTCGCGCGGCGCACCGGCTTCGGCAGCGGCGAGCGGCTGGCGAAGCTGTTCCGCCAGCGCCTGCTGATGTCGCCGACCGAATTTCGCGTCGCCGAGCGGGAGAAGATCCTCGCCCACGACGTCGCAGCGCTGGACCACGCGGGCGAGCCGGCGGCGCACGCGTACGATGCCGAACGGCCGCGCCGCGGCGCGCGGGAGAAAACGGGGCGGATACCCGTAAAATCGCCCTATCGCGATTTCGACTCCCGGCTTCCATGCGCTTCCTCCCCACCACCGCCACAGCTCCGTTCTGTCCGTCGGAAGTAAAGGGCAGCATCACGATCGACGCCGGCGCGTCGCGCTGGCTGAAGCTCAAGCGCTTCTTCGGCCCGGGCCTGCTGGTCGCGATCGGCTACATGGATCCCGGCAACTGGGCGACCGATATCCAGGCCGGCTCGCAGTTCGGCTATGCGCTGCTGTGGGTCGTCGCGTTTTCGAGCATCGCGGCGATCTTCCTGCAGATGCTCGCCGCGCGGCTCGGCCTCGTCGCCGGCAAGGATCTCGCGCAGGCCAGCTACGACCGCTACGGCCCGTTCGGGCGCGCGGTTCAATGGGTGACGGCCGAGGTGTCGATCATCGCGTGCGACATCGCGGAAGTGCTCGGCTGCGCGCTCGCGTTCAAGCTGCTGCTCGGCGTGCCGCTCGCGTGGGGCATCGTGCTGACCGCGCTCGACACGGTGATCGTGCTCGGGTTGCAGGGCAAGGGCTTCCGGCAGATCGAGGCGATCGTGCTCGGGCTGATCGCGACGATGGCGTTCTGCTTCGTCGCGCAGGTCGCGATCACGCCGCCCGACTGGCATGCGGTGGCGCGAGGGCTCGTGCCCGGCGATCCGGGGCATGACCGCAAGGACGCGATCGTGCTCGCGCTCGGCATCGTCGGCGCGACGATCATGCCGCACAACCTCTATCTGCATTCGTCGGTCGTGCAGACGCGGCGCGTGGTCGGCGGCGCGCGCGGCGCGATTCGCGACACGCTCGCCGTCGTACGCGTCGACACCGTCGTGTCGCTGTTCGTCGCGATGCTCGTCAACGCGGCGATCCTGGTCGTCGCGGCGGCGGCCTTCCATGCGACCGGGCAGACCCACGTCACCGACATCGAGCAGGCCTACCAGCTGATTACGCCGATCGCGGGCGGCGCGGCTGCGCTGCTGTTCGGCATCGCGCTGCTCGCGTCCGGGCAGAGCTCGACGCTGACGGGCACGATCGCGGGCCAGGTGATCATGGACGGCTTCCTGCACATGAAGATCCCGTGCTATCAGCGCCGGCTGATTACGCGCGGCCTCGCGCTGGTGCCCGCGCTGATCGGCGTGCTGTGGCTCGGCGACAATTCGGTCGGACAGCTGCTGGTCTGGAGCCAGGTGCTGCTGAGCCTGCAGCTGCCGTTCGCGATGTGGCCGCTGATCCGCTCGGTCGGCGATCGCGCGACGATGGGCGAGCACACGATCGGCCGCGGCACGCGCGCGATCGCGTGGGCGCTGTTCGTCGTCATCACCGGCACCAACCTGCTGCTGATTACCGGTGTCGCAGGCTGATACAGCCTGACACAGGCAGACACAGACGCCTCGCGCGCATGCGTTAAACTGCGGCCTTTCAGCCGTGGTTCGAAGTGCGCTATGTGGAGTGAAATCAGCAACATCGGCGATGCCGCGTTGACCTTGCCGATCGCCCTGACGTGCGCGGCCTGGCTCGCGCTGTCGAACTGGCGGCTCGCGCTGCGCTGGGTCGCGCTGCTGGCGGCCGGCATGGCGCTGGTCGGCGCGACCAAGATTCTCTATGCGGGCTGCGGCGTCGCGCTGCCCGCGTTCGATTTCCGCGTGATCAGCGGCCATACGATGCTGTCGACGTCGGTGTGGACCGTCGCGCTGTCGATGCTGTGGCAGGCGTTCCGTCCGGGCCAGGCGCCCGGCGTCGCGGCGGGCCTGCTCGCCGGCGCGGCGACGGCCGTCGCGCGCGTCTTCGATCATTCGCATACGATTCCCGAGGTCGTCGCGGGCTGGCTGCTCGGCGCGCTGGTCGCGTTCGCGTTCCTGCGTGCGTACGCGCGCGTGCAAAGGACGCCGGTCTCGCCGCGTCTCGCGGCCGTGTGCCTGTTTCTGGTGTCCGGCATCGCGTACGGGCATCGTGCACCGTTCCAGCAGATGATCGACACGCATTCGCCGCAGCTGTGCGCGTTCGTGCGTTCGGCGCCGGCCGACCGCGCCTGAGCGGCGCGGCTCTTCCACGACGGCCGGCGGCGCGCATTGCAGCCGGTCCGGCCATCACGGTCGCGGCCACGAACCGCGACGACGATTCACGACAGGAGCAGCTTCGATGACAGCCGTTTCCCCGCGCCTCGCAGGCAAGTGCGCATACATCACGGGCGCCGCCGGCGGCCTCGGCCGCGCGATCGCGCGCCGCATGGTCGAACAGGGCGCGCGCGTGTTCCTGACCGACATCGCCGAGGCGGCCGCGCTCGATGCGCTCGCGCAGGAGCTCAATGTGGGGCGCGCGGACACGGTCGCGTTCGCCGCCGTGCAGGACGTGCGCGACGAAGCGCGCTGGCAGGCGCTGCTCGCGCAGGCGAACGAAGCGATGGGCGGGCTGTCGGTGCTCGTCAACAATGCGGGCGTCGGCTCGGTCGCCGCACCCGCGCAGGTCGAACTCGACGAATGGCGGCGCGTGATGGCGATCAACGTCGAGAGCATCGTGCTCGGCTGCAAGCATGCGCTGCCGTACCTGAGCGCGAGCCGCCCCGCGTCGATCGTCAATATCTCGTCGGTCGCCGCGTTCAAGGTCGAGCCGGACTACACCGCGTACAACGCGTCGAAGGCGGCGGTCGCGTCGCTGACGAAGTCGGTCGCGATCGACTGTGCGCGGCGCGAGCTCGACGTGCGCTGCAATTCGATTCATCCGGCGTTCATCCGCACGGGCATCGTCGAGCCGCTGTTCCAGGCGCTCGGCGAACGCGACGCCGCGCGCAAGCTCGCGCGCGGCATTCCGCTGCGCCGGCTCGGCGAGCCGGACGACGTCGCGCATGCGGCCGTCTATCTCGCGTCCGACGAGAGCCGCTTCATGACCGCCGCCGAACTCGTGCTCGACGGCGGCATGTGCGCGGTCTGAACAGCTTGCGCAGGTCAACCAGGAGGAGCAGATCGTGTCGACACCCGTGAATCGCCAGCTGTTGCTGAAGACGCGCCCGGAAGGACGCGTCGGCCGCGAACATTTCTCGCTCGTCGAAACGCCCGTGCCGGCGCTCGCGGACGGCGAAGTGCTCGTGCGCGTGCTGTACCTGTCGATGGACCCGACCAACCGCGTGTGGATGAGCGACGTGCCGCAGTACCTGCCGCCCGTCGCGATCGGCGAAGTGATGCGCGCGCTCGGCATCGGGCGCGTGGTCGCGTCGCGGCATGCCGGTTTCGCCGAAGGCGATCTCGTGCAGGGGCT
Source organism: Burkholderia pseudomultivorans (assembly GCF_001718415.1). Lineage (NCBI taxonomy): Bacteria > Pseudomonadati > Pseudomonadota > Betaproteobacteria > Burkholderiales > Burkholderiaceae > Burkholderia > Burkholderia pseudomultivorans. Next base: position 2,304,009 of record NZ_CP013377.1, on the reverse strand, counting down.
CGTCGGCTGGCAGGACTATGCGGCGGTGCCGGCCGGGCATGCCGCGCAGCTCGTGAAGCTGCCCGCGGAGTCGGGGCTGCCGCTGCCGACGCTGCTCGGCGCATGCGGGATGAGCGGCCAGACCGCGTACTACGGGTTGACGGAAATCGCGCCGGTGCAGCCGGGCGAGACGCTGGTCGTGTCGGCGGCGGCCGGCTCGGTCGGTTCGATCGCCGGGCAGATCGGCAAGATCCACGGCGCGCGCGTGGTCGGCATCGCGGGCGGCCCGGACAAGTGCCGCTACCTGACCGACACGCTCGGCTTCGACGCAGCGGTCGACTACAAGGCCGACGACTTCCGCCAGCAGCTGAAGGCGGCGACGCCGGACGGCGTGCACGTCAATTTCGAGAACGTCGGCGGCGAGGTGATGCGCGCGGTGCTGTCGCGGATGGTGATCGGCGGGCGCGTCGCGCTGTGCGGCGTGATCTCGAACTACAACAGCGGCCGCGCGGCGGACGACGTCGGCGTGCTGATCTCGAAGCGGCTGACGATGCGCGGCTTCCTGATCCTCGACTACCGCAACGGCCGCGAAGCCGTGCGCACGCTCGCGGGCTGGTTGCGCGACGGGCGGCTCAAGGCCGAGGAAACTGTCGCGGACGGTCTCGAAAACGCGCCCGACGTGCTCAATCGTCTGTTCGACGGCGACCATCGCGGCAAGCTCGTGCTGCGCGTCGATCCGGATGCCTGATCGTATGCCGGCTCGGCCGGCGGCGCGGGCGCAGCTGAAGAACGATACGAGTTCGATCAAGCAAGCAGCGATTTAGGACTTGTCCCATATATTGTCCCGGCGTCTCTCTCTAAAGTGATTGCCAGCAAACGAAGCGGTGTGACGGATGCGTCACGCCGCTTTTTTTCTGGTTGCACGGCAGAGGGAGGCGGAACATGCGAATCAGGCAGAAGCGAACGGAAGGGGAAGCGGGCGGCGCGGAGAATTGCGCGCCGCGGCGCATCGGCGCCGCGCTGCGGATGACGATGGCGGGCGTGGGCGTCGCTTGCGCGATGTCCGGCGCGGCTGCGGCCGGGACGGTCGGTTCGAACGGCGTGGTGCGGTTTACCGGCGCGCTCGTCGAGCGCTACGACGTGAGGTTCGACGCGTCGCCGCCGGCGATCATGGAAGAGTCGGGGAGTAGAACGGCGACGCTGCATTTCGATGCGCACGGCCGGCGTTTGCCGGGCGCGCATGTCGCGCTGCTCGGGCTCGACGGCGCGCCGCTCGCCGCGCCCGAGCGATCGGGCATTCGCGCGACGTGGCGCGATGCGGCGGGCGGGCGCGTCGTGTCGCTGCGACCGGACGGCGTGCATCGGGTTGGCCCGTCCGGCGGATCGCTGACGCTCGCCGCAGCGGGCCGGGCGTCCGGCGCGCCGGAGCCGGTCGTGATCCGCATTCGCCACCCTTGACCGGCCGCGTTCGCCGGCGCGCCGCGCGTCATTCGCCCTGTTCGGCGCGCGCGTAGATGTCCCAGCTCGCCATGAACAGCGCGGCGACCAGCGGCCCGATCACGAAGCCGTTGATGCCGAACAGCGCCATGCCGCCGAGCGTCGAGATCAGCACGACCCAGTCGGGCATCTTCGTGTCCTTGCCGACGAGGATCGGGCGCAGCAGGTTGTCGACGAGGCCGATCACGCCGACGCAGAACGCGACGAGGATCACGCATTTCCAGACCGCGCCCGTCATCAGGAAGTAGAGCGCGGCCGGCACCCACACGAGGCTCGCGCCGATTGCCGGCAGCAGCGACAGGAACGCCATCAGCGCACCCCACAGCACGACGCCCTGGATGCCGAGGATCCAGAAGATCAGGCCGCCGAGCGCACCCTGCACGAGCGCGACCGCGATGTTGCCTTTCACCGTGGCGCGCACGACCGTCGTGAACTTCGCCAGCAGCAGGTTCTTGTGCTCTTCGTCGAGCGGCAGCGCGCGGCGCACGCGGCGGCCGATCTCGCCGCCGTCGCGCAGCAGGAAGAACACCATGTACAGCATCACGCCGAAGCTGACGATGAACTGGAACGTGTTCTGGCCGATGCTGAGCGCCTGCGACGCCGCGAACTGGCTGATCTGCGCGGCGCCGTCGGTCAGCTTCTTCTGGATGCCGGGGATGTTGGTCAGCCCGTACTTCTGCAGCAGGTGCTGGATCGAGGTCGGCAGCGCGTGGATGATGTCCTGGAAATATTGCGAATAGTTAGGCTGCGCGTCCTTGAGCTCCTGGTAGACGTACGCGATTTCCTGCACCAGCGTCGCGGTGACGAACACCAGCGGCAGGATCACGATCAGGATGATCAGCGTCATCGTGACCAGCGCGGCCAGGTTGCGGCGCTTGCCGAAGCGTGCGGCGAGCCAGCGCTGCACGGGCTGGAACAGGATCGCGAGAATGGTGCCCCAGAACACGGCTCCGGAGAACGGCGCGAGGATTCCGCAGAGTCCGACGGTGACCGCGAACAGCAGGAAGTAGAAGAATTTTTGGTGGTCGTGTCCGCTATCCATGGGTGGCGTTCGCGCAGATTGATGCTTGGTTGGATTGAATCTCGCCGCTCCGTGCGCGATCGGCTCGCAAACGTCACGGATGCGCGGCGAAACGCGCGCAGGGCGGCCCGATCGGCAGTATGCCCGCAAAAAGTGCCGCCATAAACGGCGCCGACAGCGCCGCCGCTGCGCGCCGATACAAAAACGCCGCGGCCGGGGCCGCGGCGTTGCCGCAATGCCGATGCGGCGTTCGCGTCAGATGTTGAGCTTCGTGACCTTGGTGCCGTTCACCGACAGGTCGCCCATCAGCCCGGCGTTGGTCAGGACCAGCACCTCGACCGGCGCGGTGGCCGTGGTCGTGTCGACCGCGCCGTTCGCGCCGACCTTGACGACCGCGACCGACGCGTCGGCGCCGGCCGACCAGCCGTCCGACTTGCGGAACGAGTCGAGCGCGTCCTGCGTCATGAACAGGAACACGATTGCCTTCGACTGCGCGCCGGCCTGCAGGCCGACCGACAGCGACGACGTGTTGTAGTAGCCGACCGTGCTGCCGCCGACGCGCAGCGCGCCGTTGCCCGACTGGCCGCCGACGATGAAGCCGGCTTGCAGCACGCTCGGGAACACGAGCACGCCGCGCGCCTTCGCGACGAGTTCGCGCGAGCCCTGTACCGTCGAATAGAGGCGCGACAGCGTCGCATTGACGTTGGCGTCGATCGACTGGCGCTTCGAGGCGCTGGCCGATGCGCTTTCGGGCCGGTCCGGCGTGGTCGTGCAGCCGGCGAGGGCGAGGCTGCCGAGCATCACCGCGGCGGCGGCCTTCATGGCGAGGGACTTCTGCATGGCGGTTCTCCTTTGTGATCGGATAGAGGACGAACGGGACAGCCGGCCCCGTTCTTCAACGGCGGGCAAGGAGCAGGCCCGCAACGAACGCGAGGCCGGCGACGACGCCCGCGGTCTGCCACGGGTTGTCGTGCACGACCTGCGACACGCGTTCGGCCGAATCGCGCAGCCGGGCGGCTGCGTTGCCCGATGCGTAGTCGAGCGCGCTGCGCGCTTCGTCGAGCCGCGACTGCACGCGCTTGCGCAGCGCAGCGATATCGCCGTCGCCGTCGTTCTTCAGCAGATCTTCCAGTTCGTCGACCAGTCCGCGCAGATCGTCCTGCACGTCCGCATGCAGGTCGCGGGCGGCGGAGCGCGTCGAGCGTCCCACGCGCCGGCCGGTGCGGCGGACTTCGGACAACCCGCGGTCCAGCTTGTGTTCGATCGAGTCGGTGAGCGCCATGGTGTTTATCCTCCTTTGTTCAAGGCAAAATTGAAGATAAGACGAATCGCAACAACCTATGTGATTCAACTAACCCAATTGAGTTTCGAGACAATTTTTCAATTCGTCCGCCGGCCTGCCGGAAAGCCCCGCGGGGCGGGGCTGCGCAGCGGTTGAAAAAAATTCCCGGTCGGGCGCGGCCGCTGTCGTTCGAAATGAAAGTCCGGTAAATATGGCGTCGCTACAGGTATCAGGTAAATAGTGCCATTGCGGGAGAGCCGCTGATGCAATTGCACTAACGCCTGTTGCGGCAGAGCAGAATTTGTGCCCGACGGGCGACGCCGGGTCGCCCGGCGCGCGCGGCACGCGGGCCGCGCGCGGCGACCGGACCGCGCACCGCGCGTCGTGTGCGCGGCATGCCGGTCCTTACAGGAGACATCCATGTCCTACATGCTGTTGATAGTCGAACCGGTCGGCCAGCGCGCCGAACGCACGCTCGAGGAAGGGCAGGCGCTCTACGCGAGCATGGTCGCATTCGCCGAGACGCTGAAGGCGCGCGGCGTGCTGCGCGCGGTCGAGTCGCTGGAGCGCGCCGAGCGCGGCGCGCGCGTGCAGGTGCGCGACGGCGAGACGCGCCTGCTCGACGGCCCGTTCGCGGAGGCGAAGGAGATGGTCGGCGGTTTTTTCATCGTCGATGTCGATACGCGCGACGAGGCGATCGAGATCGCACGCCAGTGCCCGGCCGCCCAATGGTGCACGGTCGAGGTTCGCGCCGTCGGCCCGTGCTTCCTGTAGGCCGGCTAGGTATTTACCCTGATGCGCCGCGCCGCGTGTCGATCCGGCCGCGTTCCGTGCGTCGTGCACACGAGGCGCCGATGAACGCGCGCCTGCATCCACCGACGACAAGGAGCGAACGATGCGATTCATGATCATGGTCCGGGCGAACGCCGTCAGCGAATCCGGCGCGTTGCCGGACGACCGGCTGGTCGAGGCAATGACCGACTACCACGAGGAACTGGCGAAAGCCGGCGTGCTGCTCGACGCGACGGGCCTGCGGCCCAGCGCCGAAGGCTGGCGCGTGCGCTACTCGGGCGGCAAGGGCACGGTGATCGACGGCCCGTTCGCCGAAACGAAGGAACTGATCGCCGGCTATACGCTGATCCAGGTGCGCTCGCGCGACGAGGCGCTCGAATGGACGCGCCGCTTCCCGGCGCCGTTCGGCGCCGACATGGAGGCGGAGATCGAGGTGCGTCCGCTGTTCGAGCTGGACGACCTGATGCCGAGCGACGCGGTCGAGCGGTTCCGCGAACTGCAGGTCGGGCGCGACCGCGCCCTCTGATATCGACACCAACAGGAGCGACCGTCATGCACAAAATGATCTTCATCAATCTGCCGGTAGCCGACCTGCCGCGCGCCCGGGCCTTCTACGAGGCGCTCGGCTTCGGCGTCGTGCCGGCTTATACGAACGACCAGGCAGCCTGCATCCGGATCAGCGACACGATCTTCGCGATGCTGCTGGTCCGGCCGTTCTTCCAGAGCTTCACCGACAAGACCGTCGTCGAACCGGCGACGCACGTGCAGATCCTGCCGTGCCTGTCGTGCGAAAGCCGCGCCGAAGTAGACCGCACCGTCGCGACCGCGCGGGCCGCCGGCGGCACGGCGCCGCGCCCGCCGCAGGAGTATCCGGGCATGTACGGCCATGCGTTCGCCGATCCGGACGGCCACGTATGGGAGCTGATGTACGCGGAACAGGACGCGACCGCCGAGGGGCAGGCGTCGTGACGCATGAGGCGACGCATCGTGCGATCGAAGCGGTCTGGCGGATCGAGGCGCCGAAGATCATCGCGCGCGCCGCGCGCGTGGTGCGCGACGTCGGCGTCGCCGAGGAACTGGCGCAGGACACGCTCGTCGCGGCGCTCGAGCACTGGCCCGTCGAGGGCGTGCCCGACAACCCGGCCGCATGGCTGATGACGGCCGTGAAGCGCCGCGCGCTCGACCGCGTTCGCCAGGAGTCGCTGCATGCGGCGAAGCGCAGCCAGCTCGGCCACGAAATGGATGCGCTCGAAGCGCACGTCGTTCCGGATATCGCGGATGCGCTCGCCGATGCGCGCGACGACGACATCGGCGACGACCTGCTGCGGCTGATCTTCACGTCGTGCCATCCGGTGCTGTCGACCGATGCGCGCGTCGCGCTGACGCTGCGGCTGCTCGGCGGGCTGACGACCGGCGAGATCGCGCGCGCGTTCCTGACGCCGGAGCCGACGATCGCGCAGCGGATCGTGCGCGCGAAGCGCACGCTCGCGGCGGCGCGCGTGCCGTTCGAGGTGCCGGCCGCCGATGCGCGGCCCGCGCGGCTCGCGTCGGTGCTCGAAGTGATCTACCTGATCTTCAACGAAGGGCACGCGGCGACCGCGGGCGACGACTGGATGCGCCCGGCGCTCTGCGACGAGGCGCTGCGGCTCGGCCGCGTGCTGGCCGGACTCGCGCCGGACGAGAGCGAGGTGCTCGGGCTCGTCGCGCTGATGGAACTGCAGGCGTCGCGCATGCATGCGCGCACCGACGCGCAGGGGCGGCCCGTGCTGCTGCTCGACCAGGACCGCAGCCGCTGGGATCCGCTGCTGATCCGGCGCGGCCTCGCTGCGCTCGAGCGGGCGACGAAGCTCGGCGGCGTGCGCGGGCCGTATGCGCTGCAGGCTGCGCTCGCGGCCTGCCATGCGCGGGCGCGGCACGCGTCGGAAACCGACTGGGCGCAGATCGTCGCGCTGTACGACGCGCTCGTCGAGGTCGCGCCGTCGCCGGTCGTCGAGCTGAATCGCGCGGTGGCGGTGGGGATGGCGTTCGGGCCGGCCGCCGCGCTCGAACTCGTCGACGCGCTGCGCGACGATCCCGCGCTCGTGCGCTATCACTGGCTGCCGAGCGTGCGCGGCGACCTGCTCGCGAAGCTCGGCCGCGCCGACGAGGCGAAGGCCGAGTTCCGGCGCGCGGCCGAGCTGACCCGCAACGCGCGCGAACGCGAACTGCTGCTGCGGCGCGCGACCGGCGCATGACCGGCGCATGACCGGGCGCCCCGCGCCGGCTTCGTGCTATCGGCGGGATTGAAAATGCCTATTGGGGGATGCGAACGCGAACGCCTAGATTAAAGAGCACGATGCGCGCGCCCCGGCAAACGCATCGTTCCCCACATACTTCATCGGCCCGGTCTGACACGCGGCCGCGCCGACACGAACGGAGGCGCAAATGGCTCAACTCAAGGGCAGCAAAACCGAAGAGAACCTGAAGGCCGCATTCGCGGGCGAATCGCAGGCGAACCGGCGCTATCTGTATTTCGCGTCGAAGGCGGACGTCGAAGGCCAGAACGACGTCGCCGCGCTGTTCCGCTCGACCGCCGAAGGCGAAACGGGTCATGCGCACGGCCACCTCGAATACCTCGAAACGGTCGGCGATCCGGCGACGGGCTTGCCGTTCGGTTCGTCGCGGCTGAATCTCGAATCGGCGATCGCCGGCGAGACGCACGAATACACCGACATGTATCCCGGCATGGCGAAGACGGCGCGCGACGAAGGTTTCGACGAGATCGCCAACTGGTTCGAGACGCTCGCGAAGGCCGAGCGCAGTCACGCGAACCGCTACACGAAGGCGCTCGAGGCGCTCGTCGACTGACGGTTCGCCGCCCGCTGCACGGCCCGGTGCGGTCGCGCCCGGCGACGGGCGGACCGTGCGTCGATCGCTGCCCGCCCCGCGCGGGCGGCGGGTTCGCGCGCCTGCGCGCCACGCTCGATGGAGCGCCCCATGCCCCACAAGGAAGGCAGCCTCGAAGCCCCGACCCGGCATCCGCTCGACTGGCAGTCCGAAGCATTCTATGACCAGGCCGAGATCGACGCCGAGATGACGCGCGTGTTCGACATCTGCGCGGGATGCCGGCGCTGCGTGTCGCTGTGCGGCGCGTTTCCGACGCTGTTCGATCTCGTCGACGACACGCCGATGGGCGACGTCGCCGAAGTGCCGAAGGAGGCGTTCGGCAAGGTGGTCGACCAGTGCTATCTGTGCGACCTCTGTTACATGACGAAATGCCCGTACGTGCCGCCGCACGCCTGGAACGTCGATTTCCCGCACCTGATGCTGCGCGGCAAGGCCGCGCGCTACCGGCGCGGCGAAGCGAAGCTGGGCGACAGGCTGCTGTCGAACACCGATGCGCTCGGTCATCTCGCCGGCATTCCGGTCGTCACGCAGACGGTGAACGCGGTCAACCGCACGCCGCCCGCGCGCCATGCGCTCGAAGCGGCGCTCGGCGTCGATCGTCACGCCTGGCTGCCGGAATTCGCGCCGCGCAAGTTCCGGCGCGCGGCGCAGCGCTCGTCCGCGCCGGCTGCGCGCGACGGCGAGCGCACGCCCGGCCGCGTCGCGATCTACGCGACCTGCTACGTGAATTTCAACGAGCCCGGCATCGGTCACGACCTGCTCGCGATCCTCGCGCACAACGACATCCCGTACGAACTCGTGACGCGCGAGGCCTGCTGCGGGATGCCGCTGCTCGAACAGGGCAACCTCGCCGGCGTCGCCGCGAAGAAGGCCGTCAACATCCCGGTGCTCGAGCGCTACGCGCGCGAAGGCTATGCGCTGATCGGCGCGATCCCGAGCTGCGTGCTGATGTACAAGAACGAGCTGCCGCTGATGTTCCCCGACGACGAAGCGGTGCGCGCGGTCGCCGACGCGTTCTGGGATCCGTTCGAATACGTGATCGCGCGGCATCGCGACGGACTGCTGAAGACCGATTTCAAGACCGGCCTCGGCACCGTCTCGTATCACGTGCCGTGCCACGCGCGCGTGCAGAACATCGGCCGCAAGACGGCCGACACGCTGTCGCTCGTGCCCGATACGCGCGTGAACGTCGTCGAGCGCTGTTCGGGCCATGCGGGCACCTTCGGCGTGAAGAAGGCGTTCCACGCGGACGCGATGCGGATCGGCGGCCCGGTGTTCAAGGCGATGGCCGAGCCGAAACCCGATTTCGTGTCGTCCGATTGCGCGCTGGCCGGCCATCACATCGCGCAGGGCATCGACGAGCAGGGGCTGCCGTCGGCGCCGCTCGCGCATCCGCTCACGCTGCTGCGTCGCGCATACGGCATCTGACGCACGGCGGCCGCCCGACCAACGAGGACGAGGACATTCATGACGCTGACCCGCGACTCCCTGCTGACGCTCGAGGCGTACGCGAAGATCCGCAAGACCGAACACGCGCGGCTCGTCGCGTACAAGCGCCGCCGCGCGGTATCGCTCGGCAATCATCTGCGCTTCCTGTTCGAGGACGAGACCACGATCCGCTATCAGATCCAGGAGATGCTGCACATCGAGAAGATCTTCGACGAGGCGGGCATCGAAGGCGAACTGGATGCGTATCTGCCGCTGGTGCCCGACGGCACCAACCTGAAGGCGACGATGCAGATCGAGTACGAACACGAGGCCGAACGGCGCGCGGCGCTCGCGCGGCTGATCGGCATCGAGGATCGCGTGTACCTGCAGGTCGACGGTCACGCGCCGGTCCATGCGATCGCCGACGAGGATCTCGAACGCGACAACGCGGAGAAGACCTCCGCCGTGCATTTCGTGCGCTTCGAGCTGAGCGCGCCGATGCGTGCGGCGCTCAAGGGCGGCGCGGCGCTGTCGATCGGCTGCGATCATCCGGCGTACAAGATGCCGGCGCAGCGCATCGACGCGGAGGTGACCGCGTCGCTGGCCGGCGACCTGCGCTGACGACACTCATGCTTGCGACGGCAACGACATTTTTGCCTGCGCGCGCTTGCGCGCAGCGAAACAACGTGCGCGTCACGTCACGTCGCTTTCATCACCCGCAGGGGAACCGATAAAAACTTGTGCGCGGAGATAATTCCAACGGCGCGCAATTGAATGATTTACCGGTTCGTGAATATCTTGTTACCAATTTTTCCCGGATTTACCGATTTTCGGCCGTGAATCCCGGGTTTGTTACCGGTAAGGGTCGGAGCACTGCGAAACAATCCCTCCGCAAGTTTCGTAGGCATCCCGCAGAGCCCCGCCGGACGGGGCTTTGCAGCGCCCTGCATAAGCATCCCGTAAAAAAATTCATGCATAAAAAGATTCCGCATCCTTGGCAGGTTGTTTCAGTGCGTAACATTAAGTCATTGTCATATTGAGATAAACCCTAGGGATGGTATGCTTCGTGCACAAAAATTCCCACATTGGAGTGAGACCGTGATTTGTGCGCCATTGCCGGGAATCGCGGCACCGCGGTAGTGCGGTGTCGAGCCGGCGTGCACAACCGGATAACCATAACGTGCAACCCGGCCGCCCCAGCGACCTGTCGCGACGGCGCCGCCAATCGCAGCCCCGGCCTGGCTGCGTGGAGAGATCTGCTATGTTCTTCGATGAGCTTAACGATGAAGAGTGGTTTCGTCTTTCACCGCTGATCGCCGATGAACCCATCCGGCTGAACCGCCGCGGTCGTCCACGCGCGGAACCGCGCGTCGTCGCCAACGCGGTGCTCTGGATCCTGACCACGGGCGAAGCCTGGTCGAAGCTGCCGGGTCGTTACCCGTCCGGCCCGACGTGCCGCCGCCGTTACGAAGAGTGGCTCGCGAACGGCACGCTGCTGAAGATGATCGACGTGCTGACCCAGTTCAGCGGCCGCACGTTTGCGTATGTGCCGCCGCCGCCGGCGCCGGTCGCACCCGCGTGCCGCGCGGAACCCGTGCCCGACAACGACCGTTTGCGCGGCGTGTTCTGGCAAAACCCCGAGTCGTGGCAATTGCCGGTGGCGCAGGCAAACGTTTGGGCCGACGAAGGCGCGCGAGGCAGTGCCGCGGCCCGCGACGAAGCGGCTGCATCGTCCGGCGCGTCGTTCGCCGTGCCCGGTGCGCCGGACGCGGGCATGCGTCATGCGCGCGTGTCGTCCGCGAGCTTCGCGTCGGCCGAGCCGCAGATCGACGAGTATCGCGGCTACACGATCTACGGTATCGCGCAGCCGGTGCAGAACCTGATGTACCGCGCCTGGGCCGAGATCGTGCAGGACGACCGGCGCGTCGAACGCTCGGGCCTGATCGGCCCGCGCTTTACCGATCCCGAGGAAGCCGAGCAGTACGCGCTCGACTGGGCGCGCCAGTGGATCGATCGCCACGGCGCGAGCGACGAGCCGGCGCGCGTGCCGCAAAGCGAAGTGCTGGCCGGCCTGTCCGCGCTCGCGCGTGCGGAGTCGGACATCAAGCGCTTCATCGCCGACCGCCACGCGGGTGCGCTGGCCGAGAGCCGCAACGATCCGGTGCAGTCGGAGCGTCGCGAGTACGCGTATCGGGTCGGTTGAGCGTCGCGCGAAGCCGCGCGGACATCGTGCTCGCGAGGTCCGCCGTCGGTGCGATGCAGGTCAGGCCGGGGCGCCGCAGTGGTCGATGCGGCGCCCCGTCGTTTGTGGCCGCCGGGGCCTCCTGCGTGCCGTTACTCCCGGCCGTAGGTGTCGTCGAAGCGGACGATGTCGTCCTCGCCGAGATACGCGCCCGATTGCACCTCGATCAGTTCGAGCGGCATCTTGCCCGGGTTCTCGAGGCGATGCGAAACGCCGAGCGGGATATACGTCGATTCGTTCTCCGACAGCAGGAAGGTGTCGTCGCCGCGCGTGATGCGCGCGGTGCCGCGCACGACGATCCAGTGTTCGGCGCGGTGGTGGTGCATCTGCAGCGACAGCCGCGCACCCGGCTTCACGACGATGCGCTTCACCTGGAAGCGTTCGCCCATGTCGACCGAGTCGTAATGGCCCCACGGGCGATGCACCTTGCGGTGATCGGTCGCTTCCGCGCCGCGCTCGGCCTTGATGCGCCCGACGATCTTCTTCACGTCCTGCACGCGCGACTTGTCCGCGACGAGCACCGCATCGGGCGTCTCGACGACGACGAGGTTCTGCGTGCCGACGCACGCGACGAGCCGGCTTTCCGAATGCGCGAACGTCGATCCGGCGTCCTCGAACAGCACGTGGCCGCGGCCGACGTTGTCGGCGTCGTCCTTCGGCAGGATCTGCCAGATCGCGTCCCACGAGCCGACGTCCGACCAGCCCGCGTCGAGCGGCACGACGACGCTTTCGGGCACCGACGGCAGGTTCGCGAGCTGTTCCATCACCGCGTAGTCGATCGAGTTCGACGGCGACGCGGCGAACGCGTCGCGATCGACGCGGAAGAAATCGCCGTCCTGCTTGCCTTGCGCGACCGCCTGTTCGCAGGCCGCGTAGATGGCCGGCTCGAGTTCGCGGATCGCGTTCAGCCATACCGACGCGCGGACGATGAAGATGCCGCTGTTCCACCAGTATTCGCCGGATGCGACGTACTGGCGGGCGAGTTCGAGATGCGGCTTCTCGACGAAGCGGTCGAGGCGGCGTACGTCGAGTTCGCCGGTCTCCGCATCGCCGAGCGGCGCACCGACGCGGATATAGCCGTAGCCGGTTTCCGCGCGGTCGGGCACGATGCCCATCGTGGCGATCCGGCCTTGCGCCGCGCAGTGCACGCCGGCCGCGACGGCCGCGTGAAAGCGCGGCAGGTCGGCCACCGCATGATCGGCCGGCATCACGGTCATCACCGCGTCGCTGCCGCCGGCGACGATGCGCAGCGCGGCAAGTGTCAGCGCGGGCGCGGTGTCGCGGCCGAGCGGCTCGAGCACGATCGACGCGCGCTTGCCGGTCAGGCGCAACTGCTCGGCGGTGGTGAAGCGGTGATCCTCGCCGCAGACGATCAGCACCTCGTCGTTGACCGGGTGGCCGGTCGTCAGGCCGTCGAGGCGCAGCGCGGTCGACTGCAGCAGCGAATGGTCGCCGAGCAGGCCGATCAGCTGCTTCGGATAGTGTTCGCGCGACATCGGCCACAGGCGCGTGCCCGACCCGCCGGCGAGGATCACCTGCTGAACCGCGACGCGCGTGCCGGCGGCGCTTGCGGCGGAAGAAGAATGGCGCGTATCGGCAGCCACGGCCGGAGCATTCATGTTGGCACTCCTCGATTGAAGTCAGTGCCTGCCGTTGTAGCATGAAGTAAATCGACAATAAAACCGGGCTAATTTCCGGAGAGGTGCGATTCATTCACCATGGAAAATCTTACGTGCGAGTGGCGGGTGCAAATAAAAAAATAAAAAATAAATCCGCTTGCTGGCCGGGTAAGGCCGTCTGCAAAGGGTCTGAGGTCGGCGTAAAGCTTGCGAAATAGTCGTAATTTTCAGTCGATTCGGGAAAACCTGCCGATTTAATTCGGTTTGCGGGTGGAAAGAATTTCCGATTATTTTTCGAAATACTTGTGCGCTTGCGGGAGGAATTTTCTTACCGGTTCAATAGCGTCATGCAACGTTTGAATCGAATGTGCGGCACGGGCTGCACGAGGAGCTGTTCGGCAAACGCCTGTTCAAAGAGGAAGCAGACATGTTGAGCGTGCTGGCGAGAGTCATCGATATCGCGATGGTCGTGACGGGGGCCCTGATCGCCGCCGCGCTGCACGGCGGCAGCGTCTGGTTCAGCGATCTGCAGCGCACGATGGTGCTGTTCGATTGCCTGCTCGTCGTCGTGTGTTTCCCGGCGTTCGGCATCTACCAGTCGTGGCGCGGCAAGCGGCTCGTCGGGCTGATGGGGCGCGTCGCGTTCGCGTGGCTCGTGGTCGAGCTCGCGGGCATCCTGATGAGCTTCAGCTTTCACCAGTCGGGCGAGCTGTCGCGACTGTGGCTCGGCTACTGGGCCGTCGTGACCGTGACGCTGCTGGCTGGCTCGAAGGCGTGCGTTCATGCGGTGCTGCGGCGGCTGCGGCGCGGCGGCTTCAACCTGAAGGCGGTCGCGATCGTCGGCGGCACGCCGGCGGCGCGCCGGCTGATCGCGCAGATGCGGGCGCGGCCGGAAGCGGGCTTCAACCCGGTGTGCGTGTACGACGAAAGCGCGGCGGCCGGCGACGTGGCGCTCGACGACGTGCGCATCGAGCGGCAGTTCGAATCGCTGGTGTGGCTCGTGCGCAGCCGCGCGATCCGCGAGCTGTGGCTCACCTTGCCGATTTCGGAAGAGCGGCGGATCCACCAGATCGTCACGGTGTTCCGTCATGACTTCGTGAACATCCGCTTCATCCCGGACGTGCGCAGCCTGTCGTTCTTCAACCAGGAAGTGGTCGAGGTGCTCGGCGTGCCGGCGATCAACCTCGCGGCGTCGCCGATCACCGACGTGCGGATCCTGCCGAAGTTCGTGTTCGACCGGCTGTTCGCGCTGGCCGCGCTTGCGATGCTCGCGCCGCTGATGCTGCTGATCGCGGTGCTGATCAAGGCGACGTCGGCCGGGCCGGTGTTCTTTCGCCAGAAGCGCAAGGGCATCGACGGGCACGAGTTCGAGATCTACAAGTTCCGCTCGATGAAGGTGCATCAGGAAGTGGCGGGGCAGGTCACGCAGGCGACCCGGAACGACTCGCGCGTGACGCCGGTCGGCCGGTTCCTGCGCCGCACGAGCCTCGACGAGCTGCCGCAGTTCATCAACGTGCTGAAGGGCGAGATGTCGGTGGTCGGCCCGCGTCCGCATGCGCTCGCGCACGACGACATCTACAAGGATCTGGTCAAGGGCTACATGTTCCGCTACCGGATCAAGCCCGGCATCACCGGCTGGGCACAGATCAACGGTTTTCGCGGCGAAACCGACCAGATCGAGAAGATGATGGGCCGCGTGAAGCTCGACCTGTACTACATGCAGAACTGGTCGTTCTGGCTCGACATCAAGATCGTCGCGCTGACGCTCTGGAAAGGTTTCACCGGCAGCAACGCTTACTGACGCGGCGCATGCGCCCACCCGGTTTCAGCAATTTCGAATCATTGGTCACGAGGTCCGACACATCATGAATCTGACTATCATCGGCAGCGGTTACGTAGGTCTGGTCACCGGCGCCTGTCTCGCCGACATCGGCCACGACGTGTTCTGTCTCGACGTCGATCAGGCAAAGATCGACATCCTGAACAACGGCGGCGTGCCGATCCACGAGCCGGGCCTGAAGGAAGTGATCGCGCGCAACCGCTCGGCGGGCCGCCTGCGCTTCTCGACCGATATCGAGGCGGCGGTCGCGCACGGCGACGTGCAGTTCATCGCGGTCGGCACGCCGCCCGACGAGGACGGCTCGGCCGACCTGCAGTACGTGCTCGCGGCCGCGCGCAACATCGGCCGCTACATGACCGGCTTCAAGGTGATCGTCGACAAGTCGACCGTGCCGGTCGGCACGGCCGAGCGCGTGCGCGCGGCGGTCGCGGAAGAGCTCGCGAAGCGCGGCGGCGACCAGATGTTCTCGGTCGTGTCGAACCCGGAATTCCTGAAGGAAGGCGCGGCGGTCGACGATTTCACGCGGCCGGACCGCATCGTGATCGGCTGCGACGACGACGTGCCGGGCGAGCGTGCGCGCGAGCTGATGAAGAAGCTGTACGCGCCGTTCAACCGCAACCACGAACGCACGCTGTACATGGACGTGCGCTCGGCCGAATTCACGAAGTACGCGGCGAACGCGATGCTCGCGACGCGCATCTCGTTCATGAACGAGCTCGCGAACCTCGCGGACCGTTTCGGCGCGGACATCGAGGCCGTGCGGCGCGGGATCGGCTCCGATCCGCGCATCGGCTATCACTTCCTGTACGCGGGCTGCGGCTACGGCGGCTCGTGCTTCCCGAAGGACGTCGAGGCGCTGATCCGCACCGCGGACGAGCACGGCCAGGCGCTGCAGATCCTGCAGGCCGTGTCGGCCGTCAACGCGAACCAGAAGCGCGTGCTGGCCGACAAGATCGTCGCGCGCTTCGGCGAGGACCTGACGGGCCGCACGTTCGGCGTCTGGGGCCTCGCGTTCAAGCCGAACACCGACGACATGCGCGAGGCGCCGAGCCGCGCGCTGATCGCCGAGCTGCTGTCGCGCGGCGCGCGCGTCGCCGCGTACGACCCGGTCGCGCAGCAGGAAGCGCGCCGCGTGCTCGCGCTCGACCTCGCGAGCCACCCGAGCTGGCTCGAGCGCCTGAGCTTCGTCGACGACGAGGCGCAGGCCGCGCGCGATGCCGACGCGCTCGTGATCGTCACCGAATGGAAGGCGTTCAAGAGCCCCGATTTCGTCGCGCTCGGCCGTCAGTGGAAGTCGCCCGTGATCTTCGACGGCCGCAACCTGTACGAGCCGGAGACGATGAGCGAGCAGGGCATCGAATATCACCCGATCGGCCGGCCGGGTTCGCGGCAGGCCGTCGCCGCCCGCGTGCCGGGCGCCGCGCGCGCGAACGCGTAAGCCGCGCGCAAACCGTTACCCGTTACTCGTCACGACACGCCATGTTCCGGAACATCCTGATCGTCTGCCACGCGAACGTCTGCCGCAGCCCGGCGGCGGAAATGCTGTTCAAGTCGCACGCCGCGTCGCGCGGCGGCCCGCGCGCGACGTTTCACTCGGCCGGCGTGTACGCGAACGACGGCGACGGCATCGACCCGGTGATGCGGCGGCTGCTCGCGGAGCGCGGCGTCGATGCGACGCCGCATCGTTCGCGGCCGCTGTCGCGCCGGATCGTGCGTGACGCCGACCTGATTCTCGTCAGCGAGCGCGGACAGATCGCGGCCGTCGAAGCGGTCGATCCGTTCGCGCGCGGCAAGGTCCACCTGCTCGGCAAGTGGGAAGACGCCGAAATCGCCGATCCGCATGGCGGCCCCGAGGCCGACTATCGCGAGAGCTACTCACTGATCGAACGTCTGGTTCAAGGATGGCTGCAAAAACTATGCTGAAACGCCCGATGCGCCCGCTGGCGCTTGCCGTCGCGATGACGACCTTCCTGTCGGCCTGCGCGAGCGCGCCCGGCAACTACCTCGACTCGTCGAACCTGAAGGACGAAGGCCGGCAGGGCCAGGCCGAGACCTATCCGGTTCATTACATCGACGCCAAGCTGGTGATGGACCAGCTGCAGAAGCAGCAGGTCGAGCACCCGCTGCCGCCGGGCCGCTATACGGATCCGTCGCAGTACGTGTACCGCGTCGGCCCGCAGGACATCCTCGGCGTCACGGTGTGGGACCACCCGGAACTGACGACGCCGCAGGGCCAGTCGTTCTCGAGCGGCGGCAACACGACGCAGTCGGTCGCGGGCGCGCTGCAGCAGCCGTATACGACCGCGCTGCCGGGCCAGGCCGATCCGTACGGGCAGACGGTGGGCGCCGACGGCACGATCTTCTTCCCGTTCGTCGGCCGCGTGCACGTCGCGGGCAAGACGGTCGCGCAGATTCGCGACGAAATGGCGTCGAAGCTGGCGCGCTACGTGAAGAACCCGCAGCTCGACGTGCGCGTGCTGTCGTTCCGCAGCCAGAAGGTGCAGGTGACGGGCGAAGTGAAGCAGCCGGGCCCGCTCGCGGTGAGCGACGTGCCGCTGACGCTCGTCGACGCGATCTCGCGCTCCGGCGGCTCGACCGCCGAGGCCGACCTGCAGCGCGTGCGCCTGACGCGTGACGGCAAGCTCTACACGCTCGACGCGAACGGCGTGCTCGACCGCGGCGAAGTGAAGCAGAACGTGATGCTGCAGCCGGGCGACATCGTCAACGTGCCGGACCGCAGCGACAGCCGCGTGTTCATCATGGGCGAGGTCAAGACGCCGGTCACGGTGCCGATGCTCAAGGGCCGGCTGACGATCGCCGATGCGCTGACCGCCGGCGGCGGCATCCTCGACACCGACGCGAACCCGCGCAAGATCTACGTGATGCGCGGGATGCGCGACAACCCGACGAAGCCCGAAGTGTTCCGCCTCGACATGACGCAGCCCGATGCGTTGATGCTGTCGAGCCGCTTCCCGCTTCAGCCGCTCGACGTCGTGTACGTGAGCACGGCCAGCTCGGTGCAGTTCAACCGTGTGCTGCAGCAGGTGCTGCCGACGATCCAGACGATCTTCTACATGCGGCAGATCACGCGCTGACGCCGCGCAGGACGGCCATCCGCCGGGGCATCGTCGCCCCGGCACCACTCAAGCGGGAACGAATGGTGAACACGCAAGCGAAACACTCCTACGCGGATCTGACCGCGAAAACCGAGGAAGAGGACGTCGTCCTCGGCCAGCTGCTCCAGGTGATCATGGACGACATCTGGCTGCTGCTCGGCATCGCGGTCACGGTCGTCGCGCTCGCCGGCCTCTACTGCTACGTCGCGAAGCCGGTGTACCAGGCCGACGTGCACGTGCGGGTCGAGGGCAACGACAACACGTCGCAGGCGCTCACGCAGACGCAGACGGGCGCGATGATCAACAGCGGCCCGCAGCAGGCGCCGACCGATTCCGAAATCGAGATCATCAAGAGCCGCGGCGTGGTCGCGCCGGTCGTCGAGCAGTTCAAGCTGAACTTCTCGGTCGTGCCGAAGACGATGCCGCTGCTCGGCAGTCTCGCCGCGCGGCTGGCGACGCCGGGCGAGCCGGCGCGGCCGTGGCTCGGCCTGAAGTCGTATGCGTGGGGCGGCGAAATCGCCGACATCGACTCGGTCAGCGTCGTGCCCGCGCTCGAGGGCAAGAAGCTGACGCTGACGGCGGGCCCGAACGGCAGCTATTCGCTGGTCGACGAGAACGGCGCGCGGCTGCTGAGCGGCCACACCGGCGAGCAGGCGCAGGGCGGCGGCGTGACGCTGCTCGTGTCGAAGCTCGTCGCGCGCCCCGGCACGCAGTTCACGGTGGTCCGCTACAACGATCTCGATGCGATCACCGGTTTCCAGGCGGGCATCACGGTGACCGAGCAGGGCAAGCAGACGGGCGTCGTGCAGATCTCGCTGGAAGGCAAGGATCCCGAACAGACGGCCGCGATCGCCAATGCGCTCGCGCAGTCGTACCTGAACCAGCACGTCGTGGCGAAGCAGGCCGAGGCGACCAAGATGCTGGCCTTCCTGAAGGGCGAGGAGCCGCGCCTGAAGGCCGACCTCGAACGCGCGGAAGCGGCGCTGACGCAGTACCAGCGCACGTCCGGCTCGATCAACGCGAGCGACGAGGCGAAGGTCTACCTCGAGGGCAGCGTGCAGTACGAGCAGCAGATCGCCGCGCAGCGCCTGCAGCTCGCGTCGCTCGCGCAGCGCTTCACCGATTCGCATCCGCTCGTGATCGCCGCGAAGCAGCAGCTCGCCGAACTGGAAGGCGAGAAGCAGAAGTACAGCGACCGCTTCCGCAGCCTGCCGGCGACCGAAGTGAAGGCCGTGCAGCTGCAGCGCGACGCGAAGGTCGCCGAGGACATCTACGTGCTGCTGCTGAACCGCGTGCAGGAACTGTCGGTGCAGAAGGCCGGCACGGGCGGCAACATCCACCTGGTCGACTCGGCGCTGCGTCCGGGCGCGCCGGTCAAGCCGAAGAAGGTGCTGATCCTGTCGGCCGCGGTGTTCCTCGGGCTGATCCTCGGCACGGGCGTCGTGTTCCTGCGCCGCAACCTGTTCCAGGGCATCGAGGATCCCGATCGCGTCGAGCGCACCTTCAACCTGCCGCTGTACGGGCTGGTGCCGCAAAGCGCCGAGCAGGTGAAGCTCGACGCGGCGGCCGAGAAGGGCGGCGGCCGCACGCGGCCGATCCTCGCGAGCCTGCGCCCGAAGGATCTCAGCGTCGAAAGCCTGCGCAGCCTGCGCACCGCGATGCAGTTCGCGATGATGGACGCGAAGAACCGCGTGATCGTGCTGACCGGTCCGACGCCCGGCATCGGCAAGAGCTTCCTGACGGTCAACCTCGCGGTGCTGCTCGCGCATTCGGGCAAGCGCGTGCTGCTGATCGACGCCGACATGCGCCGCGGCATGCTCGACCGCTACTTCGGGCTGACCGTGCAGCCGGGCCTGTCCGAACTGCTGAGCGACCAGTCGCCGCTCGAGGACGCGGTCCGCGAGACGCCGGTGCAGGGCCTGTCGTTCATCTCGGCCGGCACGCGCCCGCCGAACCCGTCGGAGCTGCTGATGTCGAGCCGCCTGCCGCAGTACCTCGAAGGCCTCGGCAAGCGCTACGACGTGGTGCTGATCGATTCGCCGCCGGTGCTGGCGGTGACCGACGCGACGATCATCGGCCGCATGGCCGGCGCGACGTTCCTGGTGCTGCGCGCGGGCATGCATACCGAAGGCGAGATCGCCGACGCGATCAAGCGGCTGCGCACCGCGGGCGTCGATCTCGAAGGCGGGATCTTCAACGGCGTGCCGCCGAAGACGCGCGGCTACGGTCGCGGCTATGCGGCCGTGCACGAATACCTGAGCGCGTGATCGCCGTGGACGAAACCGGGCCGGCGCGGCTGAGCCGGCTCCGTCGAATGGAGAACCCAACATGAAAATTTCCGTGCTCGTTCCGACCTACCGGCGCCCGGCCGACCTCGCGCGCTGCCTGCTGGCGCTGCAGCGCCAGCAGCGGCTGCCCGACGAGGTGATCGTCGTCGCGCGCCCGGAGGACGACGCCACGCACGAACGCCTCGCCGATCCGTCGGTGGGTGGCGCGCTGCCGCTGCGCGTCGTGCCGGTCGACGTGCCGGGGCAGGTCGCCGCGCTGAACAAGGGGCTCGACTCGGCGAGCGGCGACATCGTCGCGATTACCGACGACGATGCGGCGCCGCGCGCCGACTGGCTCGCGCGCATCGAGGCCGGCTTCGCCGCCGATCCGCGCGTCGGCGCGATCGGCGGGCGCGACTGGGTCCACGAGAAAGGTCGCGTGCTGGACGAGTCGCGCGAGCGCGTCGGCCAGCTCACGCTGTCCGGCAAGATCGTCGGCAATCACCACCTCGGGGTCGGCGGCCTGCGCGAAGTCGACATGCTGAAAGGCGCGAACATGAGCTACCGCCGCACCGCGATCGAGCGGCTGCGCTTCGACACGCGGCTGCGCGGCGCCGGCGCGCAGGTGCACAACGACATGGCGTTCAGCATGCGCGTGCAGCGCGACGGCTGGAAGCTCGTGTACGACCCGGCGATCGCCGTCGACCATTTCCCGGCCGAGCGCTTCGACGACGACCGGCGCGATGCCGCGTCGCTGAATGCGATCAGCAACGGCGCGTTCAACCTGCACCTGATCCTGCGCGAGCATCTGCCGCCGGTGCGGCGCGAAATCGCGTGGTGGTGGTGGACACTGGTCGGCACGCGCGTCTATCCGGGCCTCGCGCACCTGCTGCTGTCGCTGCACACGGCGCGGCGCGACCGCGTGCGCGAGCACTGGCGCGCGGTGCGCCGCGGCGCACGCGACGCGCGCCGCGCGAACCTGGCCCCCACCCGTGCGGCGATGCCGCCGGTGACGTCTTGAACGGGCTGCGCGCAGCGCGCGCGGCCGCCTCCGGAGGGCTTGCATGACCACGACGAAAGTTCACGTCCACCTGTTTTACGGCGCCGATCCGCGTTCCTACCGGAAAGGCGAGAACATCGGCTGCCTGTACGGCTATCACCACGCCGAATCCGACGAGTTCCGACTGACCTATTCGCAGGACCGGCGCGAGAACCGCGTCGCGAGCGTCGCGCGCCGCGCGCTGAAGGCCGCGCTCGGCTTCGACGTCGTGCACGCGTGGCGCAACCGCGCCGCGCTGCTGAATACCGACGTGATCTGGACGCATACAGAGCAGGAGCACCTGGCCGCGGCGCTGGTCCTGAAGCTCGCCGGCGCGCAGGGCAAGCGGCCGCTGCTGCTCGCGCAGAGCGTCTGGCTGTTCGACAAGTGGGGCAGCTTCGGCGGTCCGCGCCGCTGGCTGTACCGCAAGCTGCTCGCGCGCGCCGACGTGCTGACCACGCTCGCGCGCGACAACGCCGAGCTGTGCCGCCGCTACCTCGGCCGCGATGCCGAGTTCGTCTACTACGGGCTGAACACGCAGGACTTCCCGCCGGTCGAGCCGCAGGCGTGGCGCCCGAACCGGCCGCTCAGGATCGCGGCGATCGGCAACGATCGCGACCGCGACTGGCGCACCTTCCTCGCCGCGTTCGGCGGCGACGAGCGCTACGACGTGCGGCTCGCGACGCGCCGCCGCGTGCCGCGCGAATGGCATGCGCCGAACGTGAAGATCGGCTCCGCGTCCGGGCTGGCGAAGCAGCATGAGCTGTATGCGTGGGCCGACGTGATCGTCGTGCCGCTGCGGCCGAACTTCCACGCGTCGGGCATCACCGTGATGCTGGAGGCGGCGGCGGTCGGCAAGCCGATGATCGTGTCCGACGTCGGCGGGCTCAGCGACTATTTCCCGCACGACACGGCCGCCTATGTGCCGCCGTTCGACTCGCAGGCGCTGCGCCAGGCCGCGGACCGCTTCGTGGCCGATCCGGCCGCCGCGCTCGCCTGTGCGCGGGCCGCGGCCGCGCGCCTGCGCGAACGCGACCTGACCACGCAGGCGTTTGCCGAGCAGCACGTGCGGATCACGCGCGACCTGCTGCGGCGGCGCCATACGCCCGCGCCGGCCGGCCTCGCGATGCCGCTCGCGGATTCCCGTCCTTCGTCGCAGTGAGTGTCGGAACGATGAGCACGATTGCCGCCGACCGCGCGCCGTCGCGTTCCCGCCGCTGGTTTGCCGAGCCGAAGCACTGGGCCGGGCAGGCCGGGCTGTGGGGCGTCACGGCCGCGCTGATTGCCGTGCACCAGGGCAAGGTGCTGACGCTCGCGTTCCCGGTGCTCGCGATCGCGGTCGGCCTCTGGCTGTATTTCAAGAGCCCGGCGCGCTATGTCGGCTTCATGTGGTGGGTGTGGTTCCTGAGCCCCGAGGTGCGGCGTCTCGCCGACTGGTCGAAGGGCGCGTTCACGCCGACCAGCCTGATCCAGGTCGCGCCGCTCGCGGTGACGATGATCGCCGGCCTCGGGCTGCTGCGGCATTACCGCGTGCTCGCGCAGCGGCGGGGGATTCCGATCCTGCTGATCCTGTTCGGGCTGACCTACGCGTATCTCGTCGGCATCGTGTCGAGCGGCGTGATGGCCGCGACCTACGACCTGGCGAACTGGCTGTATCCGGTGCTGATCGGCTTTCACATCATGGTCAACGCGCGCGACTACCCCGAGTATCGCGACGTGCTGCTGTCCACCTTCATGTGGGGCATGCTGGTGATGGGCCTGTACGGGATCGTGCAGTACTTCGTGATGCCGCAGTGGGACGTGCTGTGGATGATCGGCTCCGACATGGGTTCGCAGGGCGAGCCGGTGCCGTACGGCGTGCGCGTGTTCAGCACGATGAATTCGTCCGGGCCGTTCGCGTTTGCGATCATGGGCGCGCTGGTATTCGTGTTCGCGGCGCCGCAGCGCGTGCGCTGGTTCGCGGGCGCGGCCGGCTTCGTGTCGTTCGCGCTGTGCCTGGTGCGCTCGACGTGGGGCGGCTGGGTGATCGCGCTCGCGATCCAGCTCGTGCAGTCGAGCAACCGCGTGCGGATGCGGATCCTCATCAGCGGGGTCGTGCTGGTCGGGCTGTGCGTGCCGCTGCTGACCGTCGGCCCGGTCGCCGACCGGCTGGGCCAGCGCCTGCAGTCGATCACGAACCTGAAGGACGACCGGAGCTACGACGACCGCAACAAGTTCTACGCCACGTTCGCGCAGACGGCGTTTACCGACGTCGCCGGCGAAGGGATGGGCGCGACCGGCGCGTCGACCAAGCTGTCGAGCGACAGCGGCGAGCTCGGCAAGTACGGCAGCTTCGACAGCGGCGTGATGAACGTGCCGTTCGTGCTCGGCTGGCCCGGCACGCTGCTGTATCTCGCCGGCGTCGCGATGCTGCTCGGCCGCACGCTGCGCGCGGCGTTCAAGCTGCGCAAGGACAAGTTCGTCGGCGCGTGCCTGAGCCTGTGCCTGTCGGTGTTCGCGATGCTCGTGTTCACCAACTCGCTGATCGGCACGGGCGGCCTGCTGCTGTTCACGGCCATTTTTTCGATACTTTCCGCGGCGCACTGGCAGAAGGCGCAACGCCTGCTGGTCGCCGCGCGCTTACGGGGAGGCGACCATTGAGAATCGCGATCGTCACGCACACCGTGCGTCATAACGACGGGCAGGGCCGCGTCAATTACGAAATCGCGCGCGCGGCGCTGGCCGAGAACTACCGGGTCACGCTCGTCGCGTCGCATGTCGCGCCCGAGCTGCTGGCCGATTCGCGCGTGCGCTGGGTGCCGGTGAAGGTCGGCGGCTTCTGGCCGTCGAACCTCGTCAAGCAGCAGGTGTTCGCGCTGAAGAGCGCCGCATGGCTGCGCGCGCACCGCGCCGAATACGACGTGCTGCACGTCAACGGCTTCATCTCGTGGATCAAGGCCGACGTGAACACCGCGCACTTCGTGCACGGCGGCTGGTTCAAGAGTCCGTACTATCCGTTCGGGCTCACCAAGGGGCTGTGGTCCGCGTACCAGTACGTGTATACGCGCGTGAACACCACGCTCGAACGCTGGGCGTACCGGCGCTCGCGCGCGATCACCGCGGTGTCGCAGAAGGTGGCCGACGAGATCGCCGGGCTCGGCATCGACAGCCGCAAGATCAGCGTGATCTACAACGGCGTGGACGGCAGCGCGTTCGCGGGCGCGCAGGCCGATCGCGCGGCCTTCAAGCTGCCGGACGACGCGTTCCTGCTGCTGTTCGTCGGCGACCTGCGCACGCCGCGCAAGAACCTCGGCACCGTGCTGAAGGCGCTGACCAAGCTGCCGGCGAACGTCCATCTCGCGGTGGCCGGCTATCTGCCCGGCAGCCCGTACCCGGATGAGGCGCGCGCGCTCGGGCTCGATGCGCGCGTGCACTTCCTCGGGCTCGTGAAAAACATGCCGACGCTGATGCGCTCGGTCGATGCATATGTCTTTCCGTCGCGCTACGAAGCGATGAGCCTGTCGCTGCTGGAGGCGATGGCGGCCGGGCTGCCGGTCGTCACCGCGCGCACGGCGGGCGGCGCGGAGATCATCACGCGCGACTGCGGGATCGTGCTGGAGGATCCGGACGATCCGGCCGCGCTCGCGCAGGCGATCGGCTCGCTCGCCGCGTCGCGCGACACCTGTCGCGCGATGGGCGACGCGGCCCGCGAATTGATGACCCGTTTCGGCTGGGCGCACATGGGCGCCCAGTACGTCGCGCTTTACCGGCGCATCGGCCAACCCTCGCAGCCGGGCGCGTTCGAACGCGTCGAGCATGCGGTCACGCAGGAGCAATCGTGATGTCCCAATCTTCCCGGCCGATCAAATCGTTGCAGATCGGCATGCACTGGTTCCCCGAACGCGCGGGCGGCCTCGACCGGATGTATTACTCGCTCGTCGGCGCGCTGCCCGGCGCGGGCGTCGAGGTGCGCGGCCTCGTCGCCGGCTCGCCGAAGGTCGCCGACGACACCGGCGGCGCGATCCAGGGCTTCGGGCCCGCCTCGCAGCCGCTTGCGCGGCGGATGCTGGCGGCGCGGCGCGCGCTGCGCGATGAAATCCGCGCCGCGCGGCCCGACGTGATCTCGTCGCACTTCGCGCTGTACACGTTCCCGGGCCTCGACGTGACGCGCGGGATTCCGCAGGTGTCGCATTTCCAGGGGCCGTGGGCCGACGAGAGCCAGGTCGAGGGCGCCGCGTCGCTCGGCCAGCGCGCGAAGCGCTATCTCGAACAGGCCGTGTACACGCGCTCGTCGCGGCTGATCGTGCTGTCGCAGGCATTCGGCCAGATCCTGACGAACCGCTACGGGATCGATCCGTCGCGCGTGCGCGTGATCCCGGGCTGCGTCGACACCGCGCAGTTCGACACGCCGCTCACGCCCGGCGAGGCGCGACACAGGCTGCAACTGCCGCAGGACCGGCCGATCGTGCTGGCCGTGCGCCGGCTCGTGCGCCGCATGGGGCTCGAGGATCTGATCGATGCGATCGGGATCGTCAAGCGCCGTCATCCGGACGTGCTGCTGCTGATCGCCGGCAAGGGCAAGATCGCCGAGGAGCTGCAGCAGCGCATCGACGCGGCCGGCCTGCAGGACAACGTGAAGCTGCTCGGCTTCGTGCCCGATCAGCATCTCGCGGCGCTGTATCGCGCGGCGACGGTCAGCGTCGTGCCGACGGTCGCGCTCGAAGGCTTCGGGTTGATCACCGTCGAATCGCTTGCGTCGGGCACGCCGGTGCTGGTCACGCCGGTCGGCGGCCTGCCCGAGGCGGTGGCCGGCTTGTCGAGCGATCTGGTGCTGCCGTCCACCGGCGCGGACGCGATCGCGGAAGGGCTCGGCGCGGCGCTGTCGGGCGCGATCGCGCTGCCCGGCGAGGACGCGTGCAAGCGCTATGCGCGCGAGCATTTCGACAACGCGGTGATCGCGCGGCGCGTGGCCGGCGTGTACGAGGAGGCGATCCGCGCGGCCGGCTGAGCGGTCGACGTGTCGCATGATGCGCGGGCCGGCCCGACGGTATCGGGCCGGCCTGCGCTGCGCATGTGTGGACGCGCCACGTCGCGGGCAGGCGGGCGCGGCTATGCGCGCATGACGAGCGTAGCCCGCAAACCCGCGGCTCCGAAGCGCCCGCCGTATTACGTGCGCTTGAGCGTCGCGGCCCACACGCCGAGCGCGGCCACGCTCACCGCTGCACCGAGCACGCAGACGCCGGTCCATCCGGCATGCGCATAGGTGAGCGTCGATGCGATCGCGCCGAGCCCGCTGCCGGCCGAATAGAACAGCATGTAGCAGCCGACGAGGCGCGCGTGCGCATCGGCGCGCGCGCCGAGGATCATGCTCTGGTTGACGACGTGGACGGCCTGCCCGCCGACGTCGAGCAGCACGATGCCGACCACCAGCAGCGGAATCGACGTCGGCGCGAACGCGATCGGCAGCCACGAACACGCGAGCAGCGCGAGCGCCGCGCCGGTCGTCGTTTCGCCGAGCCCGCGATCCGCCAGGCGGCCCGCGCGCGCGGCGGCCGCGGCGCCCAGCGCGCCGACCAGGCCGAACGCGCCGATTTGCGTGTGCGACATCGCATGCGGCGGCGCGCTCAACGGCAGCACGAGCGCACTCCAGAAAATGCCGAACGCGGCGAACATCAGCAGCGCGATCGCGCCGCGCACGCGCAGCGTGCGTTCGTCGCGCAGCAGCGCCACCATCGAGCGCAGCAGCGCCGCGTAGCCGATGCGCTCGCGCGGTGCGTCGCGATCGGGCAGCAGGCGCGACAGCGCGACCAGCATCGCGATCGCGAGCGCGCCCGACACCAGATAGACCGCGCGCCAGCCGGCCAGATCGGTCACGACGCCGGCCAGCGAGCGCGCGGTCAGCAGGCCGATCACGACGCCGCCCTGCGCGGCGCCGACCACGCGTCCGCGCTCGCCGGCGCCCGCGAGCGCGGCCGAGCACGCGATCAGCCCTTGCGTCATCGCGGTGCCGAGCAGCCCGAGCGCGACCATTCCCGCCAGCAGCGCAATGCGCGTCGTCGATGCGGCGACGCCGATGCACGCTGCCGTCAGCAGCACCAGCTGGACCGAAATCAGCCGCTTGCGGTTCAGCAGGTCGCCGAGCGGCACGACGAACAGCAGCGCGAGCGCGCAGCCGAGCTGCGTGGCCGTGATCACGCCGCCGATCGCCGCGTCCGATACGCCGAAGTCGCGCGCGATCGAATCGAGCAGCGGCTGCGCGTAGTAGACGTTCGCAACGCTCGCCGCACAGCAGACCGCCAGCAGCGCGACGCGCGCGCCGGAGAGGCGATTGTTCTCGACGCCGCACGCCGCGTTCGCCGGGACGGCGCCCGACCGACAGGAAGAATCCATCTTGAGCCTCGCGCAAACTAGTTGCAAATTGAAAGTAGTTTGAGTGTAGGAAAAGTAGTTTTAAAATGCAACGTGTTGTGTGCGGGCGCGGGGCCTGCGCACCGACGGCCGGCATCGCCGCGCGGGCGGCCGGCACGACAGCGGAGAGCATCATGGCCAGGCAGAAAAGTCTTGCGGATTCGCCGTGCCCGGTGGCGCGGGCGACCGACATCGTCGGCGACCGCTGGGCGTTGCTGATCGTGCGCGACGCGTTCGACGGCGTGCGGCGCTTCGGCGATTTCCGCGCGAGCCTCGGCGTCGCGAGCAATATCCTGTCCGACCGGCTCAGGATGCTGGTCGACGCCGGCGTGTTCGAGATCGTGCCGGCATCGGACGGCACCGCGTATCAGGAGTACGCGCTGACGAAAAAGGGCGAAGGGTTGTTCCCGGTGATCGTGATGCTGCGGCAATGGGGCGAGGCGAACCTGTTCGAGCGCGGCGAGCCGCATTCGGTGCTGATCGATCGCAATACCGGCCGCGCGCTGCGCAAGCTATCGCTCCGGCACGACGACGGCCGGCCCGTGAAGGCGGCGGAGACGCTGGTGCGAAAGGTCGGATAGACTGGCGCGGTCATCGTTGAACGGGGCTGCGTTCCCATGTCCAATCCGCTGCAAAGCGCCGGCTATCGACGCCTGCTCGAGCTGCAACGCCGCATCTACGACTACTGCGAAAGCGAGAACGCGGACGACGGCCGCGATCATGCCGATCCCGCCGAGCCGCTGTGGTCGACCGATTTCAACTACGTCACCGTCGCGCCGATGCGGGCCGGCCTGCATGTGCGCTACTTCGGCGAAACGTCGGGCGAGCCGTTCGACTGGACGCTGGCCTGCCTCGCGGAGCCGGCCGTCGCGGATGTCGTGACCGACCTTGCATTCAGCGGCCGAGATAGCGGCGCGAACGGCACGCGCGAATGGGATTTCGGTCCGCTGCTCGACTCGGACGCGCGGTTCCCGCTGCTGCGTACGCTGTACGTCAGGCCGACCGAACCGGCCGATCACCATATCTCGATGGTGGTCGGCGCGGCGCGATCATGCGCGAGGGCGGCGAGATTGCGCGCTTCGTCGCGAAGGCGCCGTTTCTGTCGGAGCTGACCGTGCCGAATGCGCCCGACGCGCGCTTCTTCGACGTGCCGCTCGCGCATCTGGAAAGGCTGCGCATCGGCGGCGGACACGATACGCAGCAGTTCATCGAGCGTCTTGCCGCTAGCGAAAACCTGCCGTCGCTCGCATGGCTCGACTTCTCCGAATCGACGGAACTGCATTCGACATGGAAGCGTCAGCGCGATCCGGCCAGCGTGACGTCGTTCGACGCGTATGCGCGTCTGCTGCGGAGCGACGCAGGGCAGCGGCTTCATACGCTGTGCCTGAGAAACACCTGCCTCGAGCTCGCCGAACTCGAAGCGCTGCAGGCGCTCCATCCGAAACTCCAGTTCATGGTGATCCAGGCGACCGGCGGCGGGTACGTCAGCCACTTCCGGAGCAACGTGTTCCCGTGGCGTCATCTGATCCAGCGGGACCCGGGAGAAGACTGAGCGACGGCGGTCAGTCGGCTGCCCGCACCGCGCGAGCGGCGGGCGATGCGCCGCGATGCGCGTCGGGTCGCACCAGCATGGCCAGCAGCGCGGCGGCGATCAGCAGCACGACCGACACGGCGGTTTCGATCCGCAGGCCGTTCACGACCTGCGCGCTCGCGGCGCCGCCGGCCAGCGCGCCGAACGCGGCGACGCCGATCGCGCCGCCGGCCTGTCGCGCGGTGTTCAGCACGGCCGACGCAATGCCGGCGCGCTCGGGCGCGACCGACGCGAGCACCGCCGTCGTCATCGCGGGCACCGCGAAGCCCATTCCCGACGGGATCAGCAGGAACGGCACGAGCAGGATTGGCAGCGGCGTCGCCGCCTCGACGAAATGCAGCGATCCGTAACCGAGTGCGGCGACGAGCGCGCCCGCGAGCATCGGCACGCGCGGGCCGTGACGCGCGATCGCGCGGCCGCTCGCGAGGTTCGACAGCAGGAAGCCGCCGGTCAGCGGCAGGAACGCGAGGCCGGCCTGCCACGCCGATTCGCCGCGCACACGCTGCAGATACAGCGCCAGCACGAACACCGTGCCGTAGTACGTGAGGTTCACGCAGATCCCGAACAGCACGGCCGCGCTGAACGTGCGGCGGCGAAACAGCGACAGCGGCAGCATCGGCGTCGCGGTGCGCGACTCGACCGCGACGAACGCGAACGCGGCCAGCGCCGCCAGCGCGAAGCCGCCGGCGACGACCGGATGCGTGAAGCCGAGCGGCCGCCACTCGATCACGGCGGCGGTCAGCGCGGTCAGCATCGCGATCGCGACGAGCTGGCCGCGCAGGTCGAGTGCGCGCGCGGCCGGCCGCGTCGCCGACGCGTCGTCGCGGCGCGCGGGCACCCAGGCGAGCGTGGCCGCGAGTCCCGCCGCGCACAGCGGCAGATTGACGAGGAAGATGCCGCGCCAGCCCGACGCCGCGATCAGCAGGCCGCCGACCACCGGGCCGGCCGCGATCGAGATCGAGCCTGCGGCCGTCCACGCGCTCACCGCCCGCGCGCGCAGGCGCGGGTCGTGCCGGCAGGCGTCGTTGAGCAGCACAAGCGAGTTGGGCAGCATCGCCGCCGCGCCGACGCCTTGCAGCGCGCGGGCCGCGATCAGCATCGCGGGTGCGGTGGCGGCGCCGCAGGCAAGCGACGCGAGCGCGAACAGCGCGAGGCCCGCGACATACAGGCGGCGCGCGCCGAAGCGATCGCCGAGCGCGCCGCCCGACAGCATCAGCACCGCGAACGCGAGCGTGTACGCGTCGACGACCCATTGCAGGCCGGCGACCGTCAGGCGCAGG
This sequence comes from Burkholderia pseudomultivorans, assembly GCF_001718415.1. Lineage (NCBI taxonomy): Bacteria > Pseudomonadati > Pseudomonadota > Betaproteobacteria > Burkholderiales > Burkholderiaceae > Burkholderia > Burkholderia pseudomultivorans. Next base: position 2,273,743 of record NZ_CP013377.1, on the reverse strand, counting down.
TCCGCGGCCAGATGCGCGAGCGCGATGTTGACGATCGTCACGTCGAGCTGCGTGACGACGAAGCCGACGCTGACGGTCGCGACGATGCGCGCAAGCGCGCGCGGGAAGTGCGGGGCGGGCGGTGGTGTCGTATCCATGTGCCCATCCTAGGCCGCGTGCCGACGCGATGTTTCAGCGGGGCGTGAAGCGTCGATACGGTGCTGGACGGGCGGGGCCCGTGTGCGCAGTGAAGCGGCATTGCATGCGGCCGGGGTGCGCGGCGATTAACATGGCGGGGCGACCGATCGAATGCGATCGCGTACCCATCCCCCCAGGCCCCGCACGAATGAAACCACCGAACCTCACGACGCGAGCGTCGCAGATCGACGACTACATCGACATTGCCCGATTGCTGCGCCAGCTTGGATACGATTCGACGTCCGGGATGATCCGCGAAAAGCTGCAGGCGTTGCTGCCCAGTCAGGCCGACCGGATTCTGGTCGCGACGATAGACCGGGAGATCGTCGGCTGCATCAGCCTGCATGCGCTTCCGCTATTCCACATGGCAGGCAGCCTCGGGCGCATCACCAGCATGGTCGTCGACGCGCGCTGCCGCGGGCAGGGCATCGGCAGTGCGCTGATCGCCGCGGCCGAGCACTGGTTCGAACAGGCAGGATGCGTGAAGCTGGAATTGACGAGCGGCGACCACCGCCCGGATGCGCACCGTTTTTACGCGCGGCATGGTTTCGTGCGAAACGGGCAACGGCTCGCGAAAACGATGGGGTCGTGATCGGCCCGGGGGCTCGTAGATGCAATGGTAACGACGCAGCGCGCCGCGCCTTCAATGCCGGTCGCCGCGCCAGCGTCCCGGCGCAATGCCGAACCGCTTCGTGAACGCATGCGTGAACGCGCTCTGGTCCGCGAAGCCGACGCTGCCCGCGATGTCGATCAGCGAATGCCGGCCCTCGGCGAGCAGCACCGCCGCCGCGTCGAGCCGCAGCCGCTGCAGGTAGCGATGCGGCGTTTCGCCGAACGCGTCGACGAACAGCTGATGAAACCGCCGCATCCCGTAGCCGCAATGCGCGGCGAGATCGGCGATGCGCAGCGGCTCCGCGAGCCGCGCGCGCAGCCAGCGGTCGATGCGCGCGAAATCGAGGCCTGCGGCCGGCACTTCGATCCCGCTTTCGTCGAGCAGAGCGCCGCACAGCCGGGCGGCCGCCTGCCACTGGAAACGTCGCGCGGCCGCGCGCTGCGTATCGCCCGCCGGCATCCCGTCGAATTGCGCGGCGCCCACGGCCAGCTGCGCGACCAGCGAGGTCAGCGCCGGTTCGATCGACACGGCGCGTGCGCGCTCGAACAGCTGCCGCGGCACCGCGAGCGACGCGGCCGGGAGATCGAGCACGAGCTGGCGGTTGTCGCCGAGGCCCGCGTAATCGTGGCGCGCGCCGGCCGGAATCAGCCAGGCCGCGTGCCGGTCGATGCGCTGGCCGACGCCGTCCACCGCCATCACCATCGTGCCGTCGACGCCGAGCACGATCTGGTGGAAGTCGTGCACGTCCGACGCTTCGAGCACGTCGTAGCGGCGCAGTGCGACGGCGGGAGACGGGATGCGTTCCATCGGAGGGCGTCGGCCGGCGCGGGCGTCAGATGGCGAGCAGCTCGACCTCGAACACGAGCGTCGCGTTCGGCGGAATCACGCCGCCTGCGCCGCGCACGCCGTAGCCGAGTTGCGGCGGGATCGTCAGGCGACGCACGCCGCCGACCTTCATGCCCTGCACGCCTTCGTCCCAGCCCTTGATGACCATGCCGCCGCCGAGCACGAACGCGAACGGGTCGTTGCGGTCCTTGCTCGAATCGAATTTCTGACCGTCGGTCAGCCAGCCCGTGTAGTGGACGCTGACGGTCTGGCCCGCTTGCGCTTCCGCGCCGGTGCCTTCGGTCAGGTCCTCGTATTTGAGGCCCGATTCGGTCGTGATCACAGACATGACTTCTCCTGAGAGGGTTGGGTAAAACCGCTATTGTAGGCGAGCGCGCCGACGGCCGTCGCAGCTGGCCCGCGCCCGGTCGCGCGGCGCGCGAGGGCGGTGAAGTCGCGTGTCGTTCTCCTGCGAATGGAACGCCTGTTTGAATTGTTCGGCGACGATCGAAACCGCGTTGCGCGACGCGAATGCGCAACGCGTATGAATCGTGGCGGTCCGGGCCGTCGATCGCACGCCGCACGTCGCCTGCCGGATTCGGCGAAAGGCCCGCCGCACGGGGCCGGCACGCCGCCGGCGCGCCGCGTCGGCAGCCGCTGCCCGCGGCGCGCCCGCATGCACGCGCGTTCGAACTGGGACCGATTTCGGCGCCGTTCGAGCGCCGATTTTTCCGCCTTCCCGACCGTGCCTCGTTTGGAAGCGCGCATCTACCGCGCGGCTTGCGCGCGCAGGCGCTCGGCGCCTATCTTTACAGTTATCGATGTCAAGATTTTGGCGGGGCGCGATCGGCCATCGGCCTGCCGCGCCACCCCCGAAGCAAGGAGAACGACAAACATGAAGTCAGCCGCTCACGCTACCGCCGCCGAGGTGATGCCGGTGCGTCGCGACCTGCGCTTCGACCTGCCGGTCGAACGCGCGAAGGACTGGCATGGCCTCGGGTCGCACGTGACCCACTTCTTCAATGCGCTGTCGCTGCTGTTTCCGGCCGGCGAGCGCTTCTTCATGGATTCGGTGCGCAACTATCGCGACCGCATCGACGATCCGGTGCTGAAACGGCAGGTGCTCGGCTTCATCGGCCAGGAGGCGATGCACACGCGCGAGCACGTCGAATACAACGAACTGATGCAGGCGAACCGGCTGCCCGCGCGCAAGCTCGACCAGCGCGTATGGAAGGTGCTCGGCTTCATGAAGCGCGTGCTGCCGCATTCGGTGCAGCTCGCGCATACGGTGGCGGCCGAACACTACACCGCGATGCTCGCCGATTGGCTGCTGCGCGACCCGACGCGGCTCGCGGGTTCGGTCGAAGGCTATCGCCAGATGTGGATATGGCATGCGCTCGAGGAAACCGAGCACAAGGCCGTATCGTTCGACGTCTGGAATGCCGTGATGAAGCCGGGCCTGCGCCGCTACCTGATCCGCATCGGCGTGTACCTCGTCACCACGCTGACGTTCTGGCCGACCGTGTTCCTGATGCACGTGACGCTGCTGTGGCGCGACCGCGCGGCGCGGCACCGGCTGCGCGGGATGCTGCGCATGATCGCGTTCCTGTACGGGCCGCGCCGCGGGCTGTTCCCGCGCATCGCCGGAGAATGGCTCAGCTATTTCCGCCCCGGCTTCCATCCGTGGGACCACGACAATCGCCATCATCTCGCGCGCGTCGACGCGCTCGTCGCCGCCTACGGCGATCACGACGACGCACCGTCGGGGCGCGGCCGCGCGAACGCGCTGGCGCCGCTCGCATCGGGCCGCTGAATGCACGGCCATGCGGCCGCCGTGTGACGGCGGATCCGCCTGTTGCGTCCGCACATCGCCGCGGCTCGTCTGACGACTGACCGAAATCAGCCGGAACCGGTTGCGCATGCCGATGCGTGGACAACCGGCCGGCCCCGCGCGGCGCGCTCCGCCGCGCCGACGGTCCCGTCCTGCCACCCGCGCGGACGCCGCGCGCCAGCACCGGCGCGGCTTCCGGCGCCGGACGCTGTCCGGTTCGGGGGCGTGCCCGTCATGCCACCGGGATAACACCCATCTAGCCGCGCGTCGCCGGCATCGATATACCGTTCATGAAGGATCCCGTCGCCGTCCGCGATTATTGAGCGGGGGGATTTTATTCGGCGGGAAATGCGGCCAATATGTCGGTTCAATCGTCGTCCGTCTTATGCGGCGGCGAGCCGGCGCACGATACCAACGCCAAGCGGGGAACAACGATGGTTGCAAGGTCACCCGACGCAAACGGGAGGGCGGCGCCCGACATGCCGCCGGTGTCCGTCACCGCCCCGGAGGCCGGACGCAGGCTGTTCGCGATCATGCGCACGCCCGACGAACCGCTGCTCGCGCAACTACGCGGGCTCGGCTGGGAGGTGTCGGTCGCGAAGACGGCCGGCGCCGCGCAGAACATGACGTCCGGCGTGGGCGTCGCCGCGGGGCTGGTCGATTTCACGGGGTTCACGTCGCGCGACTATCCGGCGCTGAAGGCCTGCCTGAGCCAGCCGGCGATCGGCTGGATCTCGATCGCGCAGGCCGGCGTGACGATCGGCCCGGCCGTGCGCGAGCTGATCCGCAGCTACTGCTTCGATTACGTGACGCTTCCGCTGCCCTACGAATGGATTTCGCACGTGCTGGGCCATGCGCGCGGGATGGCCGCGCTCGATCGCGTCGACGGCGCGGCGTACGCGGCGTCGATCGGCGAGCACGGCATGATCGGCAACTGCGAGGCGATGCAGCAGTTGTTCAGCACGATCCGCAAGGTCGCGAAGACCGACGCGAGCGTGTTCATCTCCGGCGAGTCGGGCACCGGCAAGGAACTGACGGCGCTCGCGATCCACGAGCGTTCCGGCCGCGGCAAGGGGCCGTTCGTCGCGATCAACTGCGGCGCGATTCCGCATCACCTGCTGCAGTCGGAGCTGTTCGGCTACGAGCGCGGCGCGTTCACCGGCGCGAACCAGCGGCGCGCGGGCCGCATCGAGTCGGCCAACGGCGGCACGCTGTTCCTCGACGAGATCGGCGACATGCCCGTCGAGAGCCAGGCGAGCCTGCTGCGCTTCCTGCAGGAAGGGAAGATCGAACGGCTCGGCGGCCACGAATCGATCGCGGTCGACGTGCGGATCATCTCGGCGACGCACGTCGATCTCGACGGCGCGGTCGAGGCCGGACGGTTCCGCGCGGACCTCTATCACCGGCTCTGCGTGCTGCGCATCCACGAGCCGCCGCTGCGCGCGCGCGGCAAGGACATCGACATCCTCGCGCACTACGTGCTGCAGAAGTACAAGGCCGACAGCGGCCGCAAGATCAGCGGCTTCACGTCGGCCGCGCTCGATGCGATGCGGCGCTACGAATGGCCCGGCAACGTGCGCGAGCTGATCAACCGCGTGCGGCGCGCGATCGTGATGGCCGAAAGCCGGCTGCTGACGCCGCACGATCTCGGCCTCGAGACGCCCGGCGAAACCGAGCCCGTCACGCTCGAGCAGGCGAGGGCGCTGGCCGAGCGCACCGCGATCGAGAATGCGCTGCTGCGCAACGATCACCGGATCAACAAGGCGGCCGCCGAACTCGGCATCTCGCGCGTGACGCTTTACCGGATGATGATCGAGCACGGGCTGAACGATCACGACACCCACCACGGCGATCACGGCGATCATGGCGACAACGGGGATAACGGCGGCGCGACGCCGGGCGACGCCGGGCACTGCCGGGTCGGCTGAGCGGCCGGCGCGGCGGCTCCCGGCGCATGTAAAGGACGTGAAACATTTCGCGTCGGCGAGCATGCGAATTCGTGCGGCAAAGGCGTGCGCAGGCGTTTCGCCGCAGCCGGCAAATATTCCCTGAATCGTGCGTCGGCCTTGCGTCGCAAGGCTTTGCCGCCGCGCGGCCGGCGCCGGCCGCGCGCCGCATGTATCAGATTCGCAACCACCCGCATCGCTTGCCCGCCGCGGCTGCCATTCGTTGCGGCCGAACCCTTGTGCGGCCGGGCGCGCGCGGGGCTGGCCCGCTCCTTGCAAATGAGGGCATGCGCAAGTCGACGACGTGGCGTCCGGCCGGTTTGGCACCGTCAGGCCAGGACGCAGTCCGCGGGGAGGCATGGCGGGACGGGGCGAAGCCGCTCCGTTCCCGCGGCACGGACCGTCGTCGGCGGGGCGTCGGGGCGCCGGCCTTGTCGGACCGGTTGCCGGAACAAGCAACAGACCGAAACGGGGTAGAAAAATGATCGATCGCCACACGCCGCGGCCGGCTGGCCGCGATCGCAGCGACCCGGGGCATCGCCGGTCGGCCGTGCAGGGTGCGGCCCGCCGGCATGCACCGGCTGGCCATCTGTCCGCATCGGGTACGAGGCGGATCCGGCGGATTGCCGGTCATCCGCGCCGGGGCGGCGCTTTTCCGATTGCAAGCCCGATCCGCAAGGGAATGTGCGTGCGGGCGCCGCTGCCGCGACGCCCGGTTTTCGTGTATTGAGGTCGCGCGTCGCCGCCGGCCGCGCGCGATGCCGCGTCAGCCGCCGTAGATGTCGAAGTCGAAGTACTTCGACGCGAGCCGCTTGTAGGTGCCGTCCTTGACCATGTCGTGGATCGCGCGGTCGATCTTCGCCTTCAGGTCGGTGTCTTCCTTGCGCAGGCCGATGCCCGCGCCGATGCCGAGAACCTTTTCATCGACGAGCTCGGGCCCGACGAACTGGTAGCCCGCGCCGCGCGGCGACTTCAGGAAGCCGATCGCGGCCTGTACCTCGTCCTGCAGCGCGGCGTCGAGACGGCCCGAGGTCAGGTCCGCATAGACGCCGTCCTGGTTCTGATACGACACGACGTTCGCGCCTTGCTTCGCCCAGTAGGCCTTCGCATACGCTTCCTGCGTCGTGCCCTGTTCGACGCCGATCGACTTGCCCTTCAGCGATTCGGGCGTCGGCAGCAAGGGCGAGCCTTTCTTCACGACGAGCCGCGTCGGCTGGTTGTAGATCCTGGTCGTGAAGCCGATCTGCTCCGCGCGCTGCGGCGTGATCGACATCGACGACAACACCGCGTCGAACTTCTTCGCCTTCAGCGCCGGAATCATCCCGTCGAAATCGTTCTCGAGCCACACGCACTTTGCCTGCAGGCGCGCGCAGATCTCGTTGCCGAGGTCGATGTCGAAACCGACCAGCTTGCCGTCGGGCGCTTTCGATTCGAACGGCGCGTAGCTGGCATCGGTGCCGAAGCGGATCGTGGTCCAGTCCTTCGCGACGGCTGGGCCTGCGGATACCGCGAGCAGGGCGATCGAAACGGCGGCAATCAGTCTCTTCATGGTGCGTTCCTTGGCGTGGTCCTTCCGGTTCTGGGCGACACGGTTTTCCGCGGACACGCATCGCATTCCGGCGCGCTGTCCGCACGGCCATTAACGCAGAAAATAAAATAACAGTCCAGAATGGACAAAAAATATCGATTTGTCGGATGCAATGGGCGGTAGGAGGGTGTCGACCCTTGCAAAAATACGAAAATGGACTAGTCTTGTTAGTAGATTCATTCTGAGACTAACCGTCATGTCGCAGCCCGCTTACGATCCGCATTCCGCCCCGCCGCAGGCCTCGGTCGCGCAGATGTCGGCAGCCGGCCTGCGCGCGTTTTTCAACATTGCGCGCGACTGGGCGCTGACCATCGACGAACAGATCGTGCTGCTCGGCTCGCCCGGCCGCTCGACGTTCTTCAAGTGGAAGGCCGCGCCCGAATCGGCGCGCCTGCCGCGCGATACGCTGGAGCGGCTGTCGCTGCTGCTCGGCATCTACAAGTCGCTGCAGATCCTGCTGCCGCAGCCCGCCGCGGCCGACGCGTGGGTCAAGCGGCCGAACGACGCGGCGCCGTTCGGCGGCAAGCGCGCGCTCGACCGGATGCTGGCCGGCAACGTCGGCGACCTGGTCGCCGTCCGGCAATACCTCGACGCCATGCGAGGTGGCTGGGCGTGACGAGTCCGACCGAAACGAAACACTGGCCCACGACCACGCTCGACTGGGCGCCTGCCTATCGTGTCATTCCCACCCGTTTTCCGGCGATCAACCTGTTCGACCGCGTGGCCTCGGCGGAGGATTTCGACGCGCTGTACGCGCTCGAATCGATGACCAACGACCGCATCCGCAACGAAGTCGGCACGCTCGACCTCGTGCCGGCGGCCGAGCGACGCTACGGGCTCGGCTGGGGGCCGATCATGGCCGCGTTCACGCACCTGAATCCGCAGGGCAGCCGGTTTTCCGACGGCAGCTACGGCGTGTTCTACTGTGCGCGCTCGCGCGACACGGCGATCGCCGAGACGCGCTATCACAGCGGGCTGTTCATGGCCGCGACGAAGGAGCCGCCGATGCGCCAGCAGATGCGGCTCTACACCGTGATCGCACACGGCGACGTGGCCGACGTGCGCAACTGGCCGCAGCGCGATCCGCGGCTGCTCGATCCGCTCGATTACGGCGCGGGGCAGGCGTTCGCCCGCACGGTGCGCAACGCGGGCGGCGCGGGAATCGTCTATCCGTCGGTGCGCGATGCGGGTGGCGAATGCCTGGCGGCGTTTCGCACGACGCTGCTGCGCGACTGTCATCACGCGGCCTATCTCGAATACAACTGGAACGGCTCGGCGATCGATGCGGTGTTCGAACTGAATCAGGTCGGTTGACGCCGCAAGTCTCTGCGCCGGGCGCCGGGGCGGGTGGTGCGTTGCCGGCGTGGCGCGTTCCCTGATCCTCGAAACCTGGCGTGTCGCCCGCATCGCGTTCGACACGCGGCGGGGCGTGCCCGATCCGATTCCGCCGCGCGACGCCGCAACGGCCGCCATGTCCGCCAGGGCCGCTAAGGCAGCGGCCAATCCCCCGCGCGGCGTTCGCGCGCTTCGGTCTGCGTCATCGACCACGTGCGTCCGGTGCGCGGCTCGACAACCGTGAGCCGGCCCGAAGGCGCGAACGCGCCGGTGTCGATGAACCACTGCGCGCCGATGCGCTGCGGCTCGCGCACCGGCGTGTGGCCGGTGCAGGTCAGCGACAGCCCGGCCTGCCAGCCGGGATCGGCGAGGCCCTGCACGAGATCGCGGCCCCAGATCAGCCGCTCGCGCACGTCGTGCGAATAGCTGCCGCTGTCGAGATCGGCGTCCGAGCCGAAGAATTCCGCGTGCAGCACGTTGAAGCGTGCGGCGCCGTCGCCGACCACACGCACGAGCGGCAGCGCATCGACGCGCGCCGCATGCGCATGCAGCCGTTCGGGCGGCAGGTCGGCGCCCCAGTCGCCGCCGATGCCGCGCCACGCGTCGGCCGGCAGCTTGCCGCGCGACACGAGGCTCAGCACCTCCTCGTGATTGCCGCGCACGACGTGGCACCACGGGCGGTCGAGGAGTTCGAGTGCGGTTTCGGAGTCGGGGCCGCGGTCGACGAGGTCGCCGACCGAGAACAGACGGTCGCGCGCCGCGTCGAACCGGACGTCGTGCAGCAGCGCGCGCAGCACGTCCACGCAGCCGTGCAGGTCGCCGACGACGAAGTCGCGGCCGGCCGGGTTCGCGGGATGGTGGCAGAGAAGGGCGGAGGCAGTCATCCCCTTATCTTAGGCGCTGATCTCCATCGCCACGTCACGCCGGAATGGCGATAATCGGGGCGACAACCCGGCGGGCCGGCGCGGCACGCGATGCCGCGCGCCGGCCCGATCCTTTCCATCCGCTTTCGGATTCGTATGATGACGCTCTATCCGCAGGTATTGCGCAACCGGCCGCGCATGGTCGCGGCGTTCGCCGCGGGCGTGCTGTGCGCGCTGCTGCTGCCGCTCCCGCTGCACTTGTCCGCCCGCGCGCTGATCGGCTGGGATTGCGCGATCTGGCTGTATCTGATCCTGATGTGGGTGCGCATGGTCACCGCGCATCATCACCAGGTGCGCGAGATCGCGATCCGCGAGGACGAGAACGCGACCACCGTGCTGACGGTCATCTGCCTCGCGACGGTCGCGAGCGTGGCCGCGATCGCGATCGAGCTGGCGACGGCGAAGGGCGTCGGCCTGCGCGTCGAACTGGCCCACTACGCGGTGACGGCCGCGACGCTGTTCGGCGCGTGGTTCCTGATCCCGACGATCTTCACGCTGCACTATGCGCGGCTCTACTACGGCTCGCCGAGCAACGACCGCGCGCTGCGGTTTCCCGACCGGAATCTCGAGCCCGACTACTGGGACTTCCTGTATTTCGCGTTCACGCTCGCGGTGGCGTCGCAGACGGCCGACGTGTCGCTCGCGAACCGCTCCGCGCGCCGCGCGGTGCTCGCGCAGTCGATCCTGTCGTTCTACTTCAACATGGCCGTGCTCGGGCTGTCGATCAACGTCGCGGCCGGCTTGCTGAGCTGACGCGCCTTCGGACGGGGCGAGCGCGGCGGCCCGCCCGCGTTCGCGCGCCGCGCATCACTTGAGCAGTTCATACGGGCCGCCGCGTTCGAGTGCGCGCCGGTAGGCCGGGCGCGCATGGATCGTGTCGAGAAAGCGCGCGATCGCGGGATGCCGGCCGGCGTCGCCGCGCGCGGTGCCGGCTTCGAGCGGAAAGCTCATCTGGATGTCGGCCGCGCTGAAGTCGTCGCCGACGAACCAGCCCGAGCGCTGCAGCGTGTTGTCGATGTAGCCGAGATGCAGCGCGATCTGCGGATCGACGAAGCCCGCCTGCAGCGTCGCGGCGATCTTGCGCGCGATCGGCCGCGCGAAGAACGGCATCGGCGCGTGCGCGATCCGCAGCGCGACGAGCTTGAGCAGCAGCGGCGGCATCGCCGAGCCTTCCGCGTAATGGAGCCAGTACCGGTAGTCGTGCCGCTCGGGCGTGCCGGGCGGCGGCGCGAGGCGCCCGTTGCCGTAGCGCTCGACCAGATACTCGACGATCGCGCCCGATTCGGCGTAGGTGCGGCCGTCGTCGGTGACGACCGGCGACTTGCCGAGCGGGTGGATCGCACGCAGCGCGGGCGGCGCGAGCATCGTCTTCGGATCGCGCTCGTAGCGGACGATCTCGTACGGCACTTCCAGTTCCTCGAGCAGCCAGAGTACGCGCTGCGAGCGCGAGTTGTTCAGGTGATGGACGGTGAGCATGTCGATCCCGGAAGAGGGGCGGGAACGACATCATACCGAGCGCGCGCGACGTGCGGCAGCGCGCGAGGGCGGGGCGGGCGCGTCGTTCGTCGCATTCGACTCCGGCGTCGTCGCCCCGCCCGCGACCGTTCGCACCGTCACGCGCGCCGCACGGCGATCCACGCGCCCCAGAACAGGCTCGCGAAAAAGCGCAGCGGCGCATCGAAGCCCGCGTCGCGCAGCAGGCCGAACACGACTTCTTCCGATGCGGGCGGATCGGCGCCCTGCAGGATCTTCGCGAGCTGCGCGCGCACGGCGTCGGGCGTCGCGCCCTTCATGCGCCAGCGCTGCTGCCATGCGTCGAGCAGGCGCGGGTGATCCGCGTAGCGGCGGTAGTTGCCTGCGATCACGAGCGGTGCGCCGGGCTTCACGCGCTGCGCGATCGCGTGCAGCAGCGCGGCCTTCGCCGCATCGCCGGGCACGTGATGCAGCACGCCGACCAGCGTCGCGCCGTCGAACGCGGGCGTGTCGGGCAAGGCGTCGACGCCCGCTTCGACGAACGTCGTGCGCGCGCCGAAACCGGCGGCTTCGACGTTCGCGCGCGCCAGCGCGAGCATCGGCGCGGACGGGTCGACGGCCGTGAACCGCCAGCCCGGCTCGAGCGCGGCCGGCACGCAGATTTCCTGGCCGGTGCCGCCGGCGCCGGCGACGAGTATCCGTGCGTCGGGGGCGCCGATCGCGGCCGCAAGCATGCACGCGGCGAGTTCATGGCAGGCGTCGTAGCCGGCGAGCGCGATGCGCGACTGTTCGGCGTATTCCTGCGCACGTGCGGGATCGAATTTGGCGGCGCTGGCGGGGAGCGACATCGATGGTTCCTCGAGTGGCGCGCGGACGGGGTGTCCGCACGCATTCCGCGCAGCGTAAGCGGGCGCGGCGCGGGCAACAAGGCGAGCCGTCATTCCGGTATGCGAACTACCCGGTTCGTCGCATGCGCGGTTTATGTGTCGCAGCGTGCGTGACGAAAGGGCCCCGTGCGGCGTGCGCGCGCACCGGACCACGCGATGATTCGCATCCGCCGCGTCGGCCGGGTTTCGCGGGGTCGATCCTCATTTAAAAATCTCCACGGCGATGCGTCACGCTCGCCAAAGCGGTGCATACTCGTTTCTCTCCCCCCGCCCGGCCGCCGCGTGCCGGGCTCCATTGCGCCGCGCCGACGGCGCGGCCAGGCCGCTCGGCACGCGCGAGGAGCGCATGATGTCCGATTGTCCGCACGATCCGTATGCGCAGCACTACATCCACTGCCTGCCGTTCGGCGCACAGCCTTGCGGCGCGCGCTGCGCGACGCCGCGCACGCACTTCCGCGTATGGGCGCCCGGCAGCGCGCAGGTCCAGCTCGAACTCGACACCGGCCACGGCCCGACATTGATCCCGATGACGGCCGCAGGCGCGGACTGGTTCGAGGTCTTTGCCGAATGCGGCGCGGGCGCGCGCTACCGCTACCGGCTGGACGACACCGTCTCGATTCCCGATCCCGCGTCGCGCTCGCAGCCCAAAGGGCTCAACGGCCCGAGCGAGGTCGTCGACCCGCGCGCGTTCACGTGGCGCAACACGTTCTGGCATGGCCGCCCGTGGGAAGACATCGCGCTCTATGCGATCCGGCCGCACGCGGTGGGCGGCTTCGACGGCGTGCGCCGGCGGCTGCCGCAGCTCGCGCGCCTCGGCGTCACGGCGCTGGAACTGCTCGCGTCGCCGCACGACAGCCTGCCGTTCGCGCCGCTCGCGGCCGAAGGCGGCCCGGACGCGCTGAAGGCGCTGATCGACGCCGCGCACGGCTTCGGGCTCGCGGTGCTGCTGGAACTCGACTACGCGCGCTTCGGCAGCGGCACCGACGCGCTGCGTCATTACGCGGCGCCGTTCTTCCATACGCGCGACGATCCGCTGCAGGCGCCGCCGCTCGCGCTCGATCATCCGGACGTCTGCGATTTCTTCTGCGACAACGCGCTGTACTGGATCGACGAATACCGCTGCGACGGGCTGCGGCTGCGCGAGGCCGACCGGATCGACGCGTCGTGGCTGCGCGAGATCGCCGACCGCGTGCGCGCGGCCGTGCCGGCGGACAGGCTGATCCATCTCGTGCTCGGCAGCGAGCGACATCCGGCGCATCTCGCCGATACGCATTTCGACGCGCAGTGGAACAGTTGCGGCGAACGCGCGCTGCACCGCCTGACGGGCGGCGACGCGCCGGGCCATGAAGGCATCTCGACGCACCAGTCGATCCACACGCTCGCGCGTGCGCTGACTGCGGCCGGCGCGGCGTTCCAGCCGGCCGCGCCGGGCGAAGGGATGGCCGCCGAAGGCGCGCTGCCGCTGACGTCGCTGGTGCTGTCGGACGGCGCATGGCGGCACGGCGTGCGGGAGCAGGAGGCCGGTCTTGCCGCGCTCGCGCTGTCGCTGCTCACGCCACAGATTCCGCTGGTCTTCGATGAAACCGCGCGCGACGCGGACCGTGCGCATTTCGTGCAGTCGGCGCTCGCGGTGCGCGCGAAGCTGATCTCGCCGCGGCTGTCCGACTGCCGGCCGCAGTCCGCGCATGCGCTGCGGGCGAGCGGTGCCGGCGATGCCGACGCGCTGCTCGCGTCATGGCGGCTCGCCGACGACGAAACGCTCAGCATCGCGCTGAACCTGTCGCCGGACAGCGTGCCGTTCGATGCGCCGGCCGGGCAGGTCGTGTTCGAGACGCCGGCCCGTGCGCGCGACCATGTCGATGCCGGCGCGTTGCCGCCGTACTCGCTCGTCGCATGGCTGACGGGCGACGTGAACCATTACGCGCTCACGCACGATGTCCGCCGCATCGACGGCGGCGCGTGGCGCGGCATGCGTCCCACGCCGCTTGCCTGAACCGTGCTGAATGGCCGGGTGCGCTCGCGCCCGGCCCTTACCAGAAGCTGCGTATGCCCGCGATTCCGTAGGCGTGGTGCCGGCGTGCATCGTCGAGATGCGCGGGCGTCATGCCGCCGAGCGCGTAGACGGGCATCGCGGCCTGCGCGGCCCATGCGCCGAATTGCGCCCAGCCGAGCGTCGGTGCGCCCGGGTGGCTGAGCGTCGGCAGGACCGGCGACAGCGTGACGAAATCCGCGCCGGCGCGCGCGGCCAGCTGCAGATCGTCGAGGGAGTGGCACGCGGCGGACAGCCAGCGGTCGGCCGGCAGCGGGCGTTGCGCGGTCGCGCGCAGCGCGGCGCCGTCGAGATGCCAGCCCGCGCCGTCGAGCTGCATCACGCCCTGCGCGTCGATCGGGCCGTTGAGCATCAGATGCGCGCCGGCCGCGTGGCAGGGCGCGAGCGCCTCCGCGGCGAGCCGCGCGAACGCCGCCGCATCGAACGATTTCACGCGCAGTTGCACGAGCGTCTCGCCGCGCGCGAGCACGGCCGACAGCCGCTCGACGAACGCGCGGCAGTCGGCCGCCGACGCGGACGCCGGTTCCGGCGTGATCACGCAGCGGCGCGGCAGCGTCGCGTTCATCGCGCGCGGCGATGCGAGGCCGTCATTCGTCGGCCTCCTTCGCGATCTTCGGATAGACGCGCACGAGCACGATGCGCGGCCCGTTCATCTTCTTCACGACCACGTCGAAGCGGTCGAACGACACGCGCTGGCCTTCGGACGGCAGGTCGTTCAGCGCCTGGATCACGAGGCCGCCGACCGACTCCGCGCGCCCTTCGTCGATGTCGATGCCGAGCGCCTGCTCGAGCGACACGACGGGCAGGCTGCCCTTGCCCATCAGCGTGCCGTCGTCGAGGCGGCTCCAGTCGGCGTCGCCCTGGCGGAACTCGTCGTGGATCTGGCCGACGAGCGCGCCGAGCAGGTTGTCGAGCGTCAGGAAGCCGATCGGCTTCTGGCCCTTGTCGCCGACCAGCGCGAAGTGCGGCGCGCCCTTGCGGAAGCGGCGGAACAGGTCGAGCGCGGGCGTATCGGGCTTTACGTACTGGACCGGGCGCACGTAGTCGGACAGATCGTCGAGCGCCGCGCCCGCGTGGCGAGCGAGCAGCAGGTCCTTCAGGTGGATCAGACCGCTGACCTGCTCGCGCGACGCATCCTCGAACAGCGGATAGCGGCTGAAGCGGTGCCGCGCGACGATGCCCATGTTGTCGGTCAGCGGCAGGTCGCGCCGCAGGCCGATCATTTCATGCGCGGGCCGCATCAGGTCCGACACCGTCATCGACGAGAAGTCGAGCGAATGCGCGAGCGTGTTCCATTCGTCGTTGCTGTAGGTGCCGCGTGCCGGCTGCGCGGTGTTGCCGGCCGTGCTGCGGCGGCTGCGCAGGATCAGCTTCAGCTCGTCGGTCGAGTAGTGCGCGTCGCCGCCGTGATCGGCCGACAGCCCCGCGAGCCGCAGCACCGCGTTGGCGCTGCTGTTGAGCAGCCAGATCGCCGGATACATGGCCCAGTAGAACGCATACAGCGGCAGCGCGACCCACAGGCCGACCTTCTCGGACTGGCGGATCGCCATCGATTTCGGCGCCAGTTCGCCGACGACGATATGCAGGAACGAGATCAGCGAGAACGCGAACACCAGCGAGATCAGGTGCACGATGCGCTCGGACTGCACGCCGATCAGGTCGAGCAGCGGACCGATCAACTGCGCGAACGCCGGTTCGCCGACCCAGCCGAGGCCGAGCGACGCGAGCGTGATGCCGAGCTGGCACGCGGACAGATACGCGTCGAGCCGGCCGTGCACGATGGCGAGAATGCGGCCGCGCAGTCCGTGCTTGCGGGCCAGTGTCTTGACGCGCGTCGCGCGCAGTTTGACGAGGCCGAATTCGGCCGCGACGAAGAAGCCGTTGAGGGCCACCAGGAACAACGCGCCGATGAGCGCGAAGATCTGTAACAAGGAATCGCTCCGGTTATGACAGGCCCATCAGTATAGAGCCTGAAAGGCAGGTGTAATGTGCTGGGTCGACCCGCCTGCTTACACCGGCGCCTCGCATCGGAGCGACAACGTGAGCGCGACCGCCGCGCCGTCGGCGAACGGCGCGTGCGTGAACGTGCCGCCGTGCGCCAGTGCGACGCGCTGGCAGAGCGCCAGCGCCCACGCGACGCGTTTCGCGTCGCGTTCGCGCAGCATCTCGTGGCGCGCGAACGGTTCGAGCACATGCGGCAGCGCCGGATCGACAAGCGCGCCGGCGCTCACGTCGCAGCCGACGCGCGCGGTGCACTGCGCGCCTTCGCGCGTGCAGGCGAGCGTCACGCGGCTGCCGGCGGCGCTGGCCTCGACGGCCGTCGCGAGCATCGTCCACAGCGCCTGCGCGACGCGTTCGCGGTCGGCGAACAGCGGCAGGGCATCATCGGGCAGCGTCGCGTCGAGCGCGACCTGTCGCGCGTCGGCGAGCGCGAAGCGAACGAGCGCGAGCGTATCGTCGACGAGCGGGCGCAGCGCGAACGGCTGCGGCGCGAGCGTCAGCGTGCGCGTCTGCGCGCGCGGCGCGTCGAGCACGTCGTCGATCAGTTTCACCTGCTGATCGATGCCGGTGCGAATGCCGGCCAGCGCACGCTGCAGGTTCGGATCGGCGTTCGCGAGCTGGCGCTCGAGCACGTATGCCCAGCTGTGCATCGCGTTGAGCGGGCTGCGCAGGTCGTGCGACGCGGTGGACAGCGCCTGGTCGCGCAGGAACAGCGCCGTTTGCGCGGCGTAATGCGCTGCGCGTTCGCGCAGCAGGTCGGCGGCGGGATCGACTGAAGTGGACGTCACGGAGCAGGCCTGTCGGAAGCGGTTGGCGGGGAAAACCCGCGAACCGCCATTATAGGGACAGCGCGCCTCATGCCGGCAGCGCGTCCTCGTCCTTTTTCCGGGCCTCGCCGTTCGGCAGAAGCTGGCACGCGAGCAGGCCGGCCAGCATCAGCGCGCAGCCGACCAGCGAGCGCGTCGTCAGCGTTTCGCCGAGCGCGGCCCAGCCCGCGATCGCGGCGAACACGCCTTCCATGCTGAAGATCACGGCCGCATGCGCGGGCGCCGCGTGGCGCTGCGCGACGACCTGCAGCGTATAGGCGACGCCGACCGACAGCAGCCCGCCGTACAGCAGCGTCGGCAGCGCGCCGCGCAGCATCGCGACGCTGATCGGCTCGACCGCGAGCCCGATCGCGAGGCACGCCGCGCCGCATACGACGAACTGCATGAACGCGAGCACGAGCGGATCGTGGCGTTTGGCGAGATGGCCGACCGCCATCACGTGCCCGGCGATGATGATCGCGCCCGCGAGCTGGAACCAGTCGCCGTAGAGCACCGAGAAATGTTCGTCGATGCTGAGGAAATACAGGCCGGTCGCCGCGAGCAGCGCGCCGAACCACGTGCCGGCGCCGATCCGGTGGCGCGCGAACATGCCCATCAGCGGCACGATCACGACATACAGCGAGCTGATGAAGCCCGCGTTCGCGATCCGCGTGTACTGCAGGCCGATCTGCTGCAGTGAGATCGACACCGCGAGCAGCCCGCCGAGCGCGAGGCCCGGCAGCAGCAGCGCCGGGTCGCGGCGGATTGCCGCGAGCTGCGCGCGCGCCGCCGCGTTGTAGTTCAGCAGCGGGATCAGCACGAGCGCGCCGAGCAGGAAGCGCAGTCCCGTAAACAGGAACGGCCCGATCACGTCGAGGCTCAGTCGCTGCGCGACGAAGGCCGAGCCCCAGATCGCGGCGGCGGCGAGCATCAGCAGGTTGGCGCGGAGGTGCTGGCGGGCTTCGGGCTTCATCAAGATTTGTCAGGAGATTGGACGCGGCGTAATCCGCTAGTTTACGCCGAGATTGCAAGGCTGTCGGCAAACCTTCGCAGCGCGGCGGCCGCGCGCGCGTCGCGTACGCGCGAATAGAGCACGACCTGCGAGCGCGGCAACGGCGGCAGGCCGAACTTCGCGCCGACGTCGACCAGCGTGCGCGGCGCGACGCGCCGGGCCAGCGGGCACACGGCGAGGCCTGCGGCGGCGGCCGCCGCGACTGCCGCGACGCCGCCGCCGATGAAATGTTCGCGCCACGGCCGCCCGGCGTGGTCAAGCGCGCGCAACGCGGCGGCGCGCACGCCGCACGGGCCGGCCAGCACCGCGAGCGGCAGCGGCTCGCCCGCGCGCGGCGTCCAGTCGGGCGCGGCGAGCCACGCGAGCGGTTCGGTAAACAGCAGCGTGCCGTCTTCGCGCGGCGGATCCTCGCCCGGTTCGTGCCGCACGATCGCCGCGTCGAGCCGGCGCTCGTCGTACTGCGCGAGCAGGTTCGTCGACGTCCCGAGGTGCATTTCGAGCGACAACCCCGGATCCCGCCGATGCAGGCTCGTCAGCACGGCCGGCAGGTCCGGCACCGCGACATGCTCGCTGACGCCGAGCGACAGCCGGTGCGTGCCGGCCGCGATCGCGCCGAGCGCGCGATCGTGCGCATCGAGCAGCGCGCGAGCGGCCGGCAGGAAGTTTTCGCCGTCGGCCGCCAGCTTGACGACGCGCGGCGTGCGCGCGAGCAGCGGCTTGCCGAGATGGGCTTCGAGCCGTTTCAGCTTCAGGCTCACCGCCGATTGCGTGGTGCCGAGCGCGTCGGCGGCGCGCGTGAAGCTGGCGAGATCGGCGACCAGCACGAAGGCCCGCACCGCATCGAGGTCGAGAACTTTCATTTCAAATTGAAATGGATGAAATATCCGATGATGACTGTTCATTATAGTTCGGCGCGCCTAACCTGACGTGGCAGTCCGATTTTTCGATTCCGACTTCACCGACAGGAGCAAGACCATGCCATTCACCCGTATCGCCCTGCGCGAAGGCAAGCCCGCCGCCTATCGCGCGGCCCTCGTCGATGGCGTGCATCGCGCGCTGATGCACACGTTCAACGTGCCGGAGGACGACATCTTCATGATCGTCACCGAGCATGCGGCCGAGAACTTCGTGTTCGGCCGCCACTACCTCGATATCGAGCGCAGCGACGATCTGGTGATGATCCAGATCACCGCGAACAACACGCGCACGCTCGAACAGAAGCAGGCGCTGTACCGGACGATTACGGAACATCTCGCGAAGCAGCCGGGCGTGCGGCCGCAGGACGTATTCATCAGTCTGGTCGAGGTGCTGAAGGAGGACTGGTCGTTCGGCAACGGCATCGCGCAATACGTGGTTTGATGCAGCACAGCGTGCGGGGCCAGATCGCTACCCGCACGCTTTCGGGCCGTGTACCATGAACGCTGCTTCACGGGCGACGCCGGTGCGGAGGATGCGCCGGCGATCCTTCATGCAGGAGCCTTCATGTCGCGTGTGCTGGAAGTCGTGTTGTGCCTGTCGCAGGACGGATGGCCGGTCAAGGCCTCGAATCGTACGCGCGCCGCGCCGCGCGACTTCGGCGCCGAGCTGGTGCGGGCATGGCGGATCTGTCCGCAGGTGCGAATGCGCCGCGGGCACGAGCGCGTCACGATCGAGCCGTGTCAGGTCGTCGAGGCCGAGCCGAGTCCCGGCGCGAGCTGGTGGACGTGGATCGAGTCGCATGCGCACGAACGGCGCGTCGTCGCGTCGCGCACGCAGGCGTTCGCGCCGGGCGTCACGCAGCGCGAACTGTTCGATGCGGCGCATGCGGGAATCGTCGTGTCGGCGCTCGGCGCCGGGCACGGGGCGGCGGCGGTCGACGGGACGGATTCGCCGCCCGCGGCCGGCGGCGACGCGAAGCCCGTCGCGAAATCTGAAACGAAGTCGGCGGCCAGGTCGGCCGCGAAGGCCGCGGTCGATGCGTCGGCCGGGGCCGGAGCCGGGAGCGGCGACGGCGCGCAGCCCGGCGGCGGATCGCGCGGCCGGCCCGAAGCTGCCGCCGCGTCGGCAGCCACCGACGCACCCGTTGCGCCGCAGCCGGCTGCCGCGCCGGCGGGCCGCTGGCTCGTCAGCGAGCGGCGGCGCGGGCGCTGGGCCGACGACAGCGGCGTGGTGGTCGAGATGACGCTCGACGACATCGCGCTGCACGACGGCGATGCGCCGCCGCGCCGCTACGTCGAGCTGCGTCTCGCGGCGCCCGACTGGGAGACCGTCGAAGCGCGCAGCGCCGCGCTGCGCGCGCTGTTCGCCGCCGCGCGCGAACTGAGCGGCGCGTGGCCCGCGTTCGTGCAATTGACCAGCGCGATCGACCGCGCGTGCGCGGGCGAGTTCGCGACGGCCGCGCCGGTCAAGGCGCAACTCGTCGACCTGGCCGGCATCCGCTCGCAGCGCGCCGCGCTGTTCGCGCTGTCCGGCGACATCGCCGCGCAGTGGCTCGGCAACGAGGGCGGCGTGCTCGATCGCGACGATCCCGAATTCGTGCATCAGATGCGCGTCGCGCTGCGCCGCCTGCGCACGCTGATGCGCTTTTTCCCGCGCTTCGCCGACCGGCAGTGGCAGGACACGTTCGGCACCGACCTGCGCTGGCTGGCCGCGCTGCTCGGCACGGTGCGCGACTGGGACGTGTTCTCGACCGAAATCCTGCCCGCGCTGATCGCGGCCGACGGCGGCGGCGCCGACTGGGCCGGCACGCTCGACGCCGCACGCGCGCAGAGCGCGGCCACGCGCGTCGAGCTGCGGCAGGCGCTGCATTCGGCGCGCTATGCGCGGCTGACGCTCGGCTGGCTCGAATGGCTGAGCACGCTCGCGCTGCCGCCCGCCGCGAACGACGATGCGCCGTCGCTGCGCCGTCATGCCGCGAAGCGCGTGCGGCGGCTGTTCGGCCACCTGTACGCCTCGCCGTCGCTCACGTCGCTCGATACGGCCGCGCGGCATCAGGTGCGGATCGATGCGAAGCGGCTGCGCTACGCGCTCGAATTCTTCGCGTCGCTCGCGTCGCGCCGCACGCGCACCGAGACGGTCAAGACGCTCGCGCGCGTGCAGAGCGTGCTGGGCGAGGCGAACGACGCGATCGTCGCGCTGCATCACCTCGAACAGCTCGCGGCGCCGCCGTACCAGATCGGCTTCGTGCGCGGCTACGGCGCGGCGCTCGAGCAGCGCGCGGCGCGCGACGCCGAGGCGCTGCTCGCCAGCCTGCGGCCGCCGAAGCTCGACGGCAAGGCGCGCTGAGCAGCACGGCGCGCGCCGCGCGGATGCCGTGCCTATAATGGCCGCCCGTTCCTTTCGAGCCGACCGATGAGCGATACGCCGCCTTCCTCTTCTCCTGCCGAACCGCTCGAACTGGGCGGCGAGCTGTGGCTGCGCGCGGGCGAGCAGACGCTCGGCGGCGCGACGCGCATCGCGCTGCTCGCGGCGATCGGCGACACCGGTTCGATCACGCGCGCGGCCAAGGCCGTGGGCCTGAGCTACAAGGCCGCTTGGGATGCGATCGACACGATGAACAATCTTGCCGGCGAGCCGCTCGTGGTGCGTTCCACGGGCGGCAAGGGCGGCGGCGGCACGACGCTGACGCCGCGCGCGACGTCGCTGATCGCCGCGTTTCGCACGATCGAGCGCGAGCATCGCCGCTTCATCGCGGCCGCGAGCGCGGCGGTGGCCGGATTCGACGTCGACTGGGCGCTGATCGGCCGGATCGGCATGAAGACCAGCGCGCGCAACCAGTGGTTCGGCAAGGTCGACGCGATCGTGCGCGGCACGGTCAACGACGAGGTGACGCTGGGCTTGCCCGGCGGCCAGGCGATCGTCGCGGTGCTGACGCACGAGAGCGCCGACGGGCTCGGCCTGCAGGTCGGCGCGCCCGCGTGTGCGCTCGTCAAGGCGTCGTGGATCGTGCTGGCGATCGACGACGGCGGCCCGGAACCGAAGGTGTCCGCGCGCAACCGGCTGCGCGGGACGGTCGAATCGATCGAGGCAGGGGCCGTGAACAGCGAGGTGACGCTCGCGCTCGACGGCGGCGGAACGCTGGCGGCCGTCGTCACGAACGACAGCGTCGATGTGCTGCCGCTCGTCGTGGGCCAGCGGGCGATTGCGTTGTTCAAGGCGTCGAGCGTGATTCTCGCGGTGACCGGCTGACGCGATTTGCGAGCCGGCGTGCGGGCGTGCCGCTGACGGCCGGATGGCGGGCTGACGCGGCAAAACCGCATCGACCCGGCTCCGGCTTCGTTTTCAGTCGATGCCGCTCGAGGCGGCGTCTCTCAGGTTCCCGGCCGCGCAGCGCGACGACCGCGGCATTGCCGGTCGATCACGCGACGCGCGTCGGCCACTCGGTGTGCGGCGTCGCCGCCTGCACGCGCCCGTCGTTCAGTTGCACGACCTGATCGCCGAATGCGGCGACGTCGTCGGGATCGTGCGAGATCAGCACCATCGGAATGTCGAGCCGCGCCTGCAGCTCGGCGAGTTCGTGGCGCATCCGCTGACGCATCGCGCCGTCGAGCGCCGCGAACGGTTCGTCGAGCAGCAGCATGCGCGGCTGCGCGACCAGCGCGCGCGCGAGCGCGACGCGCTGCTTCTGTCCGCCCGACAATTGCGACGGATACTGTCCGGCGAGCGCTTCGAGTTCGAACGCCCGCAGCCAGTACGCGACTTCGGGCGGCAGCGTCTTCGCGCGCGGATTGCGCAGGCCCGACGTGAGCCCGAACGCGATGTTCTGGCGCACGTTCAGGTGCGGGAACAGCGCGTAGTCCTGGAACAGATACGCGACGCGGCGTGCGCGGGTCGGCACGTCGATGCCGCGCGCCGCATCGAACAGCGGCTCGCCGTTCAGCATGATCGCCCCCTCGTCCGGTGCGAGCAGCCCGGCGATCGCCTGCAGCGTCATGCTCTTGCCCGCGCCGGACGGCCCGAACAGCACGACGCGCTGCGTCGTCGCGGTGAACGACACGTCGAGCGTGAAGCGGCGCTCGGCGGTCGCGTAGGTCTTGCGGACGTCGACGACGAGGCTCACGCGGGCCTCCTGTGCGCCGGTCCGCGCATGCCGGCAACGGGCGTCGCCACACCGGGCGTTGCGACCCGGGCCGCGGCGCGATACGGAAGCAGCGGGCGCGTCATGTCGGTTGACTCCGCCGCGCGCGCGCCGGCACGAGCCAGCCGGCCGAAAGCAGCACGAGCACGCAGGTGATCGACGTGACCAGCACGAGGAAATTGGCCGTGCTGTCGTCGCCGGCCTGCACGGCCGCGTAGATCGCGACCGACAGCGTCTGCGTGCGGCCGGGCAGGTTGCCGGCGATCATCAGCGTCGCGCCGAATTCGCCGAGCGCGCGCGCGAACGCGAGCAGCGCGCCCGCGAGGATGCCGCGCGCGGCGAGCGGCAGCGTCACGCGGAAGAACACCGCGGCTTCGCCGAGGCCGAGCGTGCGCGCGGCGCGCTCGAGATGCGGATCGACGCCTTCGAACGCCGCGCGGGCCGACTTCAGGATTAGCGGAAACGCGACGATCATCGACGCGACCACCGCACCCTGCCACGTGAAGACGAGCTCGATGCCGAGCCGGTCGAGCCACGCGCCGAACACGCCGCGCCGGCCGAGCAGCACGAGCAGGTAATAGCCGAGCACCGTCGGCGGCAGCACCAGCGGCAGCGTCAGCAGCGAATCGACGACGTCGCGCGCCGGCGAGCGCCAGCGCGCGAGCGCGAACGCGGCCGCGACGCCGAGCACGATATCGAGCGCGGTCGCCCAGCCGGCAACCTTCAGCGACAACAGCAGCGGTATCCAGGCGTCCTGCATCGCGCTGCGCTCACTTGCCCGCGGCCGGCTTGAAGCCGAACGCCGACAGCACGGCCTGGCCCTGCGGCGACGCGACGAAGTCGATGAACGACTGCGCCTGCGCGGCGTGGCGGCTGTCCTTGACCACCGCGATCGGATAAGTGATCGCCGTCTGCGTCGGCACCGTCAGCGCGACTTTCACGCGGCCCGGCATGATCGCGGCGTCGGTGCCGAACACGAAGCCCGCGTCGACCTCGCCGCGCGCGACGTAGTCGAGGCTCTGGCGCACGTTCGCGGCCAGCACGCCCTTCGCGCTGACGGCATCCCAGACGCCGGCCGCGCGCAGCGCGCCTTCGGTGTAGCGGCCGACCGGCACCGACGCCGGGTCGCCGTACGCGATGCGCTTCACGCCCGGCGCGGTCAGGTCACGCAGCGAGGTCGGCGCGTTCGCTTGGCTGTCCGCCGGCACGATCAGCACCAGCGAGTTCGCGGCGAAATCGCGGCGCGTGCCGGGCACGATCACCTTCTCGTCGACCGCACGATCCATCGCCTTCTGGTCGGCCGACGCGAACACGTCGGCCGGCGCGCCTTTCGCGATCTGCTGCATCAGCACGTCCGACGCGCCGAAGTTGAACAGCACTTTGGTGCCCGGATGCTGCTTCTCGTACGCATCGCCGACGGCCTTGAACGCGTTCGTCAGGCTGGCGGCCGCCGACACGACCAGTTCGTCGGCGGCGGATGCGGGGGCGCTGAACGCGATTCCCGCAGCGAGCGTGGCGATCGGCAGCAGTCGAAGCAGGGTGCGGCGAAGCGGACGGACGGATGAGCGCATGGCGGATGGCTTCTGATCAGTGAAAACCGTAATCGTAATATAGGGCGGGTTATAACGCTCGACATACCGCTCATGCGATGGGGCACATGAACGGTTCGGACGAGGAAAACGGCGCGACCGGCTAGGCGTGCAGCGTATGCGCCTGCGATTCGGTGCGCTGCAGCGACGACGGCTGCGACGCGGGGCGGTAATTGGGGTTCGCTTTCCAGCGCGCACGCACGAACGGGCGCTCGTGGCCCGACAGCTGCAGCGCGACCTTGGTGACCCAGCGGTGCGACGGCACCGTGATGCCGTGCAGCGCGACGGTGACGAGCGCGAGGCTCGCGACGACGGCCGGCACCGACCAGCGGTGCGGCACCGCGCGCCACGAGCCGGCGATGAAGGCCAGCGCGGCGATCGCGCCGACGATGCAGCCCGTCACCGATTCGGACGGCGAATGGGCGTCGAGCGCGACGCGCGACACGCCGACCGCGATGCCGGCCGCGAGCCCGAGCGCGATGCCGGCGAGCCGCACCGGCGTGCGCGTGCGGATCAAGGCGAGGAAGATCGCGACCGGATAGACCGAGGTCGACAGCATCGCGTGGCCGCTGAAGCCGGTGAAATCCCACGCGCGCACGCCGATCCCCCAGCCGAGGAACGCGATCTTCGTCAGCGCGACCACGCCGATCGCGGCCGCCAGCACGCCGAGCCACGCGAGCGCACGCTGCCACGAGTAACCGAGCGCGAGCCAGACCGCGATCGTGATGGCGAGCGGCAAGGTCAGGCCCGCGCCACCGAACGCGGTGATCGTGATCCACAGGTGAGGCGGCAGGTCGAACATCGGGAAGGGAACGTGCAGGGCAGGACGGATGCTTAAATCAACGCGCGAGCCGGGAAGAACGACTACAACGGATACAAGCGGCGAAACCCCAGTATAGCGCCGCACGCGTACGAGGCCCGTTTTTTGGTGCGACCGGGAACTATCCGCACGCAGGAAAAATCCCATAAACAATGGTATGGTGCATTGCACAATTTTGAACGATACGCCGAATGTGGCGTCCCCAATTTTCCTGACTGCGAGCCCGATTGATGACCAAAAGTCTGACGAAGATGTGGCTGGGCGGCATGAAACGCATGCTGTCTCCGGTCGGCAAGCGCGCGGCGCGCGATGCCCAGCGGATCACGCGCGACGTGCTCGAAGCTGCCGCGACGCCTGCCGCATCCGAACTGTCCCCGCCGCGCGAGTCGCGCGTGCGTCCGCGCGCCGCCGCCTGGGCGACCGGCGAATGGACGCGCGGCGAGCACCCGATGGCGCCCGCGCTCGGCCGCCTGGTCCAGCAGCTCGCGTACGGCCTCTACGTGCCGACCGGCCGTCGGCGCGGTGCGATGCCGCTGGTCGTGATGCTGCACGGCTGCCAGCAGAGCGTCGACGAGTTCGTGCAGGGCACGCGGATGAACCTGCTGGCCGACAAGCACGGCTTTGCGGTGCTGTACCCCGAGCAGTCGCGGCGGGCGCACTCGCACGGCTGCTGGCACTGGTATGAGGATACGGACCGCGCGGGCCGCGGCGAGGCGGACGCGGTCGCCTCGCTGGTCGACGCGCTGGTGGACGAACACGGTTTCGACGCGTCGCGCGTCTATGTCGCGGGCCTGTCGGCCGGCGCGGGTCTCGCGGCGCTGCTCGCGCTGCATCATCCGGACCGTTTCGCGGCCGTGGCGCTGCATTCGGGCCCGGCGATGGGCGAGGCGAATTCGGGGATCACCGCGATGGACGTGATGCGGCGCGGCCTGCGCCAGAACCCGGCCGCGACCGTCGACGCGCTGGTCGATTCGGCCGCCTATCCGGGCATGCCTGCGCTGATCGTGCAGGGCGACGGCGACCATGTCGTCGCGCCGAAGAACGCCGACCAGCTCACGGTGCAGTTCATGCGCCTGAACGGGCTGGCCGACAGCCGCGGGGCGCTGCGCGGCGGCGAGCGCGTCGAAACGCGCAAGGCGGGCGCACAGATCGTCGACGTATGCCGCGAGGGCGAGACGATCGTGCGGCTCTGCCATGTGAAGGGGCTCGATCACGCATGGGCGGGCGGCGACGAAGCCGTGCCGTTCCATGCGGCGGTCGGCCCGGACGCGAGCGCGATGACCTGGTCCTTTTTCGCCGAGCACCGGCGCACTGTGGCGACCGAACGACGCACCGTCTGATCGAGGCTGGCAAATGACTAGGGTTTTCCCTATAATACGGGAAAACCCTAGTCAACGAATTGCGAGATCGATCATGTACCTGCTGAGCCACCTCTTCCTGATGCTGACCAAGAACGCCGAACAGGCCGCGAAAGAGCGCGCCGAGGCGTACCTGTCCGAAGCGACCGACATCTACGATCTCGAATTCCGCATGCGCAAGATCGACCGCGAAGCGGCGATGAACCGCCCGTACTCGATCGGCGCGCGTTAAGCGAACGAACGAGGAACGCCGGGCCGGCCGGTCCGCCGTTCCGGCGCATCACGCGAAAGGGCGTGTGCGGCAATGAGCCGCACACGCCCTTTTTGCATTCGGCGCGCGCGTCGTATCAGACGACCGTCAGTCGCACCGGCACGTTGTTGCGCGTCGCATTCGAATACGGGCAGACCTGGTGCGCCTTGTCCACGAGCGTCTGCGCATCGTTCTTGTCGAGGCCCGGCAGCGAGACGCGCAACTCGATGTCGAGGCCGAAGCCGCCGGCGTCGTTCGGGCCGATGCCCACTTCCGCGGTGACCTGCGTGTCGGCCGGCAGCGTCTGCTTGTTCTGGCCCGCCACGAATTTCATCGCGCTCAGGAAGCAGGCCGAGTAACCTGCGGCGAACAGCTGCTCCGGATTCGTGCCTTCCGCGCCCGTGCCGCCCAGCTCGCGCGGCGCGGCCAGCTTCACGTCCAGCTTGTTGTCGGCCGATACCGCACGGCCGTCGCGGCCGCCCGTGCTCGTGGCACTGGTCTTGTACAGAATGTTCATCGTGCAGCTCCTGTCGAAAAGTCAATGGAAAGCGGTCCGGTCGGACGCTTGTGTCGCCGGCCACGAGGAAAATATAGAACACTAAAGATTAGTGTGCAAATGAATTTTTGAAGAAAAACCCGGCGAGGCCGGGCGGGGCGGTGGTGCCGGATGCGTCAGCGGTCGCCGGCGGTCCCCAGCGCATCGCGCAGCTGCCGCAGATCGGCGCGCAGCCTGAGCAGGAAGTCGGGCGTTTGCTGCATCGTGCAGAACAGCTCGGCAGGCACCGAGCGCGCCTGTTCCCTCAGCGCACGTCCGGCGGGCGTGACATGGACGTTGACGACGCGCTCGTCGGCCGCGCTGCGCACGCGCTCGACGTAGCCGAGCGCTTCCAGGCGCTTGAGCAGCGGCGTGACGGTGGCCGGATCGAGATCGAGCCGCGCGGCGATGTCCTTGACCGCGATGTCGTCGCGCTCCCACAGCACGAGCATCGCGAGATATTGGGGATAGGTCAGCGACAGCTTGTCGAGCAGCGGCTTGTACGCCTTCGTCATCGCGTGCGAAGTCGAGTAGAGCGCGAAGCACAATTGCTCGTCGAGGGTCTGGGGCAGGTCGGGCAGGCGATCCATGATTCGGGGCGCGCGCGAATGCGCTAACGATTTACATGCAAATTATTTTGCGCGCAAAAGAGCGGATTGAACAGCGTTGCCCGGGCTCGGCGCGTGCGCGAAGCGGGACGGGTGGGACGACAGCGAAGGGGAATGCCGCGCCGATCGCCCCGGCGGCGGAAAAGCGCAGGCCGGCAGTCGATGCCGGCCTGTTCGTCGCCGGCCTTCAGCGGCCGGACGTGGTCGGCGTCGCGCCGGGCTCCTGCACGCCGAAGCAGCCGCGATAGGTCGCATAGAACGAGCAGTACAGCATCGTGACGATGATGATCGTCACCGGCATCATGACCGTCAGCGCATAGGCGCCCGCGCCGAGCGCCTGCAGCAGCAGCGACAGGCCGAGCGACGTGCCGAGCGCGACGGCGAACCACAGCAGCCCGTACACGACGAACGCGCCGCGGTTGCGCCAGCAGCTGACGACGCTGAAGAACAGCGCCTTCGCGGGCGGAATGTCGTGCCAGGCGATCAGCACCGGCGCGAACCAGAACAGCATTGCGACCGGCACGTACAGCAGCGTCGCGAACATCAGCGCGCCGAGCGTGCCCTGTGCGGCCAGCGCTTCCGGCGCCGGGTTGGTGTCGCCCGTCGCGCCGAGCATCAGATGAAACAGCATGCCGCCGTCGACCACCGACGACGCGGCGAACACGACGACCATCGACGCGACGTAGATCGCGCCGAGCACGAGCAGCCGCTGGGTCGCGACGGTGCCGTACGAGCGGAAGCCGTCGATCAGGATCGTCGGCATCACCGGCTTGCCGGCCACCGTATCGCGGCACGCGGCCATGAAGCCGACCGCGATGCCGGGAATGAACAGCAGCGGCAGCGCCGCGCCGACCACCGGCACCATCGACACCAGCGTGATCGCGAGCAGGTACGTGAAGAACAGCGTGATGAACGCAAGCGGATTCCGGCGGAACAGCCAGATGCCTTGTCGGAACCAGACATAGCCCGTTTTGGCGGGCACTTCGATCAGTTGCATGCGGTTTGGATCTCGGGAAGCACGGGCGTATGGGCGATACGCTCACGCAGGATGCGTTCGAAATGGCCGGGGTCGTGCGGCTTGAGCATCTCGGCCGCACGCGGCAGGTGGAAGTCGTACAGGCGCGACACCCAGAAGCGGTACGCGCCCGCGCGCAGCATGTCGCTCCAGTGGCGGCGCTCCTCGGCCGTGAACGGTCGCACGGTCTGGTACGCGCGCAGCAGCGCGTCCGCGCGCGCGGCGTCGAGTGCGCCGGTCGCGAGGTCGACGCACCAGTCGTTGACGGTCACCGCGACGTCGAACAACCACTTGTCGCAGCCCGCGAAATAGAAGTCGAAGAAGCCGCCGAGCCGCACCGCGTGACCGGTATCCGGCGCGGCATGCGCGAACAGCACGTTGTCGCGGAACAGGTCGCAATGGCACGGCCCTTCCGGCAGCGCCGCGTAGTCGTCCGACGCGAAGAAACCGGCCTGGTGCGCGAGTTCGCCTTCGAGCAGCGCGCGCTGCGCGTCCGTGATGAACGACACGATCGCCGGCACGTTGTCTTGCCACCATGGCAGGCTGCGCAGGTTCGGCTGATGGCGCGGATAGTCGCGCCCCGCGAGATGCAGGCGCGCAAGCATCTGCCCGACCTCGATGCAGTGTTCGACCCCGGGCGCGAGTTCGGCCGCGCCGTCGAGCTTCGTGACGATCGCGGCCGGCTTGCCGTGCAGTTCGCCGAACAGCGCGCCGTCGTTGCGCGGGACCGGATCCGGCACCGGCACGCCGTGGCCGGCGAGGTGGCGCATCAGGTCGAGGTAGAACGGCAGCTGTTCGGCCGTGAGCTTTTCGAAGATCGTGAGGACGTATTCGCCGCGCGTCGTCGTCAGGAAGAAATTGCTGTTTTCGATGCCGGACGGAATGCCGCGGAACGCGACGACATCGCCCAGTTCATAGTGGCGCATCCATTGCGCGAGATCGGAGTCGGAAACAGCGGTGAAAACGGCCATGCGGGATGCGTCTGGTCAGATTGTCGGCCCGCGCGAGGCGGTCGCGGCGGGAGGTGAAGGGGCGGCGCGCCGCGGTGTTGTCGATGCGGCGCGGCAGCGGTCAGTAGCGGAGGTTGACCGACGGCAGGCGCGTGATCGGCACGCCCGCATCGTGCGGTTTCGGCGACGTGTCGGGCGTCGAGCTCATCTGGTAGCGCGTGCCGAAGTTCGACTTCACGTCGATCTCGACCGGCTTGCCGCGGTCGCGATACTCGGTGACCTCGGTGCCGTTCTTGCTCTTTTCGTGGAAGCTCGGGGTGCGCCGGATGTCGCTGAAATCGACCTTCGACGTGACTTCCGCGCCGGGCCGGTTGATCTGGCGGAGATCGGGCAGGCCGGCGGCTTCGTTGGCCTCGGCCTGGGCCTGCGCGTCGGCGGCAGGCGTGCCGCCGGCGGCGTGAGCGACGCTGGCGGCGGCAAACGCGGCGGCAGCGACGACGAGAATGAGCGGCTTCATGATGAGTCTCCAGTGAACCTACCGATTTTAGCAAATACTGCGCGCCATCCGGCCCTCGCGTGCCCTCGGACGGCCATGAGCGTGACCGGGTTCCGTGGTAATGTCGTCGGATCAGACGAGGTGATGAAAATGAAGAACGATTTGAGCCGCCGGCACCGGATGCTGACGCCCGAAAGTCCGCCGGTCGAAGCTTTCGACGACCCGATTGCCGCCGTCGCGCGGCTGTCCGCCATCTACGATACGAACACCGGTTTCCTGCGCGACGCATTCGCGCGCTATCGTCGCCACGAATCGATCACCGAGCATGTGCGCGCGTGCTATCCGTTCGTGCGGATCCGCACCGACGTCAACACGCACGTCGACTCGCGCCGTTCGTACGGCTTCGTCGCGGGCCCGGGCGTCTTCGAGACGACGGTCACGCGTCCCGACCTGTTCGCCAACTACTACCGCGAGCAACTGCGCCTGCTCGCGAAGAACCACCATGTGAAGATCGAGATCGGCGTGTCGTCGCAGCCGATCCCCGTTCACTTCGCGTTTCCCGAAGGCATCCATCTCGAAGGCGAGCTCGATCGCGACAGCCTGCTCGCGATGCGCGACATCTTCGACACGCCCGACCTGTCGTATCTCGACGATCGCATCGTCAACGGCACGTTCGAGCCGTCGCCGGGCGAGCCGCATCCGCTCGCGCTGTTTACGGCCGCGCGCGTCGATTTCTCGCTGCACCGGCTGCGTCACTACACCGCGACGTCGCCGACGCACTTCCAGAACTACGTGCTTTATACGAACTACCAGTTCTACATCGACGAGTTCGTGAAGCTCGGCCGCACGATGATGACGGAAAGCGACGATCCCGACGTGCGCGCCTATCGCAGCCAGTACAGCGCGTTCGTCGAGCCGGGCGACGTCGTCACGTACAACGCGAACCTCGGCAGCGAAGCGGGCGAGGGCGCCGCGCCGCCGCGCCTGCCGCAGATGCCCGCGTATCACCTGAAGCGGGCGGACGGCAGCGGCATCACGATGGTCAACATCGGCGTCGGTCCGTCGAACGCGAAGACGATCACCGATCACATCGCGGTGCTGCGTCCGCATGCGTGGGTGATGCTCGGCCACTGCGCGGGGCTGCGCAACACGCAGCGTCTCGGCGACTACGTGCTTGCGCACGGCTATGTGCGCGAGGACCACGTGCTCGACGCCGACCTGCCGCTGTGGGTGCCGATCCCGGCGCTGGCCGAAGTGCAGCTCGCGCTCGAACGCGCGGTCGCCGACGTCACGCAGCTCGACGGTGCCGAACTGAAGCGCGTGATGCGCACGGGCACGGTCGCGAGCGTCGACAACCGCAACTGGGAACTGCGCGACCATCGCGAGCCGGTGCAGCGGCTGTCGCAGAGCCGCGCGATCGCGCTCGACATGGAAAGTGCGACGATCGCCGCGAACGGCTTCCGCTTCCGCGTACCCTACGGCACGCTGCTATGCGTGTCGGACAAGCCGCTGCATGGCGAGCTGAAGCTGCCGGGCATGGCCGACCAGTTCTATCGCGCGCAGGTCGATCAGCATCTGCAGATCGGCGTGAAGGCGATGGAGATCCTGCGCACGAACGGGCTCGACAAGCTGCATAGCCGCAAGCTGCGGAGTTTTGCGGAGGTGGCGTTTCAGTAACGCCGGCGTTCGAATCGGCGAGCGCCGTGTGCGGTCGTTTCCGCTGCCATCGCCGGGACGACCGCGCGTGCTGGTGCTCGCGGCGCCGTCATCGGCGCGCCGGCCCGCGTTCGACGATGACGGGCAGGCAGCGCGCGTGATGCTTCGATTCGGGCCCGCCAGCGCGCCTCTTCGACCTCAACCGTCGCGCTCGATCAACGCCGCCAGTTCCGCCAGTCGCGACGGCGCGAACACCTGAATGCCATGCTGTTCGAGCAGCGCGGCAGTGACGCCGGCGCCTTCATGCCGGGTTCCCGAGAACGTGCCGTCATAGATGAAGCTGCTGCCGCACGACGGACTGCCGTCCGCGAGCAGCGCATAGCGGCAGCCCTGCGCGGTGGCCTGCCGCAGCGCGTGGTGCGCGCCGTCGATGAACATCGCGGTCACGTCCGTGCCCGCGTCGTCGCAGATCGACGCCGCGCCGGCCAGCACGTCGCCGCCGCTGCGATGCAGCCGGATCTCGGCCGGCCGGCGCGGCGTGCCGAAGCCGGCGGCGACCTCGGGGCATACGACGACGAGGCGGCCCTCGTCGCGCCACGTTTGCAGCAGCGCATCCGCGACCGTCTTCGCCGAACCGTCGTAGCGCACGGGCAGGCCTGCGAGGCAGGCGCTGACGAGAATCCTGTTCATGAGTGGATGAGGGGTGAGTGGCCGTATGCGCGGCCGATACTACCACTCGCGTTTCGCGAGCGAGTGCGTCGACCCCGGGCCGGCGACCCCGTCGGCCAGCGCGAACGTCGCGCGACGCAGCGGGCGCCACGATCGCTTGCCGAACGCGTCGCCAAACGACAAGGCCGCCCGGCGCCGAAGCGCGCGGGCGGCCTTGCCGATACAGGCGGTCGTGCCGTGTCGTTCAGCACTCGCCCTTTTTCGCGTGTCCCGGTGGGCAGTGATAGCCGCGGCGATCGTCATGGCCATGATGGCGCTGATGCTCTTCCCACTCGCGGCGTTCCCAGTAGCGGTGGCCGTCCCAGTAGCGGTCGCCGTGCCAGCCGACGACGACGACGGGAGCTGGCGCGACGACGACCGGCGCAGGCGTGCCGATGTTGACGTCGACGTTGACGGCGTGGGCGAGGCCGGACAGCGAAAGGCCGAGGCCGGCGAAGGCGAGGGCGAGGGCGATCAGCGAGCGTTGCATGTTGTTTTCCGTGATGTCGTTGTAAAAGGTCGGCGTGGCGCAGTGGAATCGATGACGCATCGCGAATCGCTCCAAGGGGGGATCGCCGACGCCGACGGAATGCAGTGTGCGGGTACGCGCCGGAAAAGGCGAGCGGCGTTTATTACCGGCGATTGGATGACGCGCGAGCAGCGAACGCGCGTGCGGCGCGGCACGATTTGACAATGGCGGGCGACGGGCCCGAACGTTCGCGCCGTGTCGCGCTGCGCGCGGTGCGCGGATTTGACATTCGACGTCACGCGACCGCGACGTACGATTAACGAAAGGTTACAAAGCAACGCGCGAAGCGGTGCGCCGGCCGTGCGGCCGGCTCCCGCTGCCGCGCGCATTTACAGATAGAACATCCGGTCTTCTTCCGGGCGCGGCGGCTGCTCGTCCGAGCCTTCGCCTTCTTCCTCGCCGCTGTCCTCGTAGAACGCGAGCACCGCGTCGAGCACCTGGTCGGGATCGTCGATCACCTGCATCAGGTCCATGTCTTCCGGATTGATCAGGCCCATCGGAATCAGTTGATCGCGGAACCACTGCAGCAGCCCCTTCCAGAAGTCGCTGCCGACGAGAATGATCGGCACGAGGCGCGACTTCTTCGTCTGGATCAGCGTGAGCACTTCCGACAGTTCGTCGAGCGTGCCGAAGCCGCCCGGCATCACGATCACCGCATCCGAGTTCTTCACGAACGTGACCTTGCGCGTGAAGAAGTGGCGGAAGCGCAGCGAGATGTCCTGGTAGTGGTTGCCGGCCTGCTCGTGCGGCAGCTCGATGTTCAGGCCGACCGACGGCGCCTTGCCGGCGTGCGCGCCCTTGTTCGCCGCTTCCATGATGCCGGGGCCGCCGCCGGAGATCACCGCGAAGCCGGCGTCGGACAGCTTGCGCGCGATCTGCACGGCAAGCTTGTAGTGGGGCGTGTCGGGTTTCAGACGGGCAGAGCCGTAGATGCTGACGGCCGGGCGGATCTCCGACAGGTACTCGGTCGCCTCGATAAACTCTGCCATAATCGTGAACATCTGCCACGATGCGCGCGCCTTCTTGGCCGTCGCGCGCTCTTGATCTGCGAGCGAACGCAGACTCGGAATCACTTTTCTCTTGTTCATAATGCCTGAAGAACGAAATCTGGAAGGTAAGACCCTGCTATTGGTTGACGGTTCGAGCTATCTGTATCGGGCTTACCATGCGATGCCTGATTTGCGTGGCCCTGGCGGGGAGCCGACCGGAGCGCTCTACGGAATCATCAACATGCTGCGCCGTATGCGCAAGGAAGTCAGTGCAGAGTATAGCGCTTGCGTGTTCGATGCAAAGGGCAAGACGTTCCGCGACGACCTTTATGCCGACTATAAGGCAAACCGCCCGTCGATGCCGCCCGATCTGGCGCTGCAGGTCGAGCCGATTCACGGCGCCGTGCGCGCGCTCGGCTGGCCGCTGCTGATGGTCGAAGGCGTCGAGGCCGACGACGTGATCGGCACGCTCGCGCGCGAAGCCGAACGGCGCGGGATGAACGTGATCGTGTCGACCGGCGACAAGGATCTCGCGCAGCTCGTCACCGATCGCGTCACGCTCGTCAACACGATGACCAACGAAACGCTCGATCGCGACGGCGTGATCGCGAAGTTCGGCGTGCCGCCCGAGCGGATCATCGACTACCTCGCACTGATCGGCGATACCGTCGACAACGTGCCGGGCGTCGAGAAGTGCGGGCCGAAGACGGCCGTGAAGTGGCTGACGCAGTACGACAGCCTCGACGGCGTGATCGCGCATGCGGCCGAGATCAAGGGCGTGGTCGGCGACAACCTGCGCCGCGCGCTCGACTTCCTGCCGCTCGGCCGCAAGCTCGTGACCGTCGAGACGGCCTGCGATCTCGCGCCGCATCTCGAATCGATCGATGTGTCGCTGAAGACCGACGGCGAAGCGCGCGACCTGCTGCGCGACATCTTCGCGCGTTACGGCTTCAAGACCTGGCTGCGCGAAGTCGACAGCGCGCCCGCCGAAGGCGGCGGCGCCGATGCGCCGGAAGGCGAGCCGGCGGTGACGGTCGGCGCGGACGTCGCGCGCGAATACGACACGATCCAGACCTGGGCGCAGTTCGACGCGTGGCTCGCGAAGATCGACGCGGCCGAGCTGACCGCCTTCGATACCGAGACGACCTCGCTCGACCCGATGGTCGCGCGGCTCGTCGGCCTGTCGTTCTCGACCGAGCCGGGCAAGGCCGCCTATCTGCCGGTCGCGCACCGCGGCCCCGACCTGCCCGAGCAGCTGCCGCTCGACGACGTGCTCGCGCGCCTGAAGCCGTGGCTCGAATCGGCCGAACGCAAGAAGGTCGGACAGCACCTGAAGTACGACGCGCAGGTGCTCGCGAACTACGGGATCGAGCTGAACGGCATCGAGCACGACACGCTGCTCGAATCGTACGTGCTCGAGTCGCACCGCACGCACGACATGGACAGCCTTGCGCTTCGTCATCTGGGCGTCAAGACGATCAAGTATGAAGACGTGGCGGGCAAGGGCGCAAAGCAGATCGGCTTCGACGAAGTCGCGCTCGCGCAGGCCGCCGAGTATGCGGCCGAAGACGCCGACATCACGCTGCAGCTCCATCACGCACTGTATCCGCAGGTCGCGCGCGAGCCGGGGCTCCAGCGCGTCTATCGCGAGATCGAGATGCCGGTGTCGCTGGTGCTGCGCAAGATGGAGCGCACCGGCGTGCTGATCGACGATGCGCGCCTGCAGGCGCAAAGCACCGAGATCGCGACGCGGCTGATCGAGCTCGAAGGGCAGGCGTACGAACTCGCGGGCGGCGAATTCAACCTCGGCTCGCCGAAGCAGATCGGGCAGATCTTCTTCGAGAAGCTGCAGTTGCCGGTCGTGAAGAAGACGCCGAGCGGCGCGCCGTCGACGGATGAAGAAGTGCTGCAGAAGCTGGCCGAGGATTACCCGCTGCCGAAGCTGCTGCTCGAACATCGCGGCCTGTCGAAGCTGAAGTCGACCTATACCGACAAGCTGCCGCGCATGGTGAACCCGGCAACGGGGCGCGTGCACACGAATTACGCGCAGGCGGTCGCGGTCACCGGCCGCCTCGCGTCGAACGATCCGAATCTTCAGAACATTCCGGTCCGCACGGCCGAAGGCCGACGGATTCGCGAGGCGTTCATCGCGTCGCCGGGCCA
This sequence comes from Burkholderia pseudomultivorans, assembly GCF_001718415.1. Taxonomy (NCBI): domain Bacteria; kingdom Pseudomonadati; phylum Pseudomonadota; class Betaproteobacteria; order Burkholderiales; family Burkholderiaceae; genus Burkholderia; species Burkholderia pseudomultivorans. Next base: position 2,237,554 of record NZ_CP013377.1, on the reverse strand, counting down.
CCGGATCGTGTCGGCCGACTATTCGCAGATCGAACTGCGGATCATGGCGCACATCTCGGGCGACGCGTCGCTGCTGCGCGCGTTCTCGCAGGGCGAGGACATCCACCGTGCGACCGCGGCCGAGGTGTTCGGCGTGACGCCGCTGGAGGTCAATACCGACCAGCGCCGAATCGCGAAGGTCATCAACTTCGGGCTCATCTACGGGATGAGCGCGTTCGGGCTCGCATCGAATCTCGGCATCACGCGGGACGCGGCGAAGCTCTATATCGACCGGTATTTCGCACGCTACCCGGGCGTTGCGCAGTACATGGAAGACACGCGTACGGTTGCGAAGGAGAAGGGCTACGTCGAAACCGTTTTCGGCCGCCGCCTGTGGCTGCCGGAAATCAACGGCGGCAACGGCCCGCGCCGCCAGGCGGCCGAGCGCGCGGCGATCAACGCGCCGATGCAGGGCACCGCGGCCGACCTGATCAAGCTGTCGATGATCGCGGTGGACGGCTGGCTCACGCGCGACAAGCTCGCGTCGCGCATGATCATGCAGGTGCACGACGAACTGGTGCTCGAGGTGCCCGACGACGAGTTGTCGCTGGTGCGCGAGAAGCTGCCCGAAATGATGTGCGGCGTCGCGAAGCTGAAGGTGCCGCTGGTGGCGGAAGTCGGCGCCGGCGCGAACTGGGAGGAAGCGCACTGATCGTTCCCCCTGTACACGGTTCGTGCCGTCTGCGGCATATTGTTGCAGGGATGTCGAATATCGAGCTGGTTTGCTTGTGGTCAACGCGCAAGCTCCCGGACAATGCATGTCAGTCATGCCATTGACGCGGGGCCGCGCGCCCCGCGTGCCGGGAGCGGACCCATCGAGGTGTTTCGAACTGCACATCGATGATGTCCGAACCGGTTAATCCATGAGGCGACATGAGCGCATCGCGTTCAGATCGTCCGGCGGCAGCAGTTTCGAATCGCAAAGGGGGAATCGGGATGCATCGGATCATCATCGTAGGCGGAGGCGCGGGCGGCCTGGAACTGGCGACGCGGCTCGGCGACCGTTACGGCGCGCGCGGCAATCGTCCCGCGCGCGCACTCGTCACACTCGTCGACCGCAATCCGACGCACATCTGGAAGCCGCTGCTGCACGAGGTGGCGGCAGGCAGCATGGACCCGTTCACGCAGGAGCTCGAATATGCGGCGCAGGCGCGCTGGCACGGCTTCGAGTTCCAGCAGGGCGAGCTTACCGGGCTCGACCGCGCGGCGAAGCGTGTCACGCTCGCGCCCGTCAACGACAGCGACGGCGAAGAACTGCTGCCGGCGCGCGAGCTGGAATACGACACGCTCGTGATCGCGATCGGCAGCACCACTCACTTCTTCGGCGTGCAGGGCGCATCGGAAAACGCGATCGCGCTCGATACGGTTGGCGAGGCCGAGCGCTTCCGCAAGCGGCTGATCGCCGCGTGCATGCGCGCCGAGCACCAGAGCCCGCCGCCGGCCGCGCCCGGCGAGGCGGCCGAGCCGCGCATCCAGGTCGTGATCGTCGGCGGCGGCGCGACGGGTGTCGAGCTGTCCGCGGAGTTGCGCAATACGGCGCAGGTGCTGTCCGTATACGGGCTGCACAAGCTCGATCCGCGGCACGACGTCGGCATCGTGCTGATCGAATCGGGGCCGCGCATTCTTCCGGCGCTGCAGGAGCGCGTGTCGTCGGCGACGGCCGAACTGCTCGAAAAGCTCGGCGTGCGGCTGATGCTCGGCGAGCGCGTGACCGAGGTCGCGCCGGGGTTCGTGCATACGGCGAGCGGCAAGGCGGTGCGTGCGGACCTCACGGTGTGGGCGGCCGGCATCAAGGCGCCGGCGGTGCTCGCGCATCTCGACGGCCTGCAGGTCAACAAGCTCGGCCAGCTCGACGTGCGCCGCACGCTGCAGACCTTCGCCGACGACAACATCTTCGCGCTCGGCGATTGCGCGGCGTGCGTATGGCCGGGCAACGAGCGCAACGTGCCGCCGCGCGCGCAGGCCGCGCACCAGCAGGCGAGCTTCCTGCTGAAGGCGATCGGTTGCCGCCTCGACGGCCGTCCGCTGCCCGAGTTCACCTATCGCGATTTCGGCTCGCTGGTGTCGCTCGGCCATTTCAGCGCGGTCGGCAACCTGATGGGCGGCTTGATCGGCGGCAACATGCTGATCGAGGGGCTGTTCGCGCGCTTCATGTACATGTCGCTGTACCGGCTGCATATCGCGGCGCTGCACGGTTATCCGCGGATGATGCTCGATACCGTCGCGCACTGGCTGCGGCGCACGACGCTGCCGCGGGTGAAGCTGCACTGACCCGTATGCGGGGGCCGCTCGACGCGTCGTAATCGAGTCTTACATATCTGACAGTTGACGCAACAACGGATTATTGGGCATCTTGTCCGGGTGTCCGTTTGCGGCGGGGTGCCAACCGCCGCAACCTCCGCACCGTACGCCGGTGCGATGCCGCGTCGCGTCGGATTCCGGGTCGCGACGGCGGCGCTCAATCGAGGAGTGCATTCATGTTGAAACCCGAAGTCGACAGCCTGGTCCCCCACGTTCCGTTCTCGCGCCGCAAGTTCATGCAGGCCGCGCTGGGCGGCACCTTCGCGGCGGCCGTGCTGCCCGTGTCGGCGCAGACGATCACGACCGACAGCGAAGGGCTGGACGTCGACACCGTCGAGATCCGCTCGGGCGACGCGAGCGTGCCCGCGTATCGCGCGCAGCCGAAGGACAAGACGAACCTGCCGGTCGTGATCGTGATCCACGAGATCTTCGGCGTGCACGCGCACATCGCCGACGTCTGCCGACGCTTCGCGAAGCTCGGCTATCTCGCGATCGCGCCCGATCTGTTCGCGCGGCAGGGCAATGCGTCGAAGTATCCGACCATCAAGGATCTCTACGAGAACATCATCAGCAAGGTGCCGGACCGGCAGGTCACCGAAGATCTCGACGCGACGGTCGCGTGGGCCGGCAAGAATGGCGGCGACCTGTCGCGCCTCGGCGTGACAGGGTTCTGCTGGGGCGGCCGTCAGGCATGGTTGTATGCGGAGCACAATCCGCACGTGCGCGCAGCGGTCGCGTGGTACGGCTTCGTCGAAGGCAAGACCGACGAGATGACGCCGTTCAACCCGGTCGATCACGCCTCGTCGCTGAAGGTGCCGGTGCTCGGCCTTTACGGCGAGAAAGACACCAACATCACGCAGGCGTCGCTCGCGGACATGCGCAAGGCGATCCAGACGAGCGATTCGAAGCGCGCACGCGAATCGGAAATCGTCGTCTACCCGGATGCCGGCCACGCGTTCTTCGCGGACTACCGGCCGAGCTATGTGAAGGGCGATGCCGAGGACGGCTGGAAGCGCGCGATCGCGTGGTTCCACAAGTACGGCGTGATGTAAACGACAAGCGGCGGCCCGGGCCGCCGCTTCGTGATGGCGCCGCGCCCGCGCGTTACGGCGTCGGGCCGGTCGCGATCGGCCGCGACGGATCGGCGCTCCATTCGCTCCACGAGCCCGGATACAGCGATGCGCCGTGCAGCCCGGCCACTTCCATCGCGAGTGCGTTGTGGCAGGCGGTCACACCGGAGCCGCATTGCAGGATCACGCGATTCGGCTCGGTGCCGGCCAGCAGCGCGGTGAACGTCTCGCGCAGTTCGTGGCCGGTCTTGAAGCGGCCGTCGGCCGCGAGGTTGTCCTTGAAGAACCGGTTGCGCGCGCCGGGAATGTGGCCGCCGACACGATCGATCGTTTCGTTTTCGCCGCGATAGCGGTCGGGCGCACGCGCGTCGATCACGACGCGGGTCGGCGCGCCGAGGTTCGCGAGCACGGTCGCCGCATCGACCGTCGATTCGAGCGGCGCCGCGGCGCGGAAGTCGCCCGCGGCCGGCTGCGGCACGTCGGTCGTCAGTGGCTGGCCGGCCGCTTCCCAGGCCTGCAGGCCGCCGTCGAGCACCGCGACCGAATCGTGCCCGAGCCAGCGCAGCAGCCACCACAGCCGCGCCGCATAGGCGCCGCCTTGCGCGTCGTACGCGACGACCTGCTGGCCCTGCTTCAGGCCGTGGTTCGCGAGCAGCAGCGCGAGCGCGTCGCGGCTCGGCAGCGGATGGCGGCCGTTGGTGCCCGTCTTGCGGCCGGACAGGTCGCGGTCGAGGTGAAGGTATTGCGCGCCGGGAAGATGGCCGGCGGCATAGGCGGCTTCGCCCGCGCCCGGGTCGACGAGATCGAAGCGGCAGTCGAACAGCGCGACGCTGGCGGGCGCGGCGGCAAGCCGCTCGGCAAGATTGGTCGCGGAGATAAGCGTGGTGTAGTGGGTGTGTGGCATGACAGCTCCCTGGAGTGCGAACGGCCCGATATTCCCAGTCTAAACAAAAAAGACGGGCCGAAGCCCGTCTTTTCGTCATACCGCATGCGTGCGCGCCGCGCGGCTGTCAGAGATCGCCGAGCTGGCGGCGCAGGAACTCGTGGAAGTGCTGCATGCCGTCTTCCATCGGGCTCTGGTACGGGCCGACCTGCGACTCGCCGCGCGCCATCAGCGCGCGCCGGCCGGCGTCCATCCGCATTGCGATCTCGTCGTCCTCGACGGCCGTTTCCATATAGGCGGCGCGTTCGGCCTCGACGAATTCGCGTTCGAACAACGCGATTTCCTCGGGGTAATAGAACTCGACGATGTTGGTCGTCTTCTGCGGGCCGCGCGGGATCAGCCACGACACGACGAGCACGTGCGGATACCACTCGATCATCAGGCCCGGGTAGTAGACCATCCAGATCGCGCCGAACTCCGGCGGCACGCCGTTGCGGAACTTCAGCACCTGCTCGTGCCATTTCTGGTAGGTCGTGCTGCCCGGCTTCGCGAGCGCGTTGTGCACGCCCACCGTCTGCACGCTGTACCAGTCGCCGAACTCCCACTTGAGATCGTCGCACGACACGAAGTTGCCGAGGCCCGGGTGGAACGGGACGACGTGGTAATCCTCGAGGTAGACCTCGATGAACGTCTTCCAGTTGTAGTCGCACTCGTGCACTTCGACGTGATCGAACAGGTACTCCGAGAAGTCGAAATGATGCTTCGTGCCGAGGTTCGCGAGGTCGCGCGCGACGTTGCGGCCTTCGGCCTCGAACAGCAGCCCCTGCCAGTTCTGCAGCGGGCTCTTGCCGAGGTTCAGGCAGGGCTTGTCGGGGAAGTGCGGCGCCCCGAGCAGCTGGCCTTCCAGATCGTACGTCCAGCGGTGCAGCGGGCACACGATGTTCTGCGTATGGCCGCGCCCGTTCAGCATGATCGCCTGCCGGTGACGGCAGACGTTCGACAGCAGTTCGACCTGGTTCGCCGGGTTGCGGACCAGCACGCGGCCTTCCTGTTCGGACGGCAGCGCAAAATAATCCCCCGCCTCGGGCACCATCAACTCGTGCCCGACGTAACGAGGTCCTTTCTTGAAGAGGGTTTCGATCTCGCGCTCAAGCAGCGCCTCATCGAAGTATGCAGTGACTGGAAGCTGGCTGTGAGCCGACTTCAACTGAAGCGCATCGCTCAGATTGGACATTCCCACTCCCGGTGATAGCGTGAAAGCAGTGAACAACCCAACCATCGAAAAATCGATTTAGGGAAACGGAGAATTATACCCGGTTCGCCCAGCAAGGCTAGGATTAAGTGCCTGATTTGTGTCAATTTTTTGTCGGGCGACAATCGGGAGGCGCACAATGTGCGCTGGAGATGGGGCCGGAGTACGCGCCCGGGTGACCAAGTCGGCAGGTCGGAAAATTCTCTTTTGCCGTAGAATGTCCGACTTGTTTTGAAATTTGACACCTCGTCCATGGCGAAAACCGCATCCCCAGGCGCGACACTGCCCGGCACCGACGCCGAACCGTTGCCGGACAATTACGAAGCGGCGCTTGCGGAGCTCGAGACGCTGGTTGCCCGGATGGAAGGCGGCGCGCTGAGCCTCGAGGATTCGCTGGCAGCGTATCGCCGCGGCGCGGCCCTTGTTGCGTTTTGCCAACAGCAGCTCGAAAAGGTGGAGCAGCAGGTTCGCGTGCTCGACGGCGCGACGCTGAAACCCGCGGCCGCCACGGACGGCGAAGACGACGATCTATGACATTCGAACAATGGATGCGGTCCGTGCTGGACCGCGTCGAGGACGCACTCGGCCACTATTTGCCGGCTGAAAACGTGGTGCCCACGCAACTCCACGAAGCGATGCGCTATGCGGTCCTCGGCGGCGGCAAGCGCGTTCGCCCGCTGCTGTGCCATGCAGCGGGCGAGCTGACCGGCGCGACGGAAGCGGCGCGCAACGCGGCGGCGGCGGCGCTGGAGATGATCCACGTCTACTCGCTCGTGCACGACGACATGCCGTGCATGGACGACGACGCGCTGCGGCGCGGCAAGCCGACCGTGCACGTGCAGTACGACGAGCCGACCGCGCTGCTGGTCGGCGACGCGTTGCAGTCGCAGGCGTTCGTCGCGCTGACCGACGCGGCTGCGCTGTCGCCGGTGCAGCAGGCGGCGCTCGTGCGCGAGCTGGCGCTCGCGAGCGGCTCGATCGGCATGGCCGGCGGGCAGGCGATCGACCTGGCGAGCGTCGGCCTGAAGCTGACGCGCGAGCAGCTCGAAACGATGCACCGCATGAAGACCGGCGCGCTACTGCGCGCGGCCGTGCGGATGGGTGCGCTGGCCGGCGACACGCCGTCGGCCGACGCGATGGCTGCGCTCGACGTCTATGCGGGGGGCGTGGGCCTGGCCTTCCAGGTCGTCGACGACATTCTCGACGTGACGACCGATTCGGCGACGCTCGGCAAGACGGCCGGCAAGGACGCGGCGAACGACAAGCCGACCTACGTATCGATCCTCGGCCTCGATGCGTCGCGCGAACTCGCTGCGCAACTGCGCACCGAAGCGCATGATGCGCTGAAACCGTTCGGCGCACGCGCGCAGCGTCTCGCCGAACTTGCCGACCTGGTAGTGAACCGGGTCAGCTGACGCGAAAGCCCGCCGCCGCGCACACGCTACGGTGCGTGCAACAGAATGCGGGCGCGTTTGATTTCCTACAATGGAACGACGATGTACGACTTGCTGAAAACCATCGACGACCCGGCGGACCTGCGCCGCCTCGATCGTCGCCAACTGCAACCGCTCGCGGATGAACTGCGTGCGTTCGTGCTCGACAGCGTGTCGAAGACGGGCGGCCATTTGTCGTCCAACCTCGGGACGGTCGAGCTGACGATCGCGCTGCACTACGTGTTCAACACGCCGAACGATCGCATCGTCTGGGACGTGGGGCACCAGACCTACCCGCACAAGATCCTGACCGGCCGTCGCGACGAAATGCCGACGCTGCGCCAGCTCGGCGGCATCTCGGGCTTCCCGCGCCGCTCCGAATCCGAATACGACACGTTCGGCACCGCGCATTCGAGCACGTCGATCTCGGCCGCGCTCGGCATGGCGATCGGCAGCCAGCTGAACGGCGACGACCGCTTCTCGATCGCGGTGATCGGCGACGGCGCGATGACGGCCGGCATGGCGTTCGAGGCGATGAACAATGCGGGCGTGTCCGAGGACGCGAAGCTGCTCGTGATCCTGAACGACAACGACATGTCGATCTCGCCGCCGGTCGGCGCGCTGAATCGCCATCTTGCACGCCTGATGTCGGGCCGCTTCTACGCGGCCGCACGTGCGGGCGTCGAGCGCGTGCTGAGCGTCGCGCCGCCGGTGCTCGAACTCGCGCGCAAGCTCGAGGAGCATGCGAAGGGCATGGTCGTGCCGGCTACGCTGTTCGAGGAATTCGGCTTCAACTACATCGGCCCGATCGACGGTCACGATCTCGATTCGCTGATCCCGACGCTGCAGAACATCCGCGAACTGCGCGGCCCGCAGTTCCTGCACGTGGTGACGAAGAAAGGCCAGGGCTACAAGCTGGCCGAAGCCGATCCCGTGCTCTACCACGGCCCCGGCAAGTTCAATCCGGCCGAAGGCATCAAGCCGTCGGCCACGCCTGCGAAGAAGACCTATACGCAGGTGTTCGGCGAATGGCTGTGCGACGAAGCCGAGCGCGATACGCGCGTCGTCGGTATCACGCCCGCGATGCGCGAAGGCTCGGGCATGGTCGAGTTCGAGAAGCGCTTCAAGGATCGCTACTACGACGTCGGCATCGCCGAGCAGCACGCGGTGACGTTCGCGGGCGGCCTCGCGACCGAAGGCCTGAAGCCCGTCGTCGCGATCTACTCGACGTTCCTGCAGCGCGCGTACGACCAGCTGATCCACGACGTCGCGCTGCAGAACCTGCCGGTCGTGTTCGCGATCGACCGCGCGGGCCTCGTCGGCGCGGACGGCGCGACGCATGCGGGCGCATACGATCTCGCGTTCATGCGCTGCATCCCGAACATGACGATCATGGCCGCGTCCGACGAGAACGAATGCCGCCAGATGCTGCACACCGCGCTGCAGCAGCCGAACCCGACCGCGGTGCGCTATCCGCGCGGCGCGGGCACCGGCGTCGCGACGGTGAAGGAATTCACCGAGCTGCCGATCGGCAAGGGCGAGGTGCGTCGTCGCACGTCGCAGCCGGAGGGCAAGCGCATCGCGATCCTCGCGTTCGGCACGATGGTCGCGCCGTCGCTGGCCGCTGCCGAGGAACTCGACGCGACCGTGGCGAACATGCGTTTCGTGAAGCCGGTCGACGCGGCGCTCGTGCGCGAGCTCGCCGAGACGCACGATTACCTCGTCACCGCCGAAGAAGGCTGCGTGATGGGCGGCGCGGGTTCGGCATGCGTGGAAGCCCTGATGGAGAGTGGGGTTATCCGACCCGTACTACAATTGGGCCTCCCTGACCAGTTCATCGATCATGGCGATCCCGCGAAGCTGCTGTCGCAATGCGGCCTCGACGGCGCGGGCATCGCGAAATCGATCCGCGAACGCTTCCTGAATCCGGCGGCTGCCGTCGCCGATCAGGCCAAGCGCGTCGCGTAAGCTGACGCCGCCCGCGGGCGGCGTCGGTGCGACTGGCGCAACCGGTCTACATTGATGCGGAAAACATGGGCCTGCGGGCCCATGTTGCTTTTTCGGCTGCCGCATGACGCTGCGTGCGCGTCGACGAACGCGCGGCTAATAAGAAAGAAGGATTGAACCAGATGAACCAGATGAATCCCGCCTTCGTGATGCCCGACGTGCAGAGCACGGTGGATACCCGTCAGATCACGATTCAGCGCGTGGGCGTGAAGGCGGTCCGACATCCGTTGACGGTGCATACCGAAAGCGGCGACGTGCAGCCGACGGTCGGCCTCTGGAATCTCGACGTTCGCTTGCCGGCCGACCAGAAGGGCACGCACATGTCGCGCTTCGTCGCGCTGCTCGAGGAACATCGGGCGGCGCCGCTGACGGTCGAGCGCTTCCGCGCGATGCTCGCGTCGATGCTCGAGAAGCTCGAAGCCGACGCGGGCCGCATCGAGGTCACGTTCCCGTACTTCGTGAACAAGACCGCGCCCGTGTCGGGCGTGCAGAGTCTGCTCGACTACGAAGTGACGCTCGCGGGCGAGCGCCGCAACGGCGATACGCGCCTGTTCCTGAAGGTGCTCGTGCCGGTGACGAGCCTGTGCCCGTGTTCGAAGAAGATCTCGCAGTACGGTGCGCACAACCAGCGCTCGCACGTGACGATCGACGCCGAGCTGGCGGCCGACCTGCCGGTCGAGGCGCTGATCCGCATCGCGGAGGAAGAGGCGTCGTGCGAGCTGTGGGGCCTGCTGAAGCGTCCGGACGAGAAGTTCGTCACCGAGCGCGCGTACGAGAACCCGAAGTTCGTCGAGGATCTCGTGCGTGACGTCGCGACGCGTCTCGATGCGGACGAGCGCATCGTCGCGTACGTGCTCGAAGCCGAGAACTTCGAATCGATCCACAACCACAGCGCGTATGCGCTGATCGAGCGCGACAAGCGGCAGGCGGCGTAACGTACGCTTCGCCTGCGGCGCGCCTCGCGCCGAACAAAAAGCCGCTCGGACGAGCGGCTTTTTTGCATTCGTGCGCTGCGCGAGGCGCTGGCGCCTGTGCGTGAGGTTCAGCGTGCGAGCGAGGCGAGATCCCAGCGCGGCTTCACCGTGAACGCATAGTCGGCGTTCGCCTGCTCGGGCCAGCGCGCGAGCCGCAGTGCGCCGGCAAGCGCGATCATCGCGCCGTTGTCGGTGCACAGCGCGAGGTCCGGGTAGTGCACGTCGAAGCCGCGCTTCGCCGCGGTGGCCGACAGCGTTGCGCGCAGCTGGCGGTTCGCACCGACGCCGCCTGCGACCACGAGACGCTTGAGCTTGGTCTTTTTCAGCGCGGCGAGCGACTTCGCGACGAGCACGTCGACGGCCGCATCGACGAAGCCGCGCGCGAGGTCGGCCTTCGCGCGCTCGAGCGCTTCGCCGGTCAGCTTCGCCGCCTCGAACTTCTTCATCTGCGTGAGCACGGCCGTTTTCAGCCCGCTGAAGCTGAAGTCGAGATCGCCCGAATGCAGCATCGGGCGCGGCAGCACGACGGCGCCCGGCGTGCCCGTTTCCGCCAGCTTCGACACCTCCGGGCCGCCCGGATAGCCGAGGCCGATCAGCTTCGCGGTCTTGTCGAATGCTTCGCCGGCCGCGTCGTCGAGCGTTTCGCCGAGCGTTTCGTACACGCCGACGTCGGTCACGCGCATCAGCTGCGTATGGCCGCCCGACACGAGCAGCGCGACGAACGGAAACGGCGGCGGCTGATCGACGAGCAGCGGCGACAGCAAATGGCCTTCGAGATGATGGATGCCGACGGTCGGCTTGTTCCACGCGAGCGCGAGCGCGTTCGCGATGCTCGCGCCGACCAGCAGCGCGCCGGCGAGGCCGGGGCCTTGCGTGAATGCGATCGCGTCGATGTCGTCGCGGCGCGTGCCGCTTTTCTGCATGACTTCCTCGAGCAGCGGCAGCGCGCGACGGATGTGGTCGCGCGACGCGAGTTCGGGCACGACGCCGCCGTAGTCGCGGTGCATCGCGATCTGCGAGTGGAGCGCGTGCGCGAGCAGGCCGCGCTGCGTGTCGTAGAGCGCGAGGCCGGTTTCGTCGCAGGAGCTTTCGATGCCGAGAACGAGCATGGGTGCGGGCGGGGCGCGCTGCGTCGAGTGCGCCGCCGATATGTCAACGTAACCGGAAAGTATAGCAGGCGAGTGCCGGCCGCCGCTGGCGGGGGCCCGGGCGCGGTGCCGGGCGGGTACAATCCGCGCCATGGAAACTTACGATATCGCCGTGATCGGCGCGGGCGCCGCCGGCATGATGAGCGCCGCGGTCGCCGGGCAACTCGGCCGCCGCGTGGTGCTGATCGACCACGCGCCGCGGCTCGCCGAGAAAATCCGCATCTCGGGCGGCGGCCGCTGCAACTTCACGAACCTGTACGCCGGGCCCGACAACTATCTGTCGGCCAATCCGCATTTCGCGCGCTCGGCGCTGGCGCGCTATACGCCGCGCGACTTCCTCGGGCTGCTCAAGCGGCATCGCGTGACCTGGCACGAAAAACACAAGGGCCAGCTGTTCTGCGATCACGGCAGCGACGCGGTCATCGACATGCTGAAGCACGAGTGCGATGCGGGCGGCGTCGCGTGGCGCCGCCCGGTCGTCGTCGACGCGGTGCGTCATGCGCCGGCCGACGGCTTCACGCTCGATACGCAGCAGGCCGGGCCGATCCGTGCGCGCGCCCTGGTCGTCGCGACCGGCGGCCTGTCGATTCCGAAGATCGGCGCGACCGATTTCGGCTACCGGCTCGCGAAGCAGTTCGGACACAAGCTCGTCGATACGCGGCCCGCGCTCGTGCCGCTGACGTTCGCGCAGCAGGACTGGGCGCCGTTCGCGGCGTTGTCGGGCGTGTCGCTGGAAGTGCGCGTGTCGACCGGCGACAGGAAGCGCGGCGGCGAATTCGTCGAGGATCTGCTGCTGACGCATCGCGGGCTGTCGGGGCCCGGCATCCTGCAGATCTCGAGCTACTGGCAGCCGGGCGAGCCGATCCGCATCGACCTGCTGCCGCAGCGCGACGCGATGGCCGACCTGCTCGAGGCGAAGCGCACGTCGAAGCGGCAGATCGGCTCGCTGCTCGCAGACTGGGTGCCGTCGCGCCTCGCGCACGTGTGGCTCGACACGCACCGCGTCGCGGCCGACGCGCGGCTCGCGGACCTGCCCGACAAGACGCTGCGCCAGATCGGCGACGCGCTGACCGGCTGGACGCTGACGCCGAACGGCACCGAGGGCTACAAGAAGGCCGAGGTGACGAAGGGCGGGGTCGACACGCGCGAGCTGTCGTCGGCGACGATGATGAGCGCGCGGGTGCCGGGGCTGTTCTTCGTCGGCGAGGCGGTCGACGTGACGGGCTGGCTCGGCGGCTACAATTTCCAGTGGGCGTGGGCGTCCGGCACCGCCGCCGGGCAGGCCGCGGCCGAGTTCGCGCGCGGTGCTTGACGCGCTAGTGCCTTTGTGCAACGGCTCTGCTATACTCGTTAATCTTTCCCTGCAAACCTTTATTCGTGTCGGATCATGACGATCATTCGCGTTAAAGAAAACGAGCCGTTCGAAGTTGCCATGCGTCGCTTCAAGCGCACGATCGAGAAGAACGGTCTGCTGACCGAGCTTCGTGCGCGCGAGTTTTACGAGAAGCCGACCGCGGAGCGCAAGCGCAAGAAGGCTGCGGCGGTAAAGCGTCACTACAAGCGTATCCGCAGCCAGATGCTGCCGAAGAAGCTGTACTGAACGATTGGGCGCCGCGCGGTTCGCTGAGCGGCGCACCGGCGAACTCCACGCGATCGGGCAGGGAGCCGCCGATGCCGGATTCGAGCAACCCGCTTGAGACATTGTCCAAGCGGGTTTTTGTGTTGACGTCCATTGCGGGCGTCGCGTTCACGTTTCCACCCCGGGTGAAAGATGAGTTTGAAAGAGCAGATCAGCGATGACATGAAGGCCGCGATGCGCGCGAAGGAAAGCGAGCGTCTCGCGACGATTCGCCTGCTGATGGCCGCGATCAAGCAGCGCGAGGTCGACGAGCAGGTCACGCTCGACGACGCGGCCGTCACGGCCGTGATCGACAAGATGATCAAGCAGCGCAAGGACTCGATCAGCCAGTTCCAGGCTGCGGGCCGCGACGATCTCGTCGCGAAGGAGCAGGCCGAGCTGACCGTGCTGGCCGGCTACATGCCCGCGCAGCTGTCGGACGCCGAAGTCGCCGCCGAAGTGCAGGCTGCGGTCGCGCAGACGGGCGCCGCCGGCCCGCAGGACATGGGCAAGGTGATGGGCGTGCTGAAGGGCAAGCTCGCCGGCCGCGCCGACATGACGGCCGTTTCCGGGCTGGTCAAGGCCGCGCTGTCGAAGTAAGCCCGTTGCCCCGGTGCACCCTTCGGTGCGTGCGCCGGGGCGTCGCATGACCTCTTTTCGCTCGATCCCACGGTGATTCCGCATTCGTTCCTGCAGGATTTGCTGAACCGCGTCGATATCGTCGACGTGGTGGGCCGGTACGTGCAGCTCAAGAAGGGCGGCGCGAACTTCATGGGGCTGTGCCCGTTTCACAACGAGAAGAGCCCGTCGTTTACCGTCAGCCCGACCAAGCAGTTCTATCACTGCTTCGGCTGCGGCGCGCACGGCACGGCGATCGGCTTCCTGATGGAGCATGCGGGGCTGACGTTCCCCGAGGCCGTGCAGGAGCTCGCGCAGTCGGTCGGGCTGACCGTGCCGCACGAGCCGTCGATGCGCGGCGGCGGCGGCGGTGGCGGCGGTGGCGGCGATTATCCGGCGCCCGTGTCGAAATCGGTCGCGACCGCGCTGTCCGACGTGATGTCCACGGCCTGCGACTACTATCGCAAGCAGTTGCGCGGCGCGACGGCCGCGATCCAGTATCTGAAAAACCGGGGCCTGACCGGCGAGATCGCCGCGCGTTTCGGGCTCGGCTATGCGCCGGACGGCTGGCAGAACCTCGAAACGGCATTTCCCGACTATCGGGACGACGCGCTCGTCGAGGCGGGGCTGGTGATCGTCAGCGAGAAGACCGATGCGCAGGGCGTCGCGCGGCGCTACGACCGGTTCCGCGAGCGGATCATGTTCCCGATCCGCAACGTGAAGGGGCAGGTGATCGGCTTCGGCGGCCGCGTGCTGGGCGCCGGCGAGCCGAAGTACCTGAATTCGCCCGAAACGCCGCTGTTCAACAAGGGCAGCGAGCTCTACGGCCTGTTCGAGGCGCGGCTCGCGATCCGCGAGCGCAAGTATGCGCTGGTCGTCGAAGGCTACATGGACGTCGTCGCGCTCGCGCAGCTCGGCTTCCCGAACGCGGTCGCGACGCTCGGCACGGCCTGCACGCCGATCCACGTGCAGAAGCTGCTGCGACAGACCGACACCGTCATCTTCAGCTTCGACGGCGACTCGGCCGGCCGGCGCGCCGCGCGGCGCGCGCTCGAAGCGTGCCTGCCGCATGCGGCGGACAACCGCACGATCCGGTTCCTATTTTTGCCGCCCGAGCACGATCCGGACAGCTATGTCCGCGAGTTCGGCGCGGAGGCGTTCTCCGAGCAGGTGGAGCGCGCGATGCCGCTGTCGCAATTTCTGTTGAACGAAGCAATTGCCGGCAAGGCGCTCGACCAGCCGGAAGGCCGGGCCAAGGCGCTGTTCGATGCAAAGCCGCTGCTGCAGGCGCTGCCTGCGAACGCGTTGCGCGCGCAGATCATGCACATGTTCGCGGATCGCCTCGATATCCCGTTCGAGGAAGTGGCGGGGCTGTCCGACGTCGATGCGCGGATCGCGGCGGCGCCGCGCCAGGCGCCTGCGCGCAGCGACCGGCGCCGCGTGACGGACAGCGAGAAGCGCGCGCTGCGCACGCTGGTGATGCATCCGCGGCTCGCGTCGCAGCTCGATGACGAGCAGATTGCGACCCTGCGCGCACTGCCGCGCATCGGCGAGCTGTTCGCCGAAGTCGTCGAGCACGCGCGCGCGCTCGGCGAAGGCGCGGAGTTCCGGCTGCTGTCCGACGTCCTGCGGACCTCCTCGAACAGCGCGACTTACGAGGAAATCTTCCGCGAAATTCTGGACTATGATGAAAACGTCCGCGATTTGCTGTTACAGAATCCGGAAGACGAGACGGTGTCCGAGCGGCAGCGTGAACAGGAACGGATCGCGGGGGAGGAACTGCAGGCGGCGGTGCTCAAGGTGCGCTACGACGCGTGCTGCGACCGGCTCGATCGGCTGGCGCGGCAATCCGCGTTCACGCCCGAGGAATTGGCCGAATTGAAGCACTTGAATGAGCAGCGAACCGACATGAAACGTCGGCTTGGGCTGTAGGCGGCCGGGGCGCCAGGAGAGGGCTCCCCAGCGTGCTATAATATAAGGTTTCCAGCGGTTTGTTTTCTAAGCAGAGGCGAGATTCGCGATGGCAAAGACGACAGGCGGAAAGAAAGCAACAGGCAAGGGCTCGACGGAGCCGACCAAGAAGGTCACAGCGGCCAAGTCTGCTTCTTCCTCCAGGACAACGTCTTCAGCCACATCAACCACTGCAAGAAAGAAAACCGCGGCCGGCACTGCTCAGGCTGCGCCGGCGCCGGCAGCCAGAACACGGGCTGCCGCCAGACCCGACTCCGGGCCGGCCAAGCCGGCGGCGAAGCGGGCAAGTGCGAAAAGCGCAAGGGACACGACTGCCGCGGCGGACGAAACGGCAGTACGTACTACTCATGCACCCACGGTTCAACCGGCTGTCGTCCAGCAGCCGCGAGTCGATATAGCCGGTACGGCGAACTCCATGACGAAAAAGCTGAACGAAGTATCCGTCGATGACGACGCAAATCAGAGCGACGAGCAGCCCGCAGCCGCGGCTGCACCGGGCAAATCCAAGGTGCGCGATCGTCGCGCCAAGGAAAAGGCGCTGCTGAAGGAAGCGTTCGCGACGAGCACGCCCGGCACGGCCGAGGAGCTCGAAGAGCGCCGCGTGAAACTGCGCGCGCTGATCAAGCTCGGCAAGGAGCGCGGCTTCCTCACGTACGCCGAAATCAACGACCACCTGCCGGACAACTTCACCGAGACCGAGGCCCTCGAAGGCATCATCGGCACGTTCAACGATATGGGCGTGGCGGTTTACGAGCAGGCGCCGGACGCGGAAACGCTGCTCCTGAACGACAACGCGCCGGCCGCGTCGTCGGACGACGAGGTCGAAGAGGAAGCGGAAGTTGCGCTGTCCACCGTCGATTCCGAATTCGGTCGCACGACCGATCCGGTCCGGATGTACATGCGCGAAATGGGCACGGTCGAGCTGCTCACGCGCGAAGGCGAAATCGAGATCGCGAAGCGGATCGAGGACGGCCTGCGCCACATGGTGATGGCGATTTCCGCGTGCCCGACGACGATCGCCGACATCCTCGCGATGGCCGAGCGCGTCGCGAACGAGGAGATCCGCGTCGACGAACTCGTCGACGGCCTGCTCGATCCGAACGCTTCGGACACCGACACGGACGGTTTCTCCGCGAAGGAAGCGGAAGAAATCGAGAACGAGGACGAGGACGCCGAAGAGGAAGAGGAAGAAGAGGAAGAGGAGGACGATGACGGCGCCGCGCAGGCGACCGCCAACGCCGCCCAGCTCGAAGCCCTCAAGCGCGCGTCGCTCGAGAAATTCGCGCAGATCAGCGAGTGGTTCGACAAGATGCGTCGCGCGTTCGAGAAGGAAGGCTACAAGTCGAAGTCCTACCTGAAGGCGCAGGAAACGATCCAGTCCGAACTGATGACGATCCGCTTCACCGCGCGTACCGTCGAGCGTCTGTGCGACACGCTGCGTGCGCAGGTGGACGAAGTGCGTCAGGTCGAGCGCCAGATCCTGCACATCGTCGTCGACAAGTGCGGGATGCCGCGTTCGGAATTCATCGCGCGCTTCCCGGGCAGCGAGACCGATCTCGACTGGGCGGAGAAGATCGCGGCCGAAGGCCACTCGTACAGCGCGGTGCTGTCGCGCAACATCCCGGCGATCCGCGAACAGCAGCAGCGCCTGCTCGACCTGCAGGCGCGCGTCGTGCTGCCGCTGAAGGACCTGAAGGAAACCAACCGCCAGATGGCGGCCGGCGAACTGAAGGCGCGCCAGGCGAAGCGCGAGATGACCGAGGCGAACCTGCGTCTCGTGATCTCGATCGCGAAGAAGTACACGAACCGCGGCCTGCAGTTCCTCGACCTGATCCAGGAAGGCAACATCGGCCTGATGAAGGCGGTGGACAAGTTCGAATACCGTCGCGGCTACAAGTTCTCGACGTATGCGACGTGGTGGATCCGTCAGGCCATCACGCGCTCGATCGCGGACCAGGCGCGCACGATCCGTATTCCGGTTCACATGATCGAAACGATCAACAAGATGAACCGCATCTCGCGGCAGATTCTGCAGGAGACCGGTCTCGAGCCGGATCCGGCGACGCTGGCCGAGAAGATGGAGATGCCGGAAGACAAGATCCGCAAGATCATGAAGATCGCGAAGGAGCCGATCTCGATGGAAACGCCGATCGGCGACGACGACGATTCCCATCTCGGCGACTTCATCGAGGACAACAACACGGTCGCGCCGGCGGACGCCGCGCTGCATGCCAGCATGCGCGACGTCGTGAAGGACGTGCTCGATTCGCTGACGCCGCGCGAGGCGAAGGTGCTGCGGATGCGTTTCGGTATCGAGATGAGCACCGATCACACGCTCGAGGAAGTCGGCAAGCAGTTCGACGTCACGCGTGAGCGGATCCGCCAGATCGAAGCCAAGGCGCTGCGCAAGCTGCGTCACCCGAGCCGTTCCGACAAGCTGAAGTCGTTCCTCGAAGGGAACTGATCTCCGGCTTTCCCTCCCGAACGCCACCGGTATTTGCAGGATGCCGGTGGCGTTTGTCTCCTTTGTTGTTACAATGCCGGCCCGGCGTCTTTGTCGGACGCGCGTGTCGTGCGCATCACTACTCATCAGGGCCTGTAGCTCAGCGGTTAGAGCAGTCGACTCATAATCGATTGGTCGCGGGTTCGAACCCCGCCGGGCCCACCAGCATTTTTCCTTTGCAGTCAATGCCTTACGAGATTCGCTCCTTGTCTTGGGGAGGTTTCCGGGAGGTAAGCGTGCTTTCGAGCCTCGCCATTTCGAGACTGTTCTGATTCCCGTCGATCCATTTCGAATAGGTGTTCAGGAACATCTCTACGCTATGGCCGAGCTGCTTCGCGCAGAACGCCGGCGTCATCCCAACCATCAACATCGCCGTCGCGTAGCTGTGTCGCATGTTGTAAGGGCGCCTGTAGCGTATGCCGAGGCGCCTGAGCATCGGTTCCCAGTATGTGCGGCGGAACGCGTCCTCGTCGTGCCATACCTCGTTGTACCGCGGGTCGAGGAAGACCCGGCCCCCAGCCATTTGAGTGAACTGGCGTTGTCGTTGCAGCGCCGCCATTGCTCGGCTGTTCAAGTGGACGAGCCGAGCAACTTTCGTCTTCGTTCGATCCAGTTGCTCGCCGCGTACGTAGGCCTTTGCTACCAGCATTGTCGCGCTGGCGAGGTCAATCTGCGGCCACTCGAGCCCGTATATCTCGGACGTCCGTAGGCCGGTCCAGAACCAAAATTCGGTGAGGTTGTGGACTTGCCCGGGGTACGCGCGCTCCGCCTCGGCAATGATTCGATCCGACTCGTCGCGATCAAAAGGATCGGGAGTCGGCTTTTGATGTTTCGCGCGCGGCACGGCTTCGGTGGGATTTTCCGCGATGAACTTGTCCGTTACAGCAAGCGCCAGAGCGGCGCGAAGGACAGACAGATAGTTGTTGATCGTCTTCCCGCTCAGGTCCGGGCGATTGGCGATCGCCGTCTGAATCTGTATCGCTTTGAGCGATCTGATCGACACGTCGGCGAGAGGCTTCGTATGTGCCTCGTCGCATGCGGTCTCCTTCCAGAACTTGATAGCCGTCGCGTAGCCGTCTCGGGTCGATCGCTCGATCCGTTGCGCAGCCAGCCACCTGTCGAGCCAATCTCCCAGGAGCAGCGAGGTGGCAACGCCATCCGACGGGAAGTATTCGGACATGACGAAGGTGCCATGCCGAATCCGGTCGCGGATCTCGGCAGCGACGCGCTTCGCATATTTCACGTTCGCCGGCGTGGGAAGCATGGGCTTCCCGTTCACCTTCAGCGTTTTGCGTTCTTCCCGGCCGTCCAGAACGAAGGACAGCCGGATCGATTTTTCTCGAATCTCTACGCCGTCGCCTTTTCGACCCATTGCTGGTACCCCCTAAGCGAAATGAAAATGCCGCCATCAGGCGATCGACGATACTCCCGGCCCTCGATCCACTTTCCGTCTTCGATTTTTCGACGGATAGCTTTTTCAGTCAGGCCCGTGATCATCGCGGCGAGTGCCACGGTGACGTACGGGGCCGGTGCGATGTGAGTAGGTGAGTTCACCATGCTACGATTCCCCTGTCTCAAAAAGGCGTTGAACCAATGCAGAAGAAGTTTGTGATGCGCGGGTACGAGATGAACTGCGGGCCGCGCGTGACCGAGGACGGCAGGTATGCCGCTCAGGTTGAGGTAACGAAGTTGGGTTTCAGCCGGGAGGCTGCTTTCCGGAAGCTTGGCGAATTCGGCACAGAGGCCGAGGCCGTCGCCTACGCGAAGAAATTTTCGGAAGAGTGGCTTAGCCGATACGCTTGAATTCGATCACCCACACCCAAGGGTTTGTATCCCAGCCATGCCCGCGCGTGGCGTTCAGGCTGTCCCACAGTTCGTGGAAGGCGCGGATGCTCGGCGGCCGGTAGGCGTCGGCGCGGTACCCGCGCAGGTGATGGTCTACGATCGTCACGCCTTCAGCCCGTGCATCCGGCTCGCTGATCGACTGCAGGCGTTCGGCGCGCACGCCGGTGATCTCGAGCGTGATGCGCGCCATTGACCGCGGCATGTGGATGGCGGGGCGCTTGCGCAGTTCGTATGGCTCGATGTAGTCGGGATCGTCTGATTCACCCCAGCCCCAGGCCGCAGCGTGCGCGCCTTCATCTGACTCGACGTACACCGGGCCGACCCAGCCATTGCGCTCGACGTCGTACGTTGTCTCGCGCACCCACAGACGATCGCCGACGCTCCCGTGCGGGCACGCGAGTTCATCGATGCTGCACCAGCCCGGGCCCTCGAGGTCGCAGAGATCTCCAGTTTCCTCGCCGCGTGCGGTGCCGCTGACATACCAGCCGAGCCCGGTCGGCATTTTGAACACGCGGCGCGTCTGCGTCTTCCGGCCTTCGAGGATGGCGCGCACCATCGGGCCGCTGAAAAGGATAGGGCGTTCTGTCATGCTACGATTCCTTGCCACAATTCGCGAGCAGCGGGCCATGTCAAATATCCATCCGATGAAGGCAGTGTCGATTGCAGAAATTGAAACGGCGATTGCACGCGCGATAGAGGCGGTTACGGGGTCTGCCGTCTCAGTTTCGATCTCGTCTCTGAACTTAGGCGAAGCGACAACTCTCGAATCTTTGACAGGCCAAATGCCAGGTGCGACGGTCAATTTGAGTGTCACGCCGGTGGCTCCGAAGGACGATCAAATTCCGTTTTAGCTCTGACGTCGCGCGACCCCGGCTGGCCACGACGGGCGGCGTCAGGCTGGACGAGCCCGAGCGATCGCGAGTAGGCGAGGTAGTGCTCGACCTTCGCCATCTTCTGCGACATCGCAACGTGGTCGGGTTCGAAGTGGAATTCCCCGAACGCGATGTCGTTCAGCCGCAGCACCATGGCATTCAGGTCGTTGAGCTCGGCATAGATGCGTTGCGCGTTCGTTTCGTCGCGGCCCGGCTGCGTCTCGCTCAGGCCGAAGTGGGCCGTTTTCAGCGCGATCTGCGCGACCTCGGCGGCTTCCTCGGCGATCTTGACGAGCAGGTATTGCGTGAGCGTCATCATTGCTTGGCTCCTTGGAGAAGGGCGCGCAGGGCGGCGATGTGCTCGTGATACGGGTTGCTTGCGATCGTCGCCTGCTCGTACCAGCCGATGACGAACTGGACCGCCTCGCGCTGCTCGTCCGTCAGCCCGACCCGAGCGTCTGCCTGCGCGGGCTGCGGCACGGCGGCAAGCGCTCGCTCCCATGCGCGGCGCGCATCACGTTCGTTCTGCCAGATAGCCATCAGGATTTCTGGCGTCGGATCGACCGGCACGAGCTTCCAGCCTGCCGGGATCGTCACCGCTTCCGCAGCCTGCGCGGTCGTCGCACCGATCCGGCCGAGCGCGATCGAATAGCTCTCGGCCAGGCGAGCGCCGGGCGCGCCTGCGTGCTCGATCATGTCGCGCTTCTTCGCGTCCGAGATGCAGTCGCGCGGGTCGTCAGCGCGCATCCATGCGACAGTCGCCCCTTCCGCCGCCGTCTCGTTGGCAGATGCGGCGCGGGCTTCGTTTGCCAGTCGGATAGCCTCGCGAGCAAAAGCGGCTCTCACCTTCATGTAGCTGCCGAACACATTGGGAATGCCGGCACTAACTCGTTCGAAAACATCGAGCCATTCCGCGTCGGTCAAATCGAACGCCGCCCGCTCGTCCGCCGGCGAGGGTGCGGGAGTCGCGGCGAGCGAGAAAATGCGCGTCATGACCGACTTGGCGTTGTACTTCCCTTGCTCGTCATCGAGAAACAGGCGGCACAAGCGCAGAACCTCTTGGCGCAGATCGTCGATCGGCGCTTCTGCGGTCTTCTCTCCGCACTCGATGCAGACGCGATCCTTCCGCACGTAATCGTGGGCGCAGGGTTCGGGCGATGCGGACTGATCGTCCGCCGGCGAGGGTGCGGGAGCAGGTTCCTCGATTGGGTTTTCACCGTTGATGCCGAAACGCGCGGGCGACCCAAGCGCCTTCAGGAGCGCGTTACAGGATTCCTGAATCCTCTCGGCGAACCAGCCGCCGATTCCGGTTTCTTTCTCGTAGGCGTTCACAGCGCCCATCAGCACTCGAAGCGCAGCATCGATAGGCGCTGCTGCGGGCTGAGAAACGGGGGATGCGGCGCGGATAGCGCATTCAATGGAACGCACAAGCTGGATTTCGTGCGGGGCTGGCGCGTACCCATAAGTCGAACGGTAAATCTCTGTTATGGCTTGGTCCGTCAGCGCATCAGCGCGGCTATTGTCGGTGGTCATGGTGGTCCTCATGCGTGCGTTGCGTAGACCGCATACGGGCCGTCTTCGCTGTCGCCGATTTCGAGCAGCCACCAGCCGGGCTCGGGCGACGGGTCCCACTCGGTGATGTCGAGGTTGCCGTTGTCGAAATACGAGACGTATGCCGGGTGATCGATGCTCTCGTTGTTGAGGTGGTAGATCGACGTCTTGATGCCGGCGCGCGTTTCGAGGTCTTCCCACTGCTGCGGCGTGCAATGCTCGGCGCCGTCCATCGTGACCGTCCAGAAGTGCAGCAGGTCCGGATGGATGAAGTAGCCGTCCTTGTCGCGCACGACGGGAATTTTCTGGAGCATCGGGGTGGTCGTCATGGTGTTTGGTCCTCAGATGGTCAGGATGTCTCGCGCGGCGAGGATGAATTGCGTCGCCGCTTCGGCGTTGATCGCGTTGCCGTAGGCGCGCAGTCGTCCCACTCGCGAGGGAGCCCCATCAACCAGCGGGAATGTGCCGGGTTCAACTGGCCGCCACTTTCCATCCCGGCACAGGAGCCAGTCAGCATCCCGCCAGACGCCGTTAGTCGGGCCGGTTCCGTTTTCAGGAAGCCAAGGTGCACCTGCGACGCAAGGCCCATGTTCACCTTGCGGCCACTCGGGTGCTGACCGGTCATTGACGTGTCCGGATGCGGACGCTTCCCGCCATTGCCGTCGGATGCCGCTGGCGTGTTCCAGCCCGCGAGCACTGCCGCATGATTCAACGTGACGTTCGACGTCGTGAAATTCGGCGCCGGCTTGCGCAATGCGTCCGAACTGGTTGTGGTCGGCCAGCCCGCCAGCCACGCCACCCGGCCGAGCAGCGCGTTCAGGGGCACGTTGGCGCATTCCGCGCCGTCCTTGTGATCGCGCGTGGTCGGCGTAGGCCAGCCAGTACGCCCGGTCCCGGATGTGCGGGGAGCCGACGCCCGCAGACGGAAACGGGAGACACCCGAAGGGGTAGTCCAACGCTTCCATATCAGCGTGTACAAGGTCGACCCAAGGATCGACAGCCGAGCTCGCAACCTGCTCTCCAAAGATGACTGGAGGTCGGCGCTCGCTGATGAGCCAGTACCACGCAGGCCACAGGTGCCGCTCGTCATCAAACCCAGCTCCTTTGCCTGCCGCGGAGAAAGGTTGGCACGGACAGGAACCGGTCCAAACAGGTCGATCGTCAGGCCAGCCTGCGCGTCGAAGCGCGTGCGACCAGACGCCGATTCCGGCGAAGAAATGGCACTGGTCGTAGGCTCGCAGGTCATCAGGTCGGACATCCTCAATACTCCGTTCGTCGACGTCGCCAGGAGCGATGTGCCCGGCGGCGATCAGGTTGCGCAGCCACTGCGCGGCGTATGGGTCGTGCTCGTTGTAGTACGCGGCCATGGGTCAGTCGCCGCACATGCAGTCGATGAGGGCGTCATCCTCTTCAGGCTCGGGAAACGCGAGCGGGAACTGCTTCGCGTAGAACTCGGCTTCGCGCAGCAACTCGGAATATCGGGGGCGGTCATTTCGGAACGTGGCTTCCGACGGCCGCGATTCTTCGTTGATCCACCACGTGGCGAGATCAGGGCGCGAGACGAACGCACGAACGATCTTGTGCCGAGCCTTCAGGAAGCAGGCGTCGCAGTTGCCGAAGTCGCCCTCGGGGTCGAGCGCGAGATCGAACGGCTGCTCACGCCAGAACGTGAGCACGTCAGCCTTTCGAACTCTGGCGCGCGCGAGCGGCAAGTTCGGGATGCCGCCGCTGTTGTCTCGGCCGGGTGAGAGAAGGCGAGCAACGCGACGCGGTTCATCGGCGCGAATTCCCATCACGTTGTCCCATTCGGTGTAGCCCAGCGAACGCATGAACGATCTGCCGGTCTTGACCTTGAGGTTTGCCGTACACGTGCGCATGACCGGGTTCGGAAGGATGCCGAGCGCATCATTCAGTCTGGAGAACGGCTCACCTTTCCGGCTGGCTGTTTCGAAATCCACGATCCGCACATGGCACCGCGATCGCGATCCTTCTTCGAACCCGTCCCATTCGATCCAGGTGATAGGGACATGCCAGCGGCTGGCGCATTCTTCGATGAACACCAGCGTTTCCTCGCGCTCTTTGCCGGTGTTCTGGAATGTCACGATGCAATCGTTCGGCAGGCCGCCATTCGCTTCGAGCAACTGATGCAGCATGTATCCCGACGTGCGTCCGCCGCTAAAGCAGATCTGCGCCGGGCCCTCGATCAGGTATGGGTTACGCGAAGTCATCGCATCCTCTAAATCAGTAGATCAAGCCTCAATGGCAGGTGCTCGGCAGCGCTGGGTAGTCGAGCGTCTGCCGTTGAGGCCGGGAAGAAAAAAGAAGGGCGCCGAACAGGGCGCCCACAGGAAGAAACCGCGCGTCCGAGGCAACGGTAAGTGCGCGGTTTGGGGTGGGGTGTCATGTTACGATTCGCACCAAAACTACGGGGGGGTGCGATGAAGCGGAGTGTTTGCTATTACGTCTCAGGTGTCGTCGTTGGAGTGATTGCGATAGCGGGGTATCGCTACGTCGACTGGGGCAATCTCAAATCAGCGGACTGGGCTGCGTGGGTTCAGGCGGTTGGGTCAATTGGCGCCATACTGGTTGCGATATGGGTCTCGCATAGTGGTCTTCGTGCAATCGAACGTCAGCGTAAATACGACGCATCGCAACAGTCAGATCGACTTGCAATTGTGACGCTTGCGATTGCCGTAGATGTCACAAGTTTTCTTCAGCGCGCCCATGAGTATTTGAAAGAAAAGCCCGTGGGCGTACAGGCGCTCAATGAATCGGACTATCAGGACATTCTCAGCCAAATCGCCGAGGCGAGACGAGTTGACAGTTCGGTGAAATACTGGGGAGCGCTTTCTGTCCTGCGTGGGATATTGGTTGAAGCAGCCGACCGAATGCGCCACACCAACACCACCGATGTAACCCTTAAATCCTGCATTTCAGGGTGCTTCGAACGGGCGAGTAAAATGCGCCACGAATTTCAAAATGACCTGCGGAAGGCGGGGATTGTTGATGATGCGAGTTCTCAAGCTCAGAAGCAAGCAGCAGGTAAAGAGCAATTGCTGCAGCAGCGCCAAACCAAATTTTGAGGATCTTCAAAGCAATACTCCCGCACGGTAGGCAACACAGAGGAACCAGACACAGCCGATAGCGACGCCGCAAGCTATTGCGACGGCGATTCCCTTGACGACGTACCCGTGAAGTTCATCGCAGGACGCGAGCAGGGCGTTATCGCTCGGTGCTCGCGTAACAAGCGATCGTTTGTTTTGCGGAAATACAGGCTGAAGGCTGTTCATTGGTCCCTCTTGATTGTTTTTTGGTCTCGTCAGTACGCGCCTAACGCGTAGAGAACCGGGCGACTGTGCTGCGTGGCCGCCCGTTCTTTCGACCTGTTACGCGAGCGCGCTTTCTCCCCACCAGTTTTCGACGGCACGACCATCGGCGCACCGGTAGCGAACGAGGTAGGTGTTCTCGGCCGCTGCGTATTCGGCACGGCCGATCACTTCACCGCTTTCGCCGCTGGCCTCGATCGATACGTCGCTGCCGACTGCAAATTTGAAATTGCTCATGTTTTTGCTCCGAGAGATACAGCGTGGTTAAAGGATCGCAGTCATCGTTGTGCTGCCGTTGCCGTGGTCGGTTCGCAACATCAGCGGAGTTCCGGCGAACAGCTCAGGGCGAAGTACGCTAGCGCGTCGAGCCGCGAAGTCGGGCGGTTGTTGATGCGCCAGAGAAACCGGCCGCGCTTGTCGCAGACCGTGCGGATTTCAGTGCCGTTGAACCGCGCAACCGCATGGCCCACCGTCTTTGCGATGCGCGTGTTGCGCTTGAAAATCTCGATCAGTTCGTCGCTCACGTCGTTCTCCTGTAGCGGGCGGGGTTACTCGTATGCTGAGCCTGCACGTTCGGCTTCGCGCTCGCACATGCCGGCGTGAATCTCGTTGATCTTCGCGATGACCTTTTCGCGACGCTCTTTCGAGCCGATCATCATGAAAACGTCAGGGAGCGCGCCGTCCAGCGTCCCATCGATGTCCATCGCCATGTGAGCCGTGCGCACCTTCGCCTTCAGCCAATCCGGTTTCGTTTGCTTCGTTGCCATCGTCATTCCCTTTCGTGTTGCGTTGGTCAATGTTTGCGCTTGCTGCCTGCGCGCTGACCGAGATCGAACGCAGCGACGAGCAGTAGAGCGGCGGCGAAAGCGCCAAGACCAACGCCGATAAGTAGCGTTGTCATAATTTGGTATCCGAAATGAATTGAGGCCGGCTAGATTTCTGGCGGCCTGACTGCGCTCACGGAATGGCACTGAAGGTCAATGCGATTCAATCAGGGCAGTCACAGAACAGCACTCAGGGAGGGCGCCTCGATTCCACCAAACGGAGACCGTATGCGTTTACGGGCTATTTAGAGCCGCCGCGCCGGCTTGAGGCGCCCTCACTGAACGTTGTTGCATTACTCGCGCGCCCGACTACTCCCGGCCGTGCCGGCTCCGGGTCGCGCGAGGTTTGTGCCGATTACGACGCCATCGGACACGTATTGCTGGCTGTCTTGCATCAGGTTCGCTCGGCGCACAGCGGCTTTCCGCTGGGTCCGCCCTGACTCACGACGCAGATCGCGCCGGCCTGTCGCCTGCTTACGCAAGCTCGGCTTACCTTCGATTGTCTGGACGATGCCGGTACAACTTCACCGGGCCGTCTAAGGAGCGATCCGCCGGGGCGGTGGCGCAGCGTTCAATGTTGCGTTGGGATAAATCTTGGGACATATAAGACCTGATGTCAAGACTTTTGTGTCCTGTCCGTGAGACTTAAGCGTCTTGGTTGCTATCAGGCCCGGGAATGTGCTGGACGTTGCGCAAATAAGCCCGCAGAGCGCGGGCTTCGTGGATGACGCGTGAACAGTAATGCGTCGAGATTGCTTGATCGTAGGGGCACGGCACGTGCCCGTGGAGGCCGCTACTGTCCGTTCGATGATGGAAGAGAGGCATACCGACGGAGTCCCATTCGTATCTCGGATGTTGGAACCCTGATGTCACCAATCCGATCGTGAATCTGTTCCCCGAATTTCTGTACGTTGAGGAGTGCCTGAACCAGATCACGGGTGACCGGCCTGAGTTCATCGTTGAGGCTGCGCAGCTCGGCGTGTCGATTCCAGCGGCTTTCGGCCTTCGGATCCGAAATGTTCGATGTGGCTGCCGCGCGCAATCTCAACTCAATATCATTCTTTTTGTTAATTAGTTGGATGGTTCGCAGTCCGTCCGCAGCGTATGCAAGGAATAGATCGTTCAACTGATCGCTTTCAACGAGTGCCGCTAGTCCTCGTGGCGGAGTCCGCGGGGAGTACTTTCCCTCGGAATTGTTGATGTCTTCTTCGTTGCGCGTTCTATCCATCTTCAGCACCCTCTCAACGGTGCGAGATACATATTCCGCATCGCGGGATATCTGCTCTCTTTGGACTTCCCTAACGTGCATCGTGTAGACACCAAGCGCCGCAGTGACAATTGCCACAACTAAGAAACTGGTTGCGGCAACACGGATTTGCTTACCTTTCATATACGTCCCCGGATTTGAGCACAGATGTTTGAAATTGTAATAATTGAAATTATACCGGGCGATAACACGTCAAAGGCAGGGTCGTGCTCTTTGAACGGTTGAATGTAGAGGACAGGGTTCCGTCAGGGCTTGATGCTGCGTGCGCGGTGTTTGCTGACTGGCTCTCGGAGGCCCAGGACTGTTTTGAAAACGAGGAGATCGAGGTGCTGGCGTGGCAGGCAACTGCGTCGACCGCGCCAGCGTCGGGGGTAAAAACAGCGTTGAATCCCGCCGCTGCTTGGCCGTTTCCCACTGGCTCCCGGCCGTGACGGCTTAATCCTTTTGCCGGGGGAACTTGTCTTCGCAAAATGAAAAGCCCCGCTCGGGCGGGGCAATTTGCATCTAATTTGATTAGAGGCGAATCAATGTAGGCGACCTTGACTTGCGACGGGCTCAGTTCTCTCGGCGCGCATAAGTCGCGGTCGACCAGCTTTGTCTGTTTCATATTCGCCGCTAACCTTTACAGTTTTGCCAAGGAGGCTTCTAGCTTCCTCTTGAGTAAACGCAGCGGCACACCGGATTGAGCCGACTCCTTGTATATTTCGGAGCTGGAAGCGACCGGCATCAAGGTCAATTTCTCGGATTTCTCCGATGAATGTGCCTTTGATTTTTTTTCCAAACAATGGAGATCGCAGCGCCTCTCTAAGAATAATGCGCTCGCGCTGACCAAGGATGCCAAAGTCTCCATTCGCAGAGGCAACCTCGACCGTCACCAAACCGGACGAAACAGTCGGAGCCAACCTCATCGCTGCAAACATAGCCGCATCACGGACAGCCGGATCAGTCAGGGCTTCGGTGATTTCACGATCGACAATTCCTTGCTCAGTGAATTGCGGAATAAGGGAAACCGATTGAGCCGCGCGGACTATCGTGTCGAGCGCAGCATTGTCGGCTTCTTCGAAGCCAATCTGTGATTCAGGGCGACTTACAGCGAAACCCATAAAGATACTTCCGGGAACGACTCCGGTAACGTTCCATTGAATCTTTTTTGCAATCGCAAGTGTGTCGCCGTTTGCTGGTAGTGCCGCTTCCGCAAGCAGCACCAACTGCTGCTTAACTTTTGCACTAAGCCAATTGACCGCCCGAAGCTGCATAGATGAACCCATCGCGGCGGGCCCTTCGGCGTGCACAACGATCTCCGAAGAATCCTTCATCTGGGCTATAGGCAATTCCTCGGCATATAGCTTTGCCAGCATGTCGTGCAGAGGTCGTAAAATTGCCTGCCGTTCTTTGTCAGATAAATTCTCGCCGACTTCCGAATTCATGGCCGACATCCACGCTGCGATCTGCCCATGGATGATGCTGGCTCTAGCGTGAAGTTGGTTTACCCATGTATCCATTGCGTTACCTCGATAATCCCGCGCTTATCTTTCGCCTGGAGGTGCTTGATAGCTGCAGTCTTGTCTCCAACGTACTGAAAGAATTGAGAAAAGTCGTTTGCTCCCGGCTGTTCAATAGAAAGATAAAAGTCTACCTCGTAGCGAGCTTTGATGGAATCGTGTTGTCCGCTCAGGTTGAACGCTTTCTGCCAACCGTCGGGAAGCTGCAGTTCGGCCCGCTTGATAGTGAGGCAAGCCTCGATGTCATTAGGGTAGGGCTTGTCACTGAATGTGCTCCCGGCCAAAAACAGGGGACACATTGGAAATTGTGGGCGGAGGTGCGTTAGCGCGAATTCTCTGGCGTTGCTGAGCAACGTGGTTCGTCTCACGTCATGGACGAAGTACGAACTGACCTCTGCCCAGGTCGCAGAGTGAATACCGGCCGGCAGCAGCCCGCGCATGTCAAATGGTGGAATCACTGAGTACTCGGCGTGCTTGGTTCAAACGGGGGGTCAACGGCGATGCTCGTAGTGATTCCCCGTCCTCGAATTCATATACTTCCCGCCCTTATGCGATGAACCATGGCCGCCAGCATAGTGTCCGCCCTTTGCCGAGGTGATGGCAGGTGCCGCGAGGGCAACGCAGAGGATGGCTGCGACG
Organism: Burkholderia pseudomultivorans; assembly: GCF_001718415.1. Lineage (NCBI taxonomy): Bacteria > Pseudomonadati > Pseudomonadota > Betaproteobacteria > Burkholderiales > Burkholderiaceae > Burkholderia > Burkholderia pseudomultivorans. The sequence goes on along the minus strand of NZ_CP013377.1, from coordinate 2,207,911 downwards.
ATCTTTTTCATATTATATGGTCTCTCGATGCGTGGTTTTGGACCTGCGTCGGCGCTGGGCCGGAACGAGGCTGATCAATTATAGCGATGTGCGTCGCGCCATGCTTTCAAATTAAGTATCTGCTGACACCAGTTGAAAGCTTCCCAGTTCTGCCGCTAAACTACTGTACATGCATACAGTGTTCTAGGTAGGTAAGCGGGGGCAAGGGTGAATCGAGAGACGAGTGTCGGTGGGTTGCGGTGCAGGCCGGGGGATTTGGCGCGGGTGGTGAAAGCATGGAATCCGGCGCTGGTCGGCAGGATTGTGTTGATCAAAGCGGCCCATTCGCAGACAGAATGGGTCGTCACCCTGTTAGGTGAGCCTGGGGTGACGCTCACAAAAAATAGAAAAAGGCTGGTCGCCGGCAATAGCGCGCTTGCTTACGATTCGGGGCTTGAGCCGATTCGAGCCGTCGAGCTGGACGGCATTAGCCGGGCTACGGTTGCAGGTGGGGGCGATCCCCGTCACCCCTAGCTGGGTCCGAGAACGCGATCGTTGCAAGCAGGGACTTGATTGACCTGAACACCTCGGACGACAGCCCAGCCGCATCCGCATTCACAATCACGTCGACTAGGGCTAGCGCGTCAGGGCTCAAGTTTTCCCATGATCGGGGTATGGGGAGCTGCTGGCTCAACGCTGCGTCTGCCGTGCCGTGCCCGATAAGGGCGACAGCGCTTTTCCCGACAGTTTTGGCGATGATGTCGACCGTGGAAAGCTGGACGTCTTTGTCGCCAGAGCGAACGCGATTCACTGTCCGGGCAAAACTCTCCGCGCTCTCAACCAAGCCGAGGGTGTGCGCCCGCTGCGCGAGTTCGCGCCCGCTGGCGAATTTCCTTCCGTCCCCGATAAGTTCATCGACGGCGATTCTCAAATTTTCGCGTAGGTCACTCATGTCCCAGAGAGTAGTGAGTTGCTCGGGACTTATGTGTCTTGTTTGTTGGGACAAATAAGTCTATTATTGGGCCATGAACGAACTCACCTTCATCCGGTCGTGGCTTTGCGAGAAGCGCGGGAAGTGGGCCCGCATCGCTGCAGATACCGGGCTCAGCTCAAAGACCGTTCAACGGATCGCTCGAGGCGAAGTAACGTCGGTGAGCTTGCGGACCTATGTCTTGCTGCGTGACGCGATGCTCGCCCAACAAAAGGAGACCGCATGAAGCGCCTGTACGCAGGTTTGGTCCTCTGGCTTCTGGCGCGGTGGAATATCCCGGCCCACCGCTCAGGCGGATCGATCGTGTTGCATGGAGATGAAGTGCGCGGGGTCGATCTGGTGAGCAGGCGGGTCGTGTGGCGAATTTCGAAAAACGGTTCGATCGCGGTTACTGGCGCCGCAGTACAGCCGTCAGGAGATCGCTCCGATCGGCAAGCAGGGCTCTGAGGGGGCTTTCGAACGCTTCCTGGTCGCCCGACGATGGCGGGGATGCCAAGAAATAGGAAACGCAGTCCTCCAGTGCCGTTTGATTGAAGCCTGGGGAGTCTTGAATCGATGCCTTCAGCGCAGTCAGCGCGGCCAGCACGCCGAATCGGAAACTGTCCAGTTCGTGAAGTAGTTGTTCGTTTGATGTGGTCATGCGAACCCCGTTGTGTGGTTGTTGATGAGGTCAGAGGCTTCGATTCTCGCATAGCGGTGGTTCGCAACTAGTTGTGATGTACGCAGTTTAGAAATTTCGACCTTCAAGGTCATTCAATCAGTTTTGAACGGAGTTGAGTTGCTATGAGCACGATTGAGGTCATCCGGAAGCCGAGCATCGAGCGGGCATTTCGGGAAGCGCTGAGCGATCCGCGCAGCCGCGGGCCGGTTGCGGACGCGCTCGGCTGGGACGATTCACAGGTGAGCCGGTTTCTGTCGGGGAACCTCGGCGTTCCGATCAACAAAATCGACGCGGGGCTGAATGCTCTCGAACTGCGCGTCGTCTCGCGCGAGTACCTGGACGGGTTGTCGACGATGAGCAAGGTGGGCGTGAACTGCCACTGCGCACGGGAGGGTTTCGGGGAGTGCGGCGGCCGCTGGTGATGTAAGCGACGGGCCTCGGCAAAAGCGTTTTCGACGGAGAGCGCTTCTGTCTGGGTTTAGTAATCCTAAAAATTCGAAATTTATGGAAGCCAAGCAGATCAACCAATCGGCCGAAATGCAGCAGCGGAAACAGGCCCTGTCCAGCGAAGTCCAGCGCATCGTGCGCGATACCAACCAACATCCGACGTACCCGCGCAGGTGTCTGTCGTGCGGTGCGGTCGAATCCCTCGACGGCTCGGTGCCGTGCGGTCACTGAAATGGCCCGCTTCCATTGCCGCTGCCGGCACTGCGAAACGCGCCGGGTGCTGAAGAAGCGTCCCGACGAGTACGTACGGCAACCGCAATGCAGCGTCTGCGGCCGGCGCGATTTTCGAATCGACGCGTGGATGCAGAAGCGCAATACCCGCCTGATGGCGTGCACATGCGCCGGTTACTGGTTCTGGCATCGGCGCGGCTCGCTGTACTGCTGGCACCGAGCAGACGGTTCGACCAGATCACCTGGCGATTCGGATTTCGCGGATCGCAATCCGCCGCCCGACGTGCTGGCGGCCTGAATTTTCTCCAGGAGGAAAACGTGGCAAAAAGCTCCGTTGAAGCATACGGCGCGCAGAGCAAGGTAACTGCGCTGGCGATGGACCCGAACGATCTCGAATTGGTCATGGACCCGTCGCACCCGTTGTACGACCGGCGCGTGCATCAAGAGCCGAATCCCAAGACAGTGCAGAACTATCGCGCGATCGGCGTGCGTAAACCGGTGCTGTTCTACAAGGATCCCGAGACGGGCAAGAACCTCATCATCGACGGCCGGACGCGCGTGATCAATGCGCGCGAGCTGAATCGACAACTGGTCGCCGCAGGTGAAGAACCGATCACGATCCCCGCAATTCCCCAGCGAACAATCAACGACGGCGGCAAGACGTACTCGGCCGTGATGGTTAGCACGAACGAGATCCGCAAGGAAGACTCGCCGATCAACCGTGCTGAAAAGATGGCCCGCATGCTCGACGCCGGCCACACGGAGGAAACGGTCGCCGTCATGTTCGGCGTCGAAGTGCCGACGGTACAGCAGTCACTGAAGCTGCTCGACTGCACGGCGGCCGTGCGTGATGCGCTCGAACTCGACCAGATCACGGTGTCACACGCGCTAAAGCTGGCGAAGCTATCGCCGGAGAAACAGCGCGAGAAGGTCCAGGCAGTCATCGCCGCAGCGGAAGGCAAGGAAGGCCACGAAAAGGCTCGTGCACAGAAAGCCGCTCTGACTGGCGACGCAGCTCCGCGTATGCGCACTCGCAAGCAGATCGCGGCCGAGCTGGAGAAGGCGACCGGCGAGCGTGCTGACGCGCTGCGGTGGGTTCTCAATCTCGATGGCGACGCGCCGACGGCCGAGGCTGCGGACTCCCGTCAAATGTCGCTCGACGAGGCTGCATGAGCATCAAGGTTCAAACGATGGTATGGGACCGGTATCCGGGCGAAGACCATGAACTGTTGCTCGCCCTGAAGCTGGCCGACTACTGCGACGACAACGGGGAGCACATTTTCCCGAGCATCGAAACGATGGCCGAGAAGACGCGTCGCTCGGCGCGCGCCGTTCAGTACCAGATCAAGAGCATGGTGGAGCGCGGCTGGTTGATCCTGGTCGCCAACGCAGGCGGCGGCCGTGGTCGTACGTGTGAATACCGCATCAATCCCGAATGGATAAACGGTGCAGAGCTTGCACCCATTTCCGTTGGCTCAAAGGGCGCAACGGATGCACCCATAGGAAAGGGTGCAACGAACAGCAAAAAGGGTGCAACGGACGACAGAAAGGGTGCAATGGGTTTCGCAAAAGGGTGCAATGGGTTGCACCCGATTCACCATGAACCACCACAGGAACCATCAGAGAACCACCAAGGCGCACGGCGTGCGCCGCGAGTTGCGTTGCATGCCGAGCTGCGTTCGACCGAACTGCCCGACTGGCTGGCGTTCGAGGATTGGGACATGTGGTGCGAACACCGGGAGGCAAAGCACAAAGACGCGCCTTGGACGCGCCCGGCCGCGACCGTATCGATCCGGAAGCTGACGAAGCTGCGTTCGCTGGGGCAAGACCCGAAGGCGTGCATCGAAGAGGCGGTACTGCGTGGCTGGACGGGCCTGTTCCCGCTGAAAGGCGACGTGGCCGCGACATCGTCGGGCGCCGGCACTGCGGTCGCGCCGGATTGGTGGAAGACGGCGCCGGGCATTCGCGAGCGCGGCAAGCAGCTCGGTATCGACGAAAAGCCGAATCAGGTGTTCGAGCAGTTCAAGGCGCGCGTGTTCAAGGCGGCAGGCCCGGGCGAATGGATGGAAGACATGCTGCGCACGGTCAGCCGCGAAAGCGAAGAGCGCTACGAGTCTCTGTACGCGTACTTCAACGACATTCCGCGCGACCAGGGCCTGCAACAGGCGGCGGCATGACGGCCAACGAGTGCCGCGAGCGATTCATGGCTGCGGTGCGGGACGCTCGGGCCGGCAGGAACAGCAAGGCACACACGCTCATCTCGTCGGTGCGCGAGCGATTTGGGGATGCGGCGGCCGAGACGGCACGCCGTGAGTTGAGGAATTACGTGGATAGCGACAGGAAGGCATGACGAAACGAACCACATGGCCGATGCGCGTTGACGGGGGTACGACGAAGGTCGGCACGGCGCGCGTGCGTGATGACTCGCGGCCGAGGATGACGGCAGCGCAGAAGGCGGTTTTCGATGCGACGGGCAACCGACCGCAGGTCGATGCTGGCTTCGACGACATTGGCGACGGGATCGATGCGCCGCCCGTGCTGACACCGACGTACCGCCAATCCGATGCCAAGACGCGCATGCAAGCGCTTGGGCGGCTGAAGACCGGCGAGATGAACAAGACCGAACAGCGGTACGCGGACCACCTGGAAGCGCGCAAGCAGGCGGGCGAAATCGTCTGGTATCGCTTCGAGGGCATCAAGTTCCGCCTGGCGGACAACACGTTCTACACGCCCGACTTCGCGGTGATGCTCGCGAACGGCCAACTCGAAGCTCACGAAGTAAAGGGGCACTGGCAGGACGACGCGCGAGTGAAGGTCAAGGTCGCCGCGGATCAATACCCGGTCCGGTTCGTGGCAGTGAAAGCGGGGCCGTCAAAGACCGGTGGCGGCTGGCAAACGGAGGAATTCTGATGGCGGCCAACAAGAAACCGCGCAAGGCATATCGACCGCGAGTAGTGCGCCGCACGGCCGGCCTCGATGTGCTGGAGCGGCGTACACCGATGGATCGTAGTCAAAAGACGGATCTCGGGATCGCCTACTACATGGCGCTGAACGAAATGACGAACGGTCGCGGCACGGAAGAACACTGGTCGACGGTTACGTGCGCGCTGAATCTGGCGCTGGTCATTGCGGAGACGGGGCCAGGCCTCGACGGCATCGGGATCATCAAGAGCGCGCTGGCCGGCGCAGTTCGGTCGAGGGATCGGGCACGGCGTACCGGGAAGTGGGGTTTCGACGGAGACGCGCTGATCGACGTACGAATCGCTCTCGAAACGCACGATGCGCAGATGGCGACGGTTTCGAAGGCAGCGATTCTCAAAGCGCTCGGGGAGGTTCACCGCCGAATCGACGCGGGCGACGTATTCAAGGAGGCAGCGTGAGCAAACGCCCGTGGCGGAAATGGAGCGAGCAGGAAGAAGCGGATCTGGCCCGCGTATGGACGGCCGACGGCCCGATGAAGCTGTACCTGGGCCTGTTCAACGGCAGAAGTGTGGAAGCGGTCCTGGCGCATGGCTTGCAAATCGGTCTGGGCGAGCGGCCCAACCGCAATGCGTGTGCGGGGCACCCGAATGCGGCAGCAATCTTGCGCGTGCTGGCTCAGGGACCGATGGAGTCAGTCGAGCTGTCGGCGAAAACCGGAATCTCGCGCCGCACGGTGATGAAGCACCTCAAGCTGCTGCATGCCGAGGGGAAGGTCTACATCGCGCGATGGGAGCGATTCAGCGTCAGCGGCTACCCGTGCCGGGTCTACGCAGTTGGCAAGCGCGAGGATGCGCGCCGGCCGGCGGTCCGCACGCCGGGGCAGAAGTGGCGGGAGCGAATGGCGGACCTGAAGAAGAACCGGCCCGACGAGTACGTGCGTGTGATGGCACGGCGTCGTGCGAACGCGCAGAGGCGCTCGCAGGTGGCTAGGCGAGACATTGCAGCGGTGGCGATGTTCGGGGTGGCGGCAGCATGAAGCGATCCGCGTTCAAGCCGCGCCAGAAACCGATGTCGCGCGGATCGTGGTCCCGGAAAAGCTCACCGCTTCCCGAGCAAGCGCCGCGAAAGATCGCGATGCGGCGACGTCTGAAGAAGCCGACCGTCGCCGAAGGCTCGAAGTATCTCGCGGCATGCCGCGGCGAGCCATGCTACCTACGCGTGCCGGGCCTGTGTCGGCGGAACCCGATCGATGAAACCGTGGTGCCGTGTCATTCGAACCAATCCCGCCACGGGAAGGCCGGGGCGATGAAGGCGAAAAACGAATTTACGGTTCCCGGTTGCGGCGCGTGTCACGCCTGGATCGATCAGAACCGCGTCGGCACCCCGAAGCAGGTCAAGTTCGACGTGTGGGATCGGGCATATGAGGAATGGGTGCCGGTGCGTGCCCGAAAGATGGGAGAGGGAAATTGCCAGTGATTCTTACCGTGCAGCTGCCCGCGGGCCGGCACAGCTTCAAGCGAAAGCACGGCATGGGGCCTGCGATCAGTTCAGAGATGTACCGGCCGCTGGTAACGACGGTGTATCGGATCGCGCGGATCCCGACCGTGAAGCGCCAGTTGCTCGCGGTCGTCGAGGTCGATGCGTTCATCCCGGAGCGGCACCGGACACACCTCGCACCGAACGATCCCCGATGGGTGCGGCCGGGCGTCTTGCGAACGAAGGCGTACTGGATCGACAACAAGAAGTCGCGGGCGCTCGGGCGGTTTCTCGCGAGCGACGCGCTGGTACTGGACGTGAGGGATACGCAATGACGCCGGCGGCACAGAGAAAGCGTTTGGAAGGTCAGGCGACGATCGCGAAAAAGGTGTTCGAGGCGGTGCCCATCCGCGATGCGTGGTCGATCCACCAGATGATGTCGCACCTGACGAAGATTACCAAGAGCCATATCGACTACCGGGTGATGCAGGGATGCTTGAGCGCCCTGAAGGATTCCGGGCTGATTCGAGAGCCGCAGCGCGGTTTCTTCCAGCGAGTCGAGGTCCGCGAGGATGCAGTGAAAACCGAAGTGACAGGAGAGATTGAAGTGCCGAACCTGAAAACCGAATCGAAACCGGCTGCACCGGCATCGCCGATTGACGTACTGGACGGGATTGCCGGGCGCTTGCGCCGACTGCGGGACGATGCAGAAACGCTCGCGTCCGACATCGAGACGGCGGCACTCGTCATCGCGGAGCAAGGGGCAGAGACGCAGGCGGCCGTGATGAAGGCGCGTCAGCTGCAGCAGCTCTTGCAGGAACTGGGCGGCATCCGCGTATGAGTGCAGCCGCATGCGTCCTGTACGGAGACGTGCCTGAGCCTTTGCTCATCGCGGCGATCCGTCATCGCGACTCGGTGACCGGCGCGGATCTCATCGCGTTCGACGAATGCCCTTTCTCGGGGGAGATTACCGAGACGGAGCACGGCATGCAGATCGCCTTTCCATGGCCGCGCAACCGGATGCTGCGCCACGCCATAGGGGATTGGCTTACACACCACGGCATCAATTTCACTGTCGTCATGTAACGACGAACGACCGACCCGCCTTTCAAGCAAATCGAAAACAGGAACAACATGACGATCGACGAAAGCAACCAGATCGAAGAACTGCTGTGCGAATGGTACGACTGGCAAGCAGCATATACCCCGAGCCTTGGCTATGGGCGCATCGATCCGTCGTGCCGTGGATTCTCCGAGTCCGAGCGCACGCTGACGGCCGACGAGCGCTCGGAAGAGGCGGACCGGAAGGTGGCGAAGAAGCGGGCGGAACAGATCGACGTGTGCGTTGACGCTCTGACGTGGCAGGAGCGCGCAGCAATCCAGCGACACATGAAGGCGAAGCGAATTGGTGCGATGAACGAGGCATGCGGCGCAAACGTCTGGAGCAATCCGCGCGGACTAGATTTGTCGGATGCGCATGCAAACTATCAGGCCGCGAAAGAAGCGCTGTATCCGCGTATGAAGGCTCGCGGCCTGTTGAAGGAGCCGCATCCGGCCTGAGGTGCGTGAGGCCAAAATTGGGCTTCCTTGGGCGCGGCACCTCGGTAAGAGGCGTGATCAATGCGAAGCTGCCTCCCTTCGGTCTGCGCATGCGAGAAACGACGCTCACGGGGGCAATGGCCAATCGCTGAGCCGATCTTTCGGCCCTTGCTGCCTTTGACGTGGGATGTAGTCCTACGCCGCAAATTTTTTGGGATGCTGACGTTCGTACAGACACCGACGGGCGATCTGCTCAAGTCAAATCGCTGCGTACGGTGGTAGCGGTAAGTTCGGCGTAGATCAACGGTGCGGGAAACCCCTCATACGGCGAATTTTCCGCAATTCACTATTATCTTGAAACATGCCACGGTGGGGAATATCGGGCATAGGGAGCGGTAGCTCATAGACAGAAAACGAACGGGGAAGACGTGAGAAAGGTAATCCTGCTGCTTGTCGCAGTTTGTCCGCTCCTTTTTGGCTGCGTGGTTGGTGGCGTCCCCTCTCATATATCGCAGGCGCTTCCACCGTGCGACCAAACGTCAGATAACCTGGATTGCATCCTGAACAAGAACTCTGGCGTCGTCGAAGAGCTGAGACCGAACAAAAAGCCGTTGCCTACTCTAGGTCTCGCATTGTCAGGGGGAGGCTCGAAAGCCGCGCCATTTGCCATGGGCGTAGTGAAGCGTTTTGTTGACGAGGGTTGGCTTTACCGTACCGACTATGTGACGTCAGTGTCCGGAGGTTCGTACACCGCGTTCTACCTATATTACAAGGCGTATCGAGCGATTCTCGACGACGTGCCTGTCATTAGCGCGTATCCCGGCCTTACGCGCTATTTCATGGACACCCGTAATCTCGATAGCAGGAAGCGTGAACTTCCTTACGTATGGCTATTTTCACCCGATGAAGTTCACCATCGTTGGGACAGCCTCGCGGAGCTGCCCGGCGGTTGTACGAACCTAGGACCGGTACCGACCGATGACCCGCATCCCACGGATCTTAGTGCCCCGGTATGGAAAGACGTACAACAGGCAGCATACCAAGGTTGGGTCGAGTGCTATCAGGACCTGCTGCGCAGAGACAGAGTCCAGATGTCTAAATATAAGAACGGCATGCTTGCTCGGACTCGCTATGCCGATCAGCTTGGCGGGACGTTCGCGATGCTCTTCGCAGAGTCGTTGGCAACAGCCCCCGCTAACTGGTTCACTAATGTCCTCTTTGACTGGAAATGGCGGGTCTCGCCAACGCAGTACGACTATCTGTACGGCATTATGCGCACATACGGCTACATGCCACAGCCTGGAGATAAGCTTCCGGTATCACCTCATTCGAGCCGGTTTCGAGAAATGGTCAACTGTCTGGATTTTGGTGACCTGTCTATCATATACACACGCGATCCTACCATTACAAAAGAGAAGCTCGGTGGATACTTGCCGAAGTGGATCATTCAGGCGACGGCTAACTCCGGGAACATTGGTCTTGACCTTTCGCCAAAGCACTACGATTTGAGTTCGGACGTCTTTGAAATATCGTTCGATATGTTTGGATCCGGTCATTATGGTTATGTACAGGGCTCGCCTTGGCTGGTTGGGCTGACCGTACCCATGGCTGTGCTGTCATCGGCAGCTTTCGCGGATACAGCCCAACGTAGCATTCATATCCCGCGCGGACTTGTAAACTTCGGCTTGCAAACCATTAATCTTAGATGGGGATTTGATATCGCAAACTATAACGTTCCAGACAGCACGAGACGTCTTCACTCGCTGCTGATATGGCCGTTTTACTACCTGGACTCTCCTGTAACTACCGAATGGGGACCAACTATTCACCTCTCCGATGGGGGGCAGACTGGCGATAATCTTGGATTGGTTCCTCTTTTGCGTAGAGGAGTGCGTAACATTGTGGCGGTTGCCGGAGAGAACGACTACGATAGCACCTCGAATGCGATGTTGTTAGCGTCGCTGTGCTCAGTTAACTACTACTTGAACGTGCATGGCTACACCATGGATTTCGACGGCGACCCGACGTTGCCGATTGGAAGTGGTCCGGAGAAATACCATCTTGCGAAAAAGTGTACGTGGGACGGAAACCGTCAGATTTACGTACATCCGACAAAGGACGGAAGCGATATCTCGCCTCTGAACTGGAAGCGCCGCGTTTGGGTCGGCCATGTGGTGCCATATGTTCCCGGGGTGGACGGCTTGCAATTGCTGCAGGGCGAAAAGCTCGCGGAACCTGAGGTGACTCCAAAACATCTTGAAGGCATTACCGTTTACTACATTAACTCGGCAATGGACCAGCAGGAGTGGATGAAAGTCGTTGATGATTGGTATCCCCCCGACCCATCCCTCAAACAGCCCTTCCTTCCGAAGGGCGAACCCCATAATCCGGTGCGTTGCAACGGCATCGTGACAACTGCCACAGGTACGTACAACTGTCCGCTTATCGAATACTTTCAGGATACTATTGATGCTGTGCAGAACGGCGGCCATAAATGGGTATTCCCCCAGACAAGCACTGCCTTCACAACGTACAGCAACAGCATCAATTTGTTTCGAGCGTATCGCGATTTGGGTTGGTTGTACGCGGGAGATCTCCCGAACGCGTCGCCACAGCTTGGTGACATTCTATTGCATGGTCACCCGAACGACGCTCCGGACGGATTGAGCGTCCTGTACGATCAACAAAAGCATCGGTACCCGAAGGATGCGCAGGTATGCAAGGGGTGGAAGGGTTGATTGCTGGCTTAGCTAGATGCAAGGTGGAACTGGAGAACCTTGATTAAAGGCTAAACTCAGACAATAGCTTCCACAGGCGCGAGCAAGGAAACCGACTGGGTAGCAAACGCCCTCTCGCGCGGGTGAAAGGAGGCTTCTAGTGACCTGAGACAGTCGTTCTGAAGCTGTCCGTTTGGTATGGTGCAGACTAATGCACACAAAGCACTTGTAAACCCCTTCGCGTTTCGCTATATTGACGACGTCGGGCGCGAGGTGCGCCCGAAACGAAGCCCGCCCGGTTTGCCGTGCGGGCTTTTTCCGTTTATGTGGCCGAAGTCGATATGGCGGTGCTGATGTTTCGTCGTCGCCCGCGCTGGGTACGCGCAGTCGTGGCGGTCATCGCGCTCGTTCGGTTGCATTACGCAGATCGGCGAGACGAGCGACATCGCGTTACAGCGCACAGGTGGCGGATCGATTAGATCGTCACGCGTGTGCGGCCATTTCGTGTTCGGCGGCAAGCGCGAGGAATGCCGAGCGCGACAGCTTGCGTGCGCCCGCTGCCGCATCGATCTGCTGCAGGAGCCGTTCGGGCATGCTCACGTTAAAGCGCACGGCCTTCGAATTGATCTTCGACAGATCGATATCGAAGAGCATCCAGACGCCGCCTTCGTACTCGGGATTTCTGGTAAGCGCTTCCAACGCGGACGGCGCCGGCACCGGGCCTTCCTCATCGTAGAAGTGCGCTTCGACCGCTTCCTGTACGGCAGCGGGAAGTTCTTCCCAGGTGTCGGCCGCCGCGAAGCAGCCCGGGAAGTCAGGGAATGTGACGCCGTGCGCGTGCTTGGCGTCGCCTACGTGGACATAGAGTGGATAGAGCATTCTTCTCTCCTCAAAAACTGCCGGTCATTTCAGGCCGGCTTGCTTCAGGATGCTGCGCACCGTAGCGATCAGCAGGTCTTTCTTCGGGTGAGGCACCGTTACCTTGCCCGGCTTTGTCGGGTGCTTGAACTGGTGGTGCGACCCGACAGTGTGTACGTGGTACCAGCCATCGGCCTTGATTCGCTTGATGAGTTCGGTGCTGTTCATGTGTGTAATTATACACACTACACACGAATACACAACAGATATGTCGAAACGCCCGTTGAAACCGTGCAAGCACCGAGGGTGCGGCGCACTCGTCGCAGACGGCAAATCGTACTGCGAGAAGCACGCCGACGAGGCGGTGAAATGGAAGCCGGACGCGGTGCGTGGCAATCGCCATGTGCGGGGTTACGGAACGGCGTGGGACAAGATCAGGCAGCGCATCCTGCGTCGCGACAGCGGTCTTTGCCAGCCTTGCCTGCAAGTCGGGCGCGTGACGGCGGCAACGGCAGTAGACCACATCATTTCAAAGGCCCGAGGCGGAACCGACCGCGATGAGAACCTGCAAGGGATCTGTCGTGATTGCCATGCGACGAAGACGGCTCGCGAGCGGTTGCGTTGACGCGGGGCGGTCGCGCTCGGCCGTTGCCCGCCCGGCGGATGCGCCGGGCGGGGAGGGGGGTGAAAAAGTCTGGGAAGCGTCGCCTTCGGGACCGCCCGCTTCGTCGAATTTTTACGCCCGCGAAATTAAAAATTCAGGAGTTGGCCAGTGGGAGGTATCGCGTCAGTGCCGGGGCGGGGCAGAAAACCCAAGCCGACGGCGCGGAAAATCGCCGCCGGAAACCCCGGCAAACGTGCGTTGAATAGGGACGAGCCGGATTTTGGACTGGTCACCAACATCGAACCGCCGGAGTGGATAGCCGGCGAGGCGCGCGACATGTGGGAGCGCGTTGTCCCGCTGCTTTGCGGGCAAAAAATCTTGCAGGTGACCGACCTGCACATTGTCGAGATTTTCTGTTCGGCCTATGGAAACTGGCGCACTGCGCAGGACGATCTGACTCGCAACGGTCCAGTCGTCGACAGCTCGCAAGGCAGTCCGATGAAGAATCCGGCCGCGACCGTTGTGAAGGAGGCGGCGGCGCAAATGGCGAGTTTCGGCGCAATGCTTGGGCTCGACCCGGCGAGCAGGCAGCGCCTGGTCGGCGCCAAGCCGAAGACACCGGACAACCCTTTCGCGAAGCTACTCGGCAAATGATTGGAAGACATGGCGACGAATTTCCCGCGCGTAGAGCAGGGGCTAAAGTTCGCGCGGGAAGTCGTTCGTGGCAAGCGGGTCGCCTGCCGCTATGTGCAACTTGCTTGCAAGCGCCACCTTGACGACCTTGCGGCGAGCAGAAAGAAGGACTTCCGATGGAAGTTCGATGCGGAGGCCGCAGAGCGAAAGCTCGCGCTCATTGAACTGCTGCCGCACACAAAAGGCGAGTGGGCGTTCAAGGGACAGCTGGTAACGCTGGAGCCTTGGCAGAAGTTCGGCCTGATGGCGACCTTTGGATGGCTCAGCAAGCGCACCGGCAAGCGCCGGTTCCGAGAAAGCTACTGGGAGGTTCCCAGAAAGAACGGCAAATCGGTGATTGCCGCAGGCGTCGGCATCGGGATGTTCGTGCTCGACGAGGAGTTCGGCGCAGAGGTCTATTCGGGCGCGACGTCTGAAAAGCAGGCATGGGAGGTCTTTCGCCCAGCTCAGTTGATGGTCAAGCGCTCGCCGATGCTGATCGAGTCGGCCGGAATCGAGGTGAATGCCTCGAATATGAACAAGCCGGCAGATGGCAGTCGGTTCGAGCCGATTATCGGCAACCCGGGCGACGGTGCGTCTCCATCGTGTGCGATCGTCGACGAATATCACGAACACGACAGCGCCGCACTGTACGAAACGATGCTGACCGGGATGGGGGCGCGCCGTCAGCCGCTGATGTTCATCATCACGACGGCGGGCGCCAACATCGAGGGGCCGTGCTTCGACAAGCGCCGACAGGTGATCGAAATGCTCGAAGGGACGGTTCCCGACGACGAGCTTTTCGGCTGGATCTGGACGATCGACGACGGAGACGACTGGACCGATCCGCGTGTGCTGGCGAAAGCCAATCCGAATATCGGAATTTCGGTCTATCAGGAGTACCTGGAGAGCCAGCAGCAGCGCGCGATCAAGTCGGCGCGGTTCACGAACACGTTCAAGACGAAGCACTTGAACGTTTGGACGTCGGCCAAGGCCGGCTATTTCAACCTGGAAGACTGGAAAGCATGCGAAGACCGTTCGCTGTCCCTCGAGCAATTCGAGGGACAAGATTGCGTGCTTGCGCTCGACATGGCGCGCAAGCTCGACTTGAACAGCATGGCTCGCATCTTCTGGCGTGATACCGACGGGCGGCGGCATTACTTCTGCGTTGCGCCGCGGTTCTGGGTGCCCGAGGACACGGTACGCAATACCGAGAACCGTCGCATGGCGGAGCGGTATCAGGCGTGGGTCAACCAAGGCTTTCTGTTCGAAACAGATGGCGCGGAGATCGACTATCGCGACATTCTGGAAGAAGCGAAGGACGCAAACCGGCGGTGTCCGGTTCAATGCACGCCGCTCGATCCACACGGCGCAACGAACCTGTCGCACCAGCTTGATGACGAAGGCCTTACGCCGGTCACGATCGTGCAGAACTACACGAACATGTCCGATCCGATGAAGGAACTGGAGGCTGCCATTACGTCGGGCCGGTTCCATCACGACGGAAATCCGATCATGACGTGGTGTATCGGCAACGTCATTGGCAAGAACTTGCCTGGTAATGACGATGTGGTGCGTCCGATCAAGCAAGGCAACGACAACAAAATCGACGGCGCCGTGGCGCTGATTATGGCAGTGGGCCGGGCAATGCTGGCCGACCGCGTCGATTCCGAGTCGATCTACGATCAAGGGGTGGGTGTTTGAATTCTATTGGTATTGCGGCCTGGGTGGCCGGCCTGCTCGGGTTCGCGCTACTGGTGACGGGTGTGGTGCTGATTAGCCTGCCGATCGGGCTTATCGTTGCCGGCGTGCTCCTGCTGGTGTGGGCGTTCCTTGCGGATCTGGCTGCTGCTCGCGCCGTGCGCGCCGGTCAGCCGAAGGAGTAACCCTATGTTTTTCAGTAGGCAATTGCTCTCCAACAGCGGCCAGACGCAGATGGGTGCTGGCGGGTGGATATCGGCGCTGCTTGGTAGCTCGCGATCCGACGCCGGCCAGGTGGTTACCCCCGCGAGCGCGCTGTCGCTGACCGTCTTGCAGAACTGCGTCACGCTGCTCGCGGAGAGCATCGCGCAGTTGCCGATCGAGCTATATGAGCGATCCGGCGACGACAGGAAGCCGGCGGTCGATCATCCGCTGTATTCGATTCTGAAGTACGAGCCGAACCCGTGGCAGACGCCTTTTGAGTTTCAGGAGCAGTCGCAGGTGGCTGCCGGCCTTCGCGGAAACAGCTACAGCTTCATCGATCGCGATCCGGACGGCGTGATTCAAGGGCTGTATCCGCTCGACAACGAGGCCATGACGGTCATGAAGGGCTCGGATCTCATGCCTGTCTATCGCATCTACGGATCCGATCCGATGCCGAAGCGGATGGTGCATCACGTTCGCTGGATGTCGATCAACGGCTATACGGGGCTGTCGCCGGTTCTGCTTCATGCGAACGCAATCGGACATGCGCAGGCTATCCAGCAATACGCCGGCAAGTCTTTCATGAACGGCACGGCGCTGTCGGGCGTGATCGAACGGCCAAAGGAGAGCCCGGCGCTCAAGGATCAAGCGAGCGTGGATCGCATCACGGACGGCTGGAACGCGAAGTTCGGCGGATCGGGTAACGCGAAGAAAGTCGCACTTCTGCAGGAGGGCATGACGTTCAAGCCGCTGTCGATGACGAACGTCGACGCAGCGCTCATTGACGCGTTGCGCCTCTCCGCGCTCGACATCGCCCGGATCTACAAAATTCCGGCCCACATGGTGAACGAGCTGGAGCGGGCGACATTCAGCAACATCGAGCATCAGTCGCTCCAGTTCGTCATCTACACACTGTTGCCGTGGGTTAAACGGCACGAGCAGGCAAAGACGCGTGACCTGCTCCTGCCGTCGGAGCGCAAGCAGTATTTCATCGAATACAACCTCGCGGGGCTGCTGCGAGGCGATCAGTCGTCGCGCTACGCAGCTTATGCGGTCGGACGCCAGTGGGGCTGGCTATCGATCAACGACATTCGCCGGCTTGAGAACATGCCGCCAGTCAAGGGCGGCGACGTCTACCTGAGTCCTATGAACATGGTCGACGCGTCGAAGCCGCAGCAATTCCCTCCAGGGAAGTCCGAGCCGACGAAAGCGCAGATCGACGAAATTGGGAGGATCCTTTCTTGAAACCGCACCTCAGACTCGCAAGTCTGATTTTCAATCAGCCGCAGCTCGTCACGGACCCGATGATGTCGCTGGCGGTGCAGTGGGCGAATCACGCGCTCAACCTGAACATCGTCAACCTGACCGTGAACAACGCACAGCCGAAGATCATGGAGGACGATGAGTTCGACAGCGGTGTGCAGATGGCCGCGGCATCGGAGCGTCGTCGTGCCCTGGTAGCTGATACCGGTATGGACATCATTCCGGTTTCGGGAATCCTGGTGTCGCGGTCCGCTCACATGAACCCGTGCGAGCCGATGACCAGCTACGAAGGCCTGCGAACTGCCGTGAATCAGGCAGTTGCGGATCCGGCCGTCGAGCACATCGTTCTCGATATCGACAGCAATGGCGGGAGCGCGACCGGCGCATTCGAACTGGCCGACGATATTCGGGCTGCGTCGCTGGTGAAGCCGGTCACGGCGATCGTCAACTTCTCGGCATTCTCGGGCGGGTATCTGATCGCCGCCGCTGCATCGAAGGTCATCGTCAGCCGTACGTCCGGCGTGGGTTCGATCGGCGTCATCGCCAACCATCTCGACGTTTCGAAGCGTGATGAGCAGCAAGGGATCAAGGTGACCTCGGTGTTTGCCGGGAATCACAAGAACGATCTCACCCCGCATGAGCCGCTGAGCGATCAGTCGCTGGCGTTCCTCACCAGCATGGTGCAAAACAGCTACAAGCAGTTCGTCGATGCAATCGCGAGCTTCCGCGGGCTGAGCACGCAAGCGGTGAAGGACACGCAGGCGGGCATCTTCTTCGGTCAGCAAGGTGTCGATGCAGGGCTTGCGGATAGCGTCGAGACGCCGCAGGCAGCGATCAACCGGATTGCTGCCGAAGTGCGCGCATCGCGCACCGAGCGCCAGAGCGGCAACGCGCGGCGTAGTGTCTCCGCGCGCGCGGCCGCGATGAACATGCAATCCGTGATGTAACTGGCCAAAAATCGAATTTTTCACGATCAACATCCGAGCGCGTTCGCGTCTCAGTTGAGCACTGCCACCTTTGGGTGGCATTTTTTTTAGGAGAAGGTAAGTGAACATCAATGAACTCCGCCGCGAACGCGCAGCCGTCAACCAGCGTGTGCAGGCGCTTGCGGCGATCGAGTTGGGCGGCACCGCATTGTCGGTCGAGCAGCAAGCCGAATTCGATCATCTCAGCTCGAAATTCAACGATCTGACTGCGCAGATCGAGCGCGCGGAAGCGGCGGAGCGGATGGCCGCAGCTGCGGCAGTGCCGGTTGACCCGGCGCCGGCCGCCGTTGCTGCGCCGGC
The DNA here is from genome assembly GCF_001718415.1 of Burkholderia pseudomultivorans. Taxonomy (NCBI): domain Bacteria; kingdom Pseudomonadati; phylum Pseudomonadota; class Betaproteobacteria; order Burkholderiales; family Burkholderiaceae; genus Burkholderia; species Burkholderia pseudomultivorans. The sequence goes on along the minus strand of NZ_CP013377.1, from coordinate 2,190,360 downwards.
CGCGGCGAGCGTGCCGGCACAGCCGAAGGCGCAGGAAGTGAAGGGCGCGAAGATGGCCCGCATGGTTCGCGCGCTTGCGGCGGCGCGGGGGGATGCGCAGCTCGCGTCGAAAATCGCGATCGAGCGCGGCTTCGGCGAAGAGGTCGCAATGTCGCTGAACACCCTTTCGCCGGGCGCGGGTGGCGTCCTGGTGCCCGAGAACCTGTCGAGCGAGGTCATCGAACTGCTGCGCCCGAAGTCCGTGGTCCGCAAGCTCGGCGCTCGTACGCTGCCGCTCTCGAACGGAAATATCACCATCCCGCGTCTGAAGGGCGGCGCCATCGTCGGCTACATCGGCGCCGACACCGACATCCCGACGACGCAACAACAGTTCGACGATCTGAAGCTGACGGCCAAGAAGATGGCCGCGCTGGTCCCGATCGCGAACGACCTGATCAAGTACGCCGGCGTGAATCCCAACGTCGATCAGATCGTGGTCGGTGACCTCACGGCCGCAATCGGGGCGCGCGAAGACAAGGCATTCATTCGCGACGACGGCACCGCGAACACCCCGAAGGGCCTCCGCTTCTGGGCGCTTCCCGGCAACGTCTTGCCGGCCAGCGACGGTTCGACGCTGCAAAAGATCGAAACGGATCTCGGCAAGGCCATTCTGGCGCTGGAGAACGCCGACGCCAACCTCACGCAGCCGGGCTGGATCATGGCGCCGCGTACGTTCCGATTCCTCGAAGGCCTGCGCGATGGCAACGGCAACAAGGTCTATCCGGAACTCGCCAACGGCATGCTGAAGGGCTATCCGGTCGGCAAGACGACGCAAGTGCCGATCAATCTCGGCGACGGTGCGAACGAGTCGGAAATCTACTTCACCGACTTCGGCGACGTGTTCATCGGCGAGGAAGAAACGCTGGAAATCGACTACAGCAAGGAGGCGACCTACAAGGACGCCGACGGCAACATGATCAGCGCGTTCCAGCGCGATCAGACGCTGATCCGCGTGATCGCGAAGAACGACTTCGGTCCGCGTCACGTCGAGTCGATTTCCGTGCTGGCCGGCGTGACCTGGGGCGCGTAAGCGAATCTGTAACCGTGCCGCCCGCCTGTTGGCGGGCAGGCAGCATGTCGGAGAAAAACATGAAGGTGGTCAAGTTCAAGCGGCACTACGCACAGTACACGCCCGGCGATGTCGCTGGGTTCGAAGACGAGCACGCGGCCCGGCTCGTCGATGCAGGAATCGCGGACGCGTCCGCGCCAGAACCGAAGGAGGCGAAAGCCTCGCAAAAGGCAGAAACGGGCAAGGCCGCAGCGGCAAAGGGGTGATCCGGGATGGCTGCTGTTCTCGTCGAATACCTGGACGATGTTGAGCCGCTTACCTTCGAGGAAGTCGCAATTCAGTGTCGAATCGATGATGAAGATGAACGCCAGTTCGTCGAAAACATCGTGATTCCAGGTGCGCGCCAGGCAGCCGAGAGAAAGTCCGGTGCGGCTATCCGGAAAGCGCGGTATGTCGAACGGCTTGCCGGCTTCCCAGCTGGTGAGTTCTCGTTGTCCGTGGGGCAAGTGCTCGGTGTCGATAGCATCGAAGCGCGCGATGCGACCGGATTTGCATCGACGCTCGATCCGGGTGGATATGAGGTAGTTCAACTGGGCCGAGAAACGCTTTGCGCTCCGCTCGGCACCGCTCGGTGGCCTCATGCGAGTGTCGTGACGATCACGTATCGGGCCGGTATCGACATCGACAAGCATCCGTCGGTGCGCTCGTGGATGCTTCTTGCGGCGGCATGGGCCTACGATCATCGAGAGCTGTTCTCCGAAGGCCAGACAGTCGCGCAAATGCCGGACGGCTATGCCGATCTCCTGCTCGATTCCATCACCGTTCCACCGAGGTTTTGATGAAGGCCGGGAAACTGAAAGAGCGAATCGTCATCGAGCGGCCGAGCGGTGAAGAAAACGAGAATGGCGAACCGTTGCCGGGCGCATGGGTAGTCCATGCGCGCCCGTGGGCCGATGTGCTGTTCGTGAACGGAAAAGAGCACGTCGTCTCGGGGGCGGTGCGAGGTTCCACGGTCGCCAGCATGCGCATTCGCTATCGAGCAGGAATCGACGAGCAAATGCGCGTGCGGTATGGCGGTCGGCTGTACGACATCACGGCCGTGCTGCCCGCGCGTACGCGCGGGTATCTCGACCTGTCGGTAAAGGTGGGGGAGAAGTATGTCTAGTGTCCAAGTACTTGGGCTGGCTGACCTGCAAGCCGACTTCGCAAAGCTCGCGAAGGCGCAGTCGACGAAGGCGCTCCGGCGCGCGACGTTGGCGGGTGCAAAAGTGATCCGCGATGAAGCTCGGACGCGAGCGCCCAAGAAGACGGGGAAGCTGAAGCGCAACATCCAATCGACCTCGCTTCGTCAGAAAGAGTCGCCGGGCATCGCGACGGCTGGTGTGCGAGTTCGGACTAAGGGAAAGGCCGAGTCGCCGACGAATGCTTTTTACTGGCGCTTTGTGGAACTCGGAACGCAGCACATGAGGGCGGAGCCGTTCATACGACCAGCCTTTGACGCTTCGATTGCCCAGGCCGAGGGCGCGATTCGAACGGAGCTTGCACGTGCGATCGATATGGTGATCGGGGGTGGACTTTGAGTGCACTTGTCGTCCGTGACGCGATCGGGTCCGTAGGCAGCGCGAAAGGGTACGTCGGCGTCGCCGGGTCAAAAGCGCAATCGCCGTACTACGTCGTGTCGCGAGTGAGCGGCGAGCGCGATATTGCGCTTGGCGGAGCGACCGGCGGTAAGTCGGGCGTGTTCCAGATCGACGTGTACGCGAGTACCTATACCGAGGCAGACGCGATCGCCGATCGGGTGATCGACCGGGCGTCGTCAAGCGGGATATTCGCCGTCGGTGGTGTCAGCGAATTGCCCGATGACTTTTCGAGCGATACCGGGGATTTCCGGGTGAGTCTCGAAATATCCGTGCAGTTCTGACCGATTCAATTTCTGTTTGGCCCGCCGAGTGCGGGCCTTTTTCATTCTGAGGGGCTTATGGCCGAGAAAAGCAAGCGCATCAAGGCGCAAGGCACGAAGGTCGAGGTATCGAAGACCGTTTCGACGGACCTCGATGACAAGACGCTCGTCTTCGTCGATCTGAATACGACGAGCAAGACCGTCCAGTGGCAGGGCGGGCAGTCGTCGGAAATCGATGCGACGACGCTGGCGAGCGAGGAAAAGGAATCCGAGCTGGGGCTGCCGGATCCGGGGGAGTTTTCGGTCGACGGCAACTATTCGTCCGACGACGAGGGCCAGGTGATCCTCCGGGCTGCGCGCGGAACTGGCGAAAAGCGAGTTTTCCGCGTCACGTTCCGAAACGGCGCGCAGTTTCTGTTCATCGGTATGGTCCGTCAGTACACGTGGTCGGCCGGCGTCGACGGCATCGTGACGTCGACGTACAGCGTCCGTGTCAGCGGTTCGCCGAAGGAAGTGCCGCCGCCGGCGCCGCCGGCAGGCTGACCAATCCGATGAACCAGTGAGGAATAGAAGATGAGCAACAAGACAAAAACCGGCGCGTTGCGCGCCGCGATTCTCAATCCGCTGGCCGGCTGGAAGCACGAATTTCTGTCGATGCCGGAATGGGGCGGCGTCACCGTCGCGGTGCGTGAGCCGCTGCTCGAAGATCGCGCCTTCTGGCTCGAACCGCTCCGCATGGCAGCGGGCGTGGAGCCTGACGACGATCAAGAGACGGCGCGCGCGAAGTACGCCCGCGTCAGCGCCGAAGACTACCGGACGTCGTACGCGCGCCTGTTCGTGCGTGTCCTGTTCGTCGACACGCCGGAGGGCTGGCGCCGCGAATTCGAAGACGGTGACGTTGAGGCCGTTGCCGAAGCGTTCGGCGTTGCGCACGACCGTATCGTTACCAAGGCGATCGAGCTGGGCGATCTCAACGCCGATCCGGACGAAGCGGGAAAAAAGCCTTCCGCCGAAACCCCGACCTCCGACTCGAACTGACGTTGGCGCTGCGCCTCGGCAAGACGCTCGCCGAGCTGCGCTCGTCGATGTCAGCGGCCGAGTTTGTGCTGTGGCAGGCGTTGGACGCCGAGTCGCCGATCAGCGACGACCGCTACGACCTGCATGCCGCGATGGTCGCATCGGCGGTGTTCCAGGCACAGGGCGCGAAGGTGAAGGTGTCCGACATGCTGCCGAACTGGGGCGGCGGCGAGTCGGAGGCGGCTCAAGAGGTTGCGGACGATCCATTCTTCGCTGCCCTCGCGAGCATGGCAAAGTAGGCGGAAAAGAACTATGGCAACGAGTCTGCGCGAGCTGATTGTCAGCGTTACCGCGAACACGACCGAATACGACCGACGTATGCGCGGGCTGGCGTCGACGGCTGGCGGGTATTTCAACGCGGTCCGGGACGGAGGCCGGGCCGCCGACGCAGCATTCGCGTCGAATGCATCGAGCGTCCAGGTCACGGTGCGCGCGATCGAGGCCGCTCGCGGATCCATTCGCGGGTATGCCGAGGCGGCGGCCGCGGCTTTCGGCGTGCATCAGCTCATCGAGTACGCCGATGAGTGGACGAACCTGAGTAACCGGCTCAAGATCGTTACGCGAGACCAGATCGATTTCGCGATCGCGCAAAACGATGTGGTCCAAATCGCGCGTACGGCGCGGCAGCCGCTCGACGCGACGGCCGAACTGTACCAGCGGATCGCGAACAATACCGGTCACCTCGGCCTGTCGATCAAGGAGGTCGGCCCGCTGGTCGAGACGATCAGCAAAGCGGTCGCGCTCTCCGGTGTTTCGGCGGATACGGCCCGGATGGGTATCGTGCAGCTGGGTCAGGCGTTCGCGTCCGGTCAGTTGCGCGGCCAAGACCTGCATAGCGTGCTCGAGGAACTGCCGGGCGTCGCCGAGGCAATCGCGCGCGGGATGGGGCGCAGCTCGTCCGAGTTGAAGGGGCTCGCGGAAGCCGGCAAGCTGACGGTCGAAAACCTCATCGACGCCTTGAAGAACGCATCGTCGAGCACTGACGCGCTGTTCTCCAAGATGCAGGTGACCGTCGATCAGTCGATGACGCGCCTGCATACGGAGATTCTTAAGTACATCGGTGAGGCCGATCAGGCAACGGGCGCGAGCGCAAAGCTGTCGCAAGGCATCATCTACGTTGCCGAGCATATCGACCAGATCGCGAAGATCAGCGCGTCGCTCGCTGCCGGCCGACTCGCGGTGTATTTCGTCCAGACGGCAGTGGCTGCCGGAAAGTCGGCGATCGCGTGGAATGCCGAGCGCCAGGCGCTGCTCGCGAAGGCGCAGGCGGAGAACGCGGCCGCTTTGGTGACGATCACGCGGGCGCAGAGCGACCGCGATGCGGCGGCCGCGAAACTGCAGAATGCGCAGGCCGCAGAGGTTGCGGCACAGGCGGAACTGGCCGGCATGCGCGCGATGCGCGAGAGCCTTGCCATGCAGTCGGCGCTCACGGCTGGCTCAATCCGGTATACGGAGGCGAAGCTCGCCGAGGCGCGGGCGATCGAGGCGAGTGCCGTGGCGCAGGTCGCGACGGCGCGGTCGAATCTTGCGAACAGCCAGGAGATCGGTTCGCGGATCGCCGGGACGCCGTACGCAGCGGTCATCGCGCGCGAAACTGCCGCGGCTCAAGGGGAGCTTGCGCGCGCAGAGGCGTCACTCGCGCTGGCGCAACAACGTCGCGCTGCGTTGGAGGCGGCCGCAGCCAAGGGCACAGTCGATCAAACGCGATATGCGGCCGCGCTGGCGGAAACGGAAAAGGGGCTCGCTGTCGCGGAGCGCGAGGTGGCGGCAGCGACGCGCGCCCGGGAAAGTGCCGAGCGCGGTGCCACGGCGGCGACTGCGGGCCTTGCTGCTGCGACCGAACGTGCGGCGGTAGCGCAGACTGCTGCGGCGCGCGCCGGCTCGCTGATGCGCACAGTCGGCTCCGGGCTGTTGTCGGTCGTTGGCGGCCTGCCGGGCATTCTCACGACTGTCGGCACGGTTGCGCTCGGCGCTGCCGTGAACTGGTTAGTTTTCCGGGATCACGCGAGCAGTGCGACGTCGAGCCTGATCGACATGCAGGCGCCGCTCGATCAGATCATCGAGAAGTATCGGCAGCTCTCCCCGCTGTTGCAGCAGGTCGAGCGTGATCGCGCAAAGCAAATGCAGGCCACCGCGGCGAGCGACATCGCGGAGGCTTATGCGAGTCTCGCTGCGCGAGCGTCGCAAAGCGTCACGCTTCCAAACTTCGGCGATGGTACACCGATCATCACGCCGGAGAACGAGGCCGCGCTGGATCGGTTCATGGAGGGACTGAACCGGATCAAGTCGGAGAACCTTGGCGTCGACGAGAAGTCGCGCGAGCTATCTCGACTCGTCGACGTATTCGTCGATGCGACGAAGGGCGGGGATGATCTCCGATCCGAGCTTGTAAGGGCTGCATCTGCCATTGACATCGCCGGCGCGGCCGCTGACAAGGGAGCGCGCACGCTCGATGCGATGAATGCAGCGGCGCGCAGTGCGGCAGACGGTATCCGGTTGCTTACCGAGGAAAACAATTTCTTCGCGGGCGGCATGGGTGCCGAGGCGTGGAACAAGTACGTCGACAAGCTGAAGGAAGCATCGGACGTCATCGGCATGACCGCGCGGCAGCGGGCTGAATACGAGGCGAAGACGAAGGGCGCAAACGCTGCCGAGGCGCGACAGGCCGGTTTGATGGCTGGTCGAGCGGACGCGTACAAATCGCTCGAAAAGGCGATTCAGGACAAGGATGCGAAGGCCGAGGCCGGTGCCCGTCGGAATATCGACAACCTGACGCGCGAACTGGCGCTGATGAATCAGCAGATGGTCGTTGCCGCGGCCCTGGCTGAATTTCAGGCGGATCTCGTCAGCAAGAAATTCGAGAAATTCGGGTTCAACGCTGACGCCGCTCGCGCTGCCGCGGCTGCTCGCGGCAAGCAGGCGTTCGACGACACGGTGTCGGAGTCGGCTGCGCAGGTCGCCCGGATCAGCGTCAATGCGCCGGCCTTGGGGCACAAGGCTCGGTCGGGTGGCGCGCGATCCGACCCGGAGAGCCAGCGTCTGCTCGACAACATCGAGCAGCGGATTGCGCAGTTGCGCGTCGAAGCAGTCGCGACCGACAAGCTCACGCAGTCGGAGAAGGACCGGATCGGCTTCGATCAGAAGCTGACCGACCTGGCCAGCAAGCGCACGAAGCTGTCGGACGGTGACAAGAGCCTAATCCGTGACCAGGCATCGATTCGAGCGGCATACGACCGTGCGGTTCAGCTCGAAAAGGAAGTTCGCTATCACGACGCGATCAACAAGCTGAAGGAGCGCAGCGCGCAGATTGACGCTGAACTGGCCGACTACGCGACGGAACGTCAGCGCGAAGTCGAGCGCGAACTCGCTGCGATGTCGATGGGTGACAACGCGCGCGAGCTGAATCAAGCGACGAGCCGTGTCAGCGACGAATTCCGGCGCCGGCGTGACGAGCTGACGAAGGGCGCGCGGAAAGACGGCACGCTCAATTCGCCGGAGTACCTGGCGGAGATTGACCGCATCAACCGTGCCGAGGCCGAGCAGGTCGAGCGCGAACGCGGCTATTTCGATCAACGCCTCGCTATGCAGCGTGATTGGCGCGTTGGCGCGAGCCGGGCGGTTGCGCTGTACCAGGAGTCGGCGGAGAACGCCGCAGGCCGAGCGGAGGAAGCCTTCACCAGCTCGTTCCGGAATCTGGAGGATGCGGTCACGTCGTTCGCGGCGACCGGGAAGTTGGATTTTCGGGGGCTGGTCGACAGCATGATCGCCGATCTCGCGCGGTTCGCCGCGCGGGCGGCGCTGGCGCCCGTGTTCGGTTGGCTCGGGAATGCGATCGGCTTGGGTGCGTCGGCGGCAAGCGGATTCAGCTCGTCGTCCCTGCTTGGTGGTATCGGTGGTGGGCTGACCGATGCGCTCGCGAGCGGCGGTGGAAATGCGTACGGATTCCATCTTGCGACGGGCGGCCGCGTTACCGGGCCGGGGACGTCGACGAGCGACAGCATCCCGGCGTGGCTTTCGAACGATGAGTTCGTGGTCAAGGCTTCTGCCGTTCGGAAGCCGGGCGTTCTTCGGTTGCTGGAGGCGATCAACAGCGGGCGCGACGTCGGATTCGCGAAGTTTGCGAACGGCGGGCTCGTTGGCGGCCGCGACGGCGGTGTTAGCGTGCCCGGCGGCCAGGATGGTGGCGTCACATTAAACATTCCGTTGACGATCGACGGCGGATCCGGCAATCCATCGCAGATGATGGCGAGCGCTGAGTTCGTGAAGAAGCTTAAGCAACTGATCCAAGGGCTAATTGCCGCTGAAAGTCGTCAAGGTGGTTCGCTCTGGAAACTCAGGAACGGGGTTGCGTAATGACCGATACGTTTATCTGGTCGCCGACTGTTGAAGGATTCGGCGGCGATACAGCGCTACGTGTGCGAAAGGCCGGGTTCGGTGACGGGTATACGCAGCGCTCGGCGGACGGCCTCAACAATCGGGTGGCGACTTACAACCTGCGGTTTGTCGGGAAGGCTGACACGATTTCCGCAATTCTCGCGTTCCTCGACTCGCACGCCGGCGCGGTGTCGTTCTTTTGGACGCCGCCGCTTCGCCCGCAGGGACGCTTCGTATGCGAGAAGTACACCGAGCCGGTGAAAAACGGCAAGGTGTACACGATCACTGCACAGTTTGAACAGACATTCGCGCCGTAAGGGTTGACATGGCATCACTTCAAAAAGCAAATCTCGGAACGATTCCGACGGGCTCCGGTGGAGACGATCAGCGTACGGCGAACACGAAATTCAACGGGAACGTTGATGTGCTGAACGCGCAAGTGCCGCTCACCACGGCATCAACGATTACGGCTGCGCAGGTACTGACCGTCGGTCATGTCGGTAAGCGGGTGAATATCAACCTCTCGTCGGAAGGAACAGTCAATCTGCCGATCGCGTCGACGTGTCCGACCGACGGTGTTATCCACCTACGTAACGTCGGGAAGAAAGTCACAATTGCCGCTGCGGCGGGCTCCGGAAATTCGTTTACCACAATTGATCTAAATGTCGGGGAGTCCATATTAGTAGATACGGACGGCGGGAACGTGTGGCGTGTGCTTTTGCGAGGCCGTTCATATCTCGCAGATGAGATCGTCAGGGGAAATATGACCCTCGGAGGTTCGCTTGTTGCGGTTCACCGATACAACCTGCTCTTTAATAGCACCGCAGAGTTCGGAGATATCGGATGGAGTTCCGCGAATTTCGGCGCTAGAAACGACGGGGGAAACGGCGGGCCAAAATTCGGAAACTCGTCAGCTATCCCGGGCGGGAGCGCTTTGGAGGACGTGTCTGATTTTTTTATCTTGTTTCCCAGTGCTGTCTGTTTGCAGGCTGAGATGGCAATGGCGGGAAGCACGCCAGGAACCATGTATGTTGCGCTCGATACGTACGATTCTGCAAAGAAGTTGATTGCCAAAGACGTTGTACGTCTTTCTCTATCGAATACGTCGTCGGCATCGTGGAATCTGTACACCGCTACGGGGACAACGACGGGTGCTGCTTACGGGCGCATTCGCAAGGGCTGTGATGCCAATGTCGTCGCCCCTGGCGCGGCAGCAGTCCAGTTCCGTAGGATCAAACTGGAAGGCGGTGCATGGCCGTCGCTGTACTCCCAAGAGGCGAGCATTGCGTATCTCGCTGGTGCACCAGCGTTTTCCGGCCGCCCCACTTTCGCGGGTAAAACGCCTTGGGATAGCGGGAATTTCGACCCGAACTCGAAGCAGGCTGCTGGGAACTACGTTACTCGCGACGGGCACACATACAACATTTCGTGGGACGGAAGTTCGCCGCAAATCTCAGTAGACGGAACCGCACAAGGAAGGTTGCTGACTGATACCTTTATCGGCCCCGACTCGGTTAGCAACTTTGGATTCGGCTCGAATACGCTGACCGCGCCATATTTCAGAAAGAGGGATACGAAAGAACTGGCATGGTTGGTGATGCAGCATCCACAGGCAAATGGGGCGTGGGTCAATCAGCCCAGGAGGTCGAACGGCTATGTCGAATGGCAATCAGACATCGGTGCGATTGGCACGAACTACTTTACCTCGGATGCTCGCTACAAAGAGAACATCAAGCCTACGCAGATTGATCCTATTGCGCTCGTCCAATCGCTCAAGTTCTATGAATTTGATTACGACGCTGCGCACGGCGGCTACCACGTAGAGCACGGTGTACTAGCGCAACAAGCGGCCGGCATTGCGCCCTGGCTCGTCAACACGCTTAGCGACGGTACGCTGTCGCCGGATGCTACTCGTTTGCTCACGGTTGCATTACATGCGATCCAGAAGTTGTCAGAAGAAGTACAGGCGCTCAAGCGCGATCCGGAAGCGACAACGGAGGTTTGATGGCGATCACGGCGGATATTCAGGGCCTCGAGCCCGGTCACCGAATCGAGCTATTCGAGCTCGACTGTTCGGAGATCGGCGGCGAAGTTCTGCGGTTTCATGGCCATTCGCAATCGAGGTCTATCGTTTGGCAGGAACAGGAGTACAGGCCTTGGCCGATTCAGGGGGCTGGGTTCGAGCGGACGTCAGATGCACGACAGCCGTCGCCGACGCTGACCGTTGGCGACATCAACGGCACGATCACAGCGATGTGTATCGCGTTGGAGGATCTTGTCGGAGCGAAGGTGTACCGTCGCCGTACGCTCGCGAAGTATCTCGACGCAATCAATTTCCCGGACGGGAATCCGTCCGCGGACCCGAATGAACAGTGGCCGATCGAGCAGTGGCGAGTCGAGCAGAAAAGCGACGAGCAACCTGGCGTGCAGGTTGAGTTCACGCTGTCGTCGCCGCTCGACTTCGGCGGTCAGCAAGTACCGGCGCGTCAGATTGTCGGGACGTGCCAGTGGCGCTATCGCGGCCCGGAATGTGGATACACCGCAATGGTGTTCTTCGACAAGAACGACATGCCGGTGAGTGACCCGGCACTCGACCGATGCAGTCAAAAAATCAGCGGATGCGAGTGCCGATACGGCGCCAATAACCCGCTACCGCACGGCGGTTTTTTGTGCGACACGCTCGCCTAGCCATCAATCAAACCTCACTACATGGACCCGCCAACTGGCGGGTTTTTTTATGGACGAACGAATCAAGCAAGCGATCGCGGAGCACGCGCTCGCCGAGTATCCGCGCGAGTGCTGCGGGCTGGTCGTGCGAGCTGAGGCTGGCGACGAGTACGTGCCTTGCCGGAATGTTGCGATGTCGCCGACCGAGCAATTTGCGATTGAGCCCGAGGACTATGCGGCAGCTGAGGACATTGGTGAGGTCGTCGCCGTCGTGCACTCGCATCCGAATGGAGCTGCACAGCCGAGTATGGGCGATCGCGCGATGTGCGAGGTCGCCGGCATCGCGTCGTGGCTGGTTGTCTCGCTGGGCGTGCAGGCCGATGGTTCGCTCGGCGTCGACGACTGGTGCGAGTTCGGCCCGAGCGGATACGTCGCGCCCTTGTACGGACGCGAATACGTGCATGGCGTGCTCGACTGCTACGCGTTTGTGCGCGACTGGTATCTCGCCGAGCGCGGCGTCGCACTTCCGGATTTCGAACGCAAGGATGGGTGGTGGAACGACGGCTACTCGAACTTGTATATCGCGCACTACCAGGACGCGGGTTTCCTCGACATGGGGCGAGACGCGACGCTCGAACCGGGCGACGTGTTGCTGATGCAGGTCCGCAGCAAGAACGGTGTGCCGAATCACTCCGGTGTGTATCTCGGTGACGGGATGTTCGGGCATCACATGTACGGGCGGCTGTCCTGTCGAGCCGTATGGGGTTCGATGTGGCGCGACTCATGCACGACGGTGCTCCGTTACGTCGGAGGCGCGAATTGAACGAACGACTGCGTGAAGTGAGGCTTTACGGGATCGCAGGCGCACGATTCGGCCGGATTCATCGGTTGGCCGTGTCGTCGACTGCAGAGGCGGTGCGCGCATTGTCGGTGCTCATTCCCGGCTTTCGCCAATTCTTGCTGGAGGCCCGCAGCAAGGGGCTGACATTTGCTGTTTTCAACGGGCGTAGAAACCTGTCGAAAGACGATCTCGGCGCACCGGTGGGCGACGACGCAATCCGAATTGCGCCGGTGATTATCGGCAGCAAAAGCGGCGGCCTGTTTCAGACGATTCTCGGCGCTGCACTCGCCGTTGCCGGTTTCGTGTTCAACCAGCCGACCTTGATCGGTTTGGGCGTCTCCATGGCGCTCGGCGGTGTCGCCCAGATGCTGAGCCCGCAACAGGCCGGGCTCGCGGGCGTGGCTGATAACGGCACGTCCTACTACTTCAACGGACCGGTCAACAGCGCGGCACAAGGCGAGCCGCTTCCGCTGGTCTATGGCGAGATGGTCGTGGGATCGAAGGTCGCCAGTTCTGGCATCTACGCAGAGGATCAGGTGTGAAAAAGCTATACGCGGAATCCGGCCGGAAGCGCATCAACGGCGCGAAAGGTGGGGGCGGCGGCGGAGGGAGCAGTGAGTCGCCGGACAGCCTCCATTCCACGGCACGCGCGAAGGTGCTCGACATCATTTCGGAAGGGCCGATTGTCGGGCTCGTCAACGGCATGCAGTCGGTCTATCTCGACGGCACGCCAATCCAGAATTCCGACGGTTCGGTCAATTTCCAGAACTACAGTGTTGACGTTCGCACGGGCACGATCGATCAGGAGTTCATCCCGGGCTTTCCGGCTGTCGAGCGCGAATCGGCTGTTGGCGTGCAATTGACGTCTGACGCGCCGTGGGTACGTCAGGTGCAGAACCCGCAGCTCACGGCGGTCCGAATTCGATTTGGCGTGCCGGCACTTCAGAAAAGCGACCCTGCGTCGGGCGTGTTCGGCTATCGCGTGGAATATGCGATCGATCTGTCGGTTGACGGCGGTTCGTATGCGCAGGTGCTGTCGGCAGCGTTCGACGGCAAGACGACGTCGCTCTACGAGCGTTCGCATCGGATCGAATTGCCGCGCGCGAAAGCTGGCTGGTTGGTGCGCGTGCGCCGCATCACGCCGAATCAGCACAGTTCGCTGATTGCCGATACGGTGAACATCGAGGCGATCACCGAGGTCATCGATCGGAAGCTGCGCTATCCGATGACGGCGCTTGTCGGCATGACGTTTGACGCGCGCTCGTTTTCGCAAGTGCCGGTGCGGTCGTACAAAGTGCGCGGGCTGATCGTCCGCGTGCCGTCGAATTATGACGTCGAGACGCGCACGTACTCGGGGGCGTGGGACGGCACGTTCAAACTAGCGTGGACGAACAATCCGGCATGGATCTTCTACGACCTGCTATTGAACGATCGCTACGGCCTCGGCAAAACCGTAGATGCGTCGATGATCGACAAGTGGGGGTTGTACGAGATCGCGCGCTACTGCGATGTGTTGGTGTCGGACGGCAAGGGCGGCGTCGAGCCGCGCTTCACGTGCAATTGCGTGATCCAGTCGGCGGCCGACGCGTTCAAAGTGCTGCAGGACATCGCCAGCGTTTTCCGGGGGATTGCGTACTGGGGGCCGGGTGCCGTAGTTGCGTCGGCGGATATGCCGTCCGATCCGGTGTACGTGTACACCGCGGCCAACGTGATCGATGGTGCGTTCCGGTATGTCGGCAGCGAGCGTAAGACGCGGTACACGGTTGCGCTCGTCAGCTACAACGATCCGACGAACCAGTACAAGCAGGCCGTCGAGTACGTCCCTGACGAGGACGGTATTGCTCGGTACGGCGTCGTCAAGACGCAGGTCACTGCGTTCGGCTGCACGTCGCAGGCGCAGGCGCATCGGCTCGGACAGTGGATTCTGCTGACATCCAGATATGAAGCCGGCACCGTGTCATTTCAGGTCGGCATGGATGGAGTCCTGGTCGGCCCGGGTCAGGTGATCGCAATTGCTGATCCGAAGAAGGCGGGGCGGCGCATCGGCGGCCGGATTCGTTCCGTGGCCGGGAATGTCGTCACGCTGGACAAGGCGCCGACCGTCGCGCCGGGCGATCGCTTCACGGCAATCCTGCCGTCGGGTGTGGCGCAGTCGCGAGCGGTGAAGTCGGCCGATGGCGACGTGCTGGTGTTGGTGGACCGTTTCGATGCCGATCCGGTTTCCGGCGCAGTATGGATGCTGGAGAGTGACGAAATTGCCGCGCAGCTCTATCGAGTTGTCAGCGTGCAGGAAAGCGACGACGAAGGGCAGATCGCGTACACGATCACGGCGACGAAGCACGAACCGGGCAAGTACGCGGCGATCGATGACGGCGCACAGATTCAGCAGCGTCCGATTACAGTCGTTCCGCCTTCGGTACAGGCGCCTCCGGCGAATGTCCGAATTTCGACGTACTCGGTCGTCGATCAGGGCATCGCGAAAACCAACATGGTTATCGCGTGGGATGCCGCTGACAAGGCTGTGACGTATCTCCCGGAATGGCGGAAGGACAACGGCGACTGGGTTAGCGTTGCTCAGACGGGCGGCCTGCAGGTCGAGATTCCGGGGATCTATCAGGGCCGATATGTCGCTCGCGTTCGTGCGCAGAACGTGATGAACGTCACGTCGCTGCCTGCCGTGAGCGCGGAAACGACGCTGGCCGGGAAAACGACGCCGCCGCCCGCGGTTGCATCGCTGAAGGCGGCCGGCGTCGTCTACGGGATCAACCTTAGCTGGTCGTTCCCGGCCGACGGTACGGCAGGTGACACGCAACGTACGGAGGTATGGCAAAGCCGCACGACGAACCGTGCTGACGCGATCAAGCTGTCGGACTTCGCATATCCGCAGGCGTCGACGTCGATTCAAGGGCTGGCGCCTGGTCAGGTGTTCTATTTCTGGGCGCGGCTGGTTGACCGGTCGGGAAATGTCGGATCGTGGTTCCCGGCTACCGGGCCGGGTGTGCAGGGCCAGCCGGCGACTGATCAAAGCGAGTACGAAAAGTATTTCGAAGGTCAGATTTGGCATTCGGCGCTCGGGGATGACCTGAAGAAGCCGATCGATGCGATTCCTAGCATCCAGAAAGACGTTTCGAGCAACGCGACGGCGATCGCAAAGGAGGTATTGGACCGAGCCAGCGCGATCGCCGCGGAGGCGGCTGCGCGTGCCAGTGCGATCAATGCGGAGGCATCCGCTCGCGCGCAGGCGCTGGCGGATGAGGTGCTGGCGCGGAATGCGGCCATCGCTGCGGAGGCTGCAGTACGCGCCGCGGAGATTGAGCAGGAAGTCGCGGACCGCATCGCGGCCATCAAGAAGGAGATCGAGGACCGTCAGGCGGCACTCGCGGCCGAGGCTTCGGCTCGGACAACGGCAATCGCCGGCGAAGCGTCTGCACGCGACGCAGCCATCAAGGCCGCGTCCGATGTGCAGGCGCGCGAGCTGGCCGATCAGGCCGCAAAGCTCGGCGCTTCGATTGCGTCGGAGCAATCCGCGCGGCAGGCGGCGGACTCGTCGCTCTCGAGCCGAATTGATACGAACACGGCAGCGATCGGGCAGAACACGTCCGCTATCCAGGCCGAGCAGGTAGCGCGCGCGTCCGCTGTTGACGCGGAGGCGAACCAGCGTGAGCTACTGGCGACGCAGCTACGCGGCGCGTACGACGGTGCCGATCTCAGCAAGGTAACGAGTGGGCTGATCGGTCAGGAACGCGACGCGCGCGTGACTCAGTATGAGTCGGTCGTACAGCAGATCACGCAGCTTCAGGCCGGCGTCGGCGAGCAGTTCGACTATGCGCAAATCTGGTATTTCACGAACGGGGTAGACGGCTGGACGGCGCAATCCGGGACGCCGACGGTGACGGCGTCCTGGCTGAGGCCGCCGGCGGTTGCGAAGGGGTACGTGCAATCACCGGCATCGCTCGACATCAACGGCGACGAATATCGACAGGTTCGCCTTCGTATTCGAAAGACGGGTAATCCGGGGTGGTACGGTTTCATCGGCCGCAACATCGCGGGCACGTGGTCGAACCTGGCGATCCCGGAGCCGGACTACGACGAGAGCGGCATCGCGGTCGTGATGCTGAACGAGGCGTGGAGCGGCAGCGTCAGCCAGCTTCGTGTGTATTTGGCGCTGGCGCCGACGGCTAAGGACTTTTTCGAAATCGATTGGGTCGCTGTCGGCCGACCGGCACCCGGTGCGAGCAGCGCTGCGCTCACGAATGAAGCGATGGCCCGCGCGACTGCCGACACGGCGGAGACGACGGCGCGGCAGCAACTTTCGGTGAAATTGACCGGGCTGCAAGATCCGAGCAACGCGAAGCTGGAAACGTTGCCGAGCGGTCTGATCGTCGATGAGAGGAATGCGCGTGTCGCCGCAGACTCGGCGAACGCATCGGCGATTTCGTCGCTGCAGGTATCGGTCGGGCAGAACGCCGGCGCGATTCAGACTGAATCGAACACGCGTGCGACTGCGGACGCAGCATTGTCGGGTCGAATCGATACGGTGACGGCGACTGCGAACGCCAACAAGGCTGACATCAGCAGCGAAGCCAGTGCGCGGGCGAGCGCCGACTCGGCGCTTGGCAAGCGTATTGATGCCGTGACGGCGGATGTCGGTTCGAACAAGGCGGCGATCACGGCTGAGCAGCAGGCGCGGGCCGACGCTGATAGCGCATTGGGTAAGCGCGTCGACGCGGTTACAGCGACGGCGAGCGCGAACGCCGCGGCCATCACGCAGGAGCAGTCCGCGCGTGCTGATGGTGACGCTGCGAACGCGAGCAGTATCGCCGCGGTCCAGGCTCAAACTAACGCGAAGAACACGACGTTCCGACAGTCGGTCACGCCGGTTGCCAAGGCGGTCAATGACGTTTGGATCGACCTTGGAAGTACCAACCTGCTACGAAATTCGCAGGATTTCACGGCAGGCTCGTGGTCGAAGCAGCGCGTGTCATTGGTCGTTGCCGCCGCTGCCGCGCCGGATGGTGCGCAGACGGCTCAGAAGTTGGTGGAGGGGACAAATACCGATTCGAACGCTCACTATTTCGATCAAGTCCCCGCAGGCCTCGATACGACCGGCACGTATACGCGCTCGATCTTCGTCAAAGCAGCTGAGCGCTCCTGTGTCTTCCTGTACACGTATTGCGCCCACAACACGGGGACGTACGCGCGCGTCATTTTCGACGCGAAGACCGGGAAGTTCTCGAGCATGGCCGTCACCAACGGTGTCCAGTCCTACGCGGCTGTCCCGCTGGACGGTGGATGGTGGCGCATTTCTCAGACCGTTTCGTTCACAACGAGCGACACCGCCTACATCGTTCGGGTCGGCGTGGCTATGGACGCCACGACGATCAACTACAGCGGAGATGGCGTTAGCGGCATCTACCTGTGGGGCGCGCAGCTTGAGGCGCTTGCCGGAGCTGGACGTTATATCCCGACGGCCGCCAGCGCCGTCAGCACGATCGGCAATAACAGCCTGTTGGTCTGGGATGGCTCGAATTGGGTGCTGTCGCAGGACATCGGGCTGGCCAATAACGCGGCAGCGATCGCGACGGAGGTCGATGCGCGAGTGTCGGCCGACAGCGCGCTTTCGAGCCGAATCGACAGCGTAACGGCGTCTGCGGCGGCCAATACCGCGGCGATCACAGCGGAGAAAACGGCCAGAGCGGACGCGGATGGTGCGTTGTCCACTCGAATCGATGCAGTCACGGCCACGGCGAACGGAAACAAGGCCGCAATCAGCAGCGAGGCATCGACGCGGGCTTCGGCTGATTCGGCATTGTCGAATCGGATCGACTCCCTCGGTTCGACCGTTGCCGGCAATTCCGCCGCGATTTCGGCCGAGCAGTCGGCTCGGGCGAGCGGGGACTCGGCGCTCGGTAAGCGCATTGACTCGGTAACTGCGGATGTCGGCGCGAACAAGGCAGCAATCGCGACCGAGCAGCAAGCCCGAGCGGATGCCGATACCGCGCTTGGTAAGCGTGTCGACACTGTCACGGCAACGGCGGCGGCGAATGCCGCTGCAATCACGCAAGAGCAGACGGCTCGCGTCACCGGCGACGCAGCGAACGCGGAGAGCATCGCATTGGTGCAGGCGCAGACCAATGCGAAGAACGCCACGTTTCGACAATCGATCACGCCGATCGCCAGGGCGGTGAATGACGTATGGATTGATCTCGGCAGCACGAACCTGATTCGGTACTCGGAGGACTACACGAATGGGGCGTGGTCGAAGGTCCGATGCTCGATTGTGAAAGATGCGATTGCTGGACCGTTTGACGGGGCGAGGGCGCAAAAGCTGGTGGAGTCGACGGACAACGGTGAGCATTACTTCGACCAATATCCGAGCATTGACCCGACCCAGCCGTTTACGCGCTCGCTTTACGTCAAGTCCGGAGAACGCGCGAAGCTCCAAATCAAGGTGTTTTGCCGCAACAACACCGGTACGTTCGGTGGCGTGGTATTCGACGCCGATACCGGGGTGTTTTCTGGGCCGAGTCTGTCCAGGGGATCGCATTCGTACGCTGCGACGCAGTTGTCGGAGGGTTGGTGGCGCGTGGTGTACACGGCGCAGTTCACTACAGCGGACACGTCGATCATTCTGCGCACGCAGGCCTTCAACGGGTCTACGACGTACCAGGGAGACGGCACCAGCGGTATCTATGTCTGGGGGCAGCAACTGGAGGCGCTGGCGGGCGCCGGACGGTACATCCCGACGGCCGATGCGGCAGTGAGCACGGTCGGTAACAACAACCTGTTGGTGTGGGATGGCGCTGACTGGAAGTTGTCTCAGGATATCGGGCTCGCAAACAATGCAGCTGCGATCTCGACCGAAGCGAGCGCGCGGGCAACTGCAGACGATGCGCTGTCGAGCCGTATCGATACGGTAAGCGCTTCGGCCGCAGCAAACTCGGCCGCGATCACCGCCGAGCAGAAAGCTCGCGCCGACGCGGATAGTGCATTGTCGACGCGAGTCGATGCCGTGACGTCGACCGCGAACAGCAACAAGTCGGCCATTGCGTCCGAGCAAACCGCGCGAACCGATGCTGATTCGGCGCTTGGTAAGCGCATCGATTCTGTGACCGCGACGGCCAACTGCAACACGGCCGCGATCGCCGCGGAACAGAAGGCTCGGGCGGATGCCGATAGCGCGCTGTCGAATCGTATCGAGAGCGTGTCGGCACAGATCAACGTGCCGATGGCTGGCGACTCGAACCAGGCTGCGGGGTCGACACAGGTCATGGCCGGAGTCTGGTCGGAACAGTCAGCACGTGCCGAGGCTGATATGGCGCTGGCGCAGCAGATTGAATCGGTCACGGCCCAAATGCAATCGGGTCAGGCCGACTTGTTCGCCGGTATTCAAAACGAGGCTCAGGCTCGGGTGGATGCCGACAGCGCGCAGGCCAGCCAGATTGCAACGATCAGCGCGAAGGCAAACGACACCGAGGCCGCCGTCCAAACAGTTGCGCAGTCGTACGCGGATCTGAATGGGCGTGTTGCTGCGTCGTACCAGATCAAGACGCAGGTGACGACGGACGGCAAGACGTATATCGCTGGCATCGGTGTCGGGATCGACAACAGCAGCGGTGTAGTCGAGTCGCAGGTACTGGTCTCGGCGAGTCGCTTTGCCGTGGTCGACCCGAACAACGGGGGATCGTCGATTGTGCCGTTCGTGGTGCAGGGCGGGCAGGTGTTTCTCCGCCAGGCGCTCATCGGCGCCGGCTGGATTACGAACGCGATGATCGGCAGTTACATCCAGTCCGATAACTACATCGCGGGTCGACAGGGCTGGCGTATCGACAAGAACGGCTTTTTCGAGATCAACGCGTCCGATGGCAGCGGGAATCGACTGGTGCTCGACGGTAGCAGCGTGCGGGTTTATGACGGCAACGGCGTACTGCGGGTGCGCATGGGGATGTGGTGATGGCGGCCGGACTCCAGATTTTTGACGGTGCCGGCCGTCCCATTCTCGACGCGCAGTCGCGCGCGGGTCGGGTAGTCGGCATCGTCCGCGTAGACGGGAATAACGGATCTATTGCGGCCGACCTGTCCGGCGGTGAACCGTTCTGGTCCTTCATGCCGGACAGGATTTTCTATCGAGTATCAGGTGCGGAGCCGTCGCCTGTAGTCTCGATCGACAGGTTCGGTGTGAGCTGGTCCTATAGCGGCAACGCGAGTGGGTCGAATGCGTATAAGCAGGTTCCGGGCTGGATCGTTTTCGGGGTGTATTGATGGGAGCAGGATTTCAGGCGTTCACTGATTCGGGCGTGTATCAGATTGATGGCTCCACCCCGAACTATCAAATGGTGCAGGCGATGGCGGGGCAGTCGGTGACGACCGGCCTGCCTTTCGTGGTCAACGATGCCGGGATTTCCTTCGGTGCGAACCTGCCGAATGTCTCCTTCACATTCACCTCAACGGCTGGGCCGATGTACGGTGTGTTTGCGTCGGATGGCGTGGGGATCACGATCTGGAGCACGGAAGTTAGTGGATCGGCATATACGCTGCGTTTCGTTACGGAGCGCGAGTGTACCGTCTACTTTTTTCTGTTCGATCGTGTACCTGTGGCTTCCGGCAGGTTCGGCTTACAGGTGTTCAACGAGCGCGGGGATCTCATCGCAGATTCTTCGAAGCCGTTCCTCCGCGTGCTCGACGTTATCTTTGACGAGTACTTTCCTCCAGGGACAGGTTGGGTGTCTGCCGACGCGCCAAATCCAAAATGGAATTCCCGGACGTACGGTGTGCCGGTCATTGTGTCGGCCATTTATCCGGTCCACGTCGGATGGAGCTATTCCCCTGCGGGTGTCGAACTCACGTCGATTCGGGTCAGCGGCAAAACGATAAGTTGGGGAACAACGATGTACGGAGGCGGGAGAAAGCCCGGATTTTCCGGATTTAGAGAGCAGTGGCGCCAGCGCTTCATGGTGCTGGATGGGACAGGGATTGTGTGACGGGCCGCTTAACTGAGCGGCCCTTTTCATTACGGGGAACAGATGCGAGCGAGTCCAACTGAAGTCGCGAGCTACGTAGGGAGTGTTACGGCTGTGGCGTCATCGCTGACGTTGACTGATATCGGGGTGATCGTCGGCATTTTGACGGCGATGGCGACCTTCGGACTCAACTTCTTTTTTATGTGGCGGAAGGATCGCCGCGAACAGCGCGAGTCGGATATGCGCATCTTGGAGATGGGGAAGCACGATGGCTGAAGTGCCGAAGAAGACGCTTGTCGGTGTGGTGGGGGCTGCTGCGGCAGCCCTTCTTTTTTCGATGGTTCCGAAGTTCGAGGGCGAGGTGCTGGTCGCTGGGCCTGACCCAATCGGGATCGTCACTGGATGCTTTGGCGACACGAAAGATGTGAAGCTCGGCCAGCGCTTCACGCACGACGAATGCGTTGCTCGGCTTGAACAGCGCCTCATCGAACATGCGGAGCCGGCACTGAAGTGCACACCGGGTCTGAAAGGGCATCCGTATCAGCTCGCGGCCGGTGTGAGCTTTGCCTACAACATTGGTGTTGGTGCGTATTGCCGCAGCACGACCGCGAAGCGATTCAACGCGGGCAACTGGAAGGGGGCATGCCGAGCGATGAACGAATCCGACACAGGTAAGCCGCAATGGATCTACGGCGGTGGTCGCGTATTGCCGGGATTGGTGGAGCGTCGCAAGTTCGAGCGTGCCTTGTGCGAACGGGGGTTGTGATGTTGGCCGATCCTCGTTTCTGGCTCGCCGTCATCGTGGCGATCGTCGTCGGCTCGGCCGGCGGCTACTTCAAGGGGCACCGCGATGCCGATCAATCGGCCGTGGTCGAAACGCAGGCGAAGCGAATTCGGGATCTCGTTGCCGAGCGGGACGAGAGCGACCGGATCGCTCGCCAACAACAGGGAAATGCTGAAGATGCATCGAAAAAACGAGATTTGGCGCGCGCTGATGCTGCCGCTGCTGCTTCTGCTGCTGACGGCCTGCGCAAGCAAGTCGCCGAACTCATCGGGCGGGTTCGTGATTCCGCCACTCAGGCCGGAGGCCAGACAACCGGTGACGCCCTCGATCTGCTTGCCGACTTGTTCGGCCGGGCTGATGCGCGAGCGGGAGATCTGGCGAAAATCGCTGACGAGCGGGGCATTGCCGGCCAGCAGTGCCAAGCTGACTACGACGCCCTGAAATTCGCAGATGACAGGCTGGGTAACTAATCTGTAAACTGCGATACGCAGAAGTGAAAGATATTAACTAGCGCCTGAGACCAATCAAGACATGAAGAAAATCCTCGCAGCACTCGCGTTTCCTGTCTGCTTTTCCCTTTCCGCGTGTGGCGGCGGCGATGACGGCGGTCCTGCACCGTCAGGACCGGCGATCAAGCTCACATATTCGGGTGTCCCGCTCGTTGCGACAAAGCGCGCGCGAGCAATGGCCGCGGCAACCGATGTTTCCAGTTCCTCGCCTTCACAGGGCGATTCTTCTGGCGATGTGCAGCCGACAATCACGGCGCTTCAGGACGCCTTCAAGGCGCGAGGCGCGGACATTGCGGTATATCCCGGTATCGTCAACGGGTCGAAGCTGCACGACATCGTTATGAGCGAGAACGATGGCGTGGGGCCGACACTCAACGACATCTTTGCCGCCAAAGTCAATATTTCGACGTGGACGTTGGTGAACTTCCAGTATGACGACATGACGGGGTATATCGACACGCCGGAAAAGAAAGCGATGGCCGATCAGTTTTACAAGGACATTCGCGTATTTGCCGCCCGCGAGTACATCAAGGGCAATGTGGTGTTCTACGCGAACCCGGTGATGTCGTGTCTGCCCGACAAGCTCGACGCATCGGGTTACAAGATTCTCACTGCTACGGAGGCACTTTGGTACGCACTGGGAGCGAGCGGCGACAACATCGGGAATGCGATTGGCGGAACTCGGCCGACACCGGACCAGATGGGAAGCGATTGTCAAACGCCGAATGCGACCGCGCAGGCAGCGTATGTCGACAGCATTGCCGATCCCCTGGTCGCTCGCTATAACGTTGCGCTCGACACGATCAACAAGTGCAAGTACAACCCGGAAGCCATCCCGGAAGATGGGCGGTCCGCTCAGTGCTGGGGAATCGAACCCGTGAAGAAATAGAGAGGGCGCCTGGACGAGCGGCGGCTCCATCGCTAAGTCTCAGAGGTGTGAATCCACCGCGTAACGTAGTCGGGGTTCGCGCCGTTTGGAGAGTTTCCTCTATAGAAGGGGGCCGGACTTCGACTACGATTGGATGGCCCGTGTTGCCCCAAAAAGGTCCCGACCACCACGGGGGTAGTGGTCGGGACTCCAAAGCACCTTTCTCAGGCACGAGGGTGGGTGCATGCACAGTATAGGGGCGGGAAGTAATTTTTTGAAATACTGTTAATTAAAGATACAACCATTAATCGTATTACAAATAACAGATCGACTGATTTTAACGTTTGCGGAATCTATTTTGTCGTCGATTTTTACTAAACTCGCCTTGCGCGGGTTTAGTTTTTTGCGGCGCGGAATTTTCGCTGCTCCGTGCAGATTGCCTTCGGAGTTGCTGTGGTGCATCCACAGCAGACGTGTTCAGTCCACGACTGTGCCGTCGATCATGCGACGGAGCTGGTCAAGTGCGAACAAGTCGGGGGAGCCGTTCTTCCTCGATTCCAACTCGGCGGCGCAGACCATCTTTTCCATGAGCCGCAGGACGCGACGCACATGCACGATCTCCAGCACCAAGCGCTGTTCCAGTGCAAGCGGACGATTTTTCTTGTAGGTGTGGGTGCTCCATGTGTCGCGCAATTCGGACCATGATATGCGCTGGAATTCGGGCAACTTCGTCGCCTTGTCGGAGCCGGGATCGGGTTCGCCTGGGGTGTCGCGGAGCCGGCATCTCATCGCTTCGCGCGCGCGCCATTCGTCGGAGAACGGTGCAATCGGTGCGCGGGGATTTCCCAGGCGGCCAGCGCGCGTGATTTCTTTGTCGAGCTTGATTGCCAGGCGGCGCAACGGCGCAGCGTATTTCAGCGTGTCGGCTTGTTCGAGGTACGCGATCATGCGCTTTGCGTCACCGGTAAGGTCGCTCATCTCGCCCAACGTAATCCGCAGGTGGAGCACCTCCAAGATCAGACGGTGAACCTCGGCGTAAGTGCAGGTGCGCCACCATGTCGACATCTCGTCGAACTTCGGCGGGTCAAATGGGGGCAAGATCATGATGCGCGGAATTACTGTATGGATATACAGTTTATCGCGCTGTATCATGACCTCGTCAAGTCTCAAAAATAGGGTTGCTGTCGATACCGATCGGCGGCGCATTTGGGGGACCGGGAGGTGCCATGCCAAGGCCGATGACGGTGGTGCAGCGAGCTTTTATCGACTGGTGTATCGCGTACTGCAAATTCCGGATCGTCGACGACATGTCGATCATGCTGGTGGACTACGACGCAAGCAGTTACGACGCGCTTTGCAAAGACGGCCAGCTCGGCAAGTATGGGTATCTGGACTCGGGGATGGTGGAAATTGGCCGAAGCCGGTTTCCTGATGCCCCTGGCCAACCGGAGGGTTCGGCGTTTGACGAGGCGTATGACATCGTATGCACCGCACTGGACGAGTGGTTGAGCGGTCCGGTCATGCCGATCGAGCAGGTTTCGTTTCCTCCGGAAGGGGAGCCGCCGGACGATTTCGATCTGCTTCCTTCGAACCGGTGATTCAGTTTTTGGAGGGGCCAGCGAGTGTGTACGAACTACTACGCGCCGGGCGAGGATCCGGGCCTGAACGAACTGAAGATCGACAATTTCCGTGACCTGTACCGCTGGACGCCTTGGAAGCCGGAGATCTACCAGGACTATGACGCGCCGATCGTCGGCTACGTCGACGGGCAGTTCAAGCCATTGATCGCCGGGTTTGGTTTCTGGCCGCGTGCGCTTCAGAAGGCCAACATCGAGAAAGCGAAGGCGCAGGGGCGCAAGCCGCCGATCATGCGCCGCACGATGAACGTGCGCGATGATAACCTTGGGCAGTCGCCGCTGTACGCGCCGGCGTGGCGCGCGGGGCGGCGCTGCTTGATTCCGGCGAAGTGGATCTACGAGCCGAACTGGGAGACGGGGAAGCATATCCGGTACCGAATCGGGCTCGCCGGCTGGCGGCCGCTCTGCGTCGCTGGCATCTGGCGGACGCTGCAGTATCCGGACGGCGCCGAGCGGCATACGATGGCGATGATCACGGTCAACGGAGACGAGCATCCGATCATGAAGCGCATGCACCGGCCCGGCGAGGAGAAGCGATCGGTCGTGATCCTACGGCCGGACGACTGGGAGGAATGGCTCACGACGCCGAACCTCGAAGCCGCACGCGCGATGCTGCAGCTCTATCCAGCCGAGGACATGGCGGCCGAGCCGGCCGCCGCTAACTCTCTGGTTGCAAATGCCGGGGAGGAATTCAGGGAGGAATAGGGGAATCTCAGGGGAATGGAACGAACGCCGTTTCTATATGAATCAACTACTTATCCCCTTGTGAACCCCTAGCATCCCCGCTTCTACGGGTTCGAACCCCGCCGGGCCCACCAGATTCGTTTCCAGGCTTATCCGAGGAAATCCCGAAACCCGCGATGCCGCAAGGCTTCGCGGGTTTTTTGTTTCGTGCGCGTCAAAGGGATTCCGGGCGCGTCGGCGCATCGAGGCCCGTCCCGATTGATAGCCGCCCTGCATCAATCCTTCCAAAAATTGCACTTATCGTTTGATCGACGTCGGGCGAACATTCCGGGAAACGACAATCGACCAGCCCCCTCCCGCGTATTTCAGGTTTTTCAGGAGACACCCCGATGCACCCCTCGTCCAGCCTTCCGGCCGAACGTTCCAAGGCCGCCGCGATCTTTCGCGTCACGGCCGGCAACTTTCTCGAGCAGTTCGACTTCTTCCTGTTCGGCTTCTACGCCACGCAGATCGCCCATGTCTTCTTTCCCGCGCAAAGCGAATTCGCATCGTTGATGATGACCTTCGCGGTGTTCGGCGCCGGCTTCCTGATGCGGCCGCTGGGCGCAATCGTGCTCGGCGCGTACATCGACGAGGTCGGCCGCCGCAAGGGCTTGATCGTCACGCTGTCCATCATGGCGAGCGGCACCATCCTGATCGCGTTCGTGCCGGGCTACGCGACGATCGGGCTGCTGGCGCCCGGGCTCGTGCTGATCGGGCGGCTGCTGCAGGGCTTCTCCGCCGGCGCCGAGCTGGGCGGCGTATCGGTCTATCTCGCCGAGCTGGCGACTCCCGGCCGCAAGGGCTTTTTCACGAGCTGGCAGTCCGCCAGCCAGCAGGTCGCGATCGTCATCGCAGCGGGCCTCGGCTTCGCGCTCAATCAGTGGCTGAGCGCATCGGCGATCGCCGCGTGGGGATGGCGCGTACCGTTCTTCGTCGGCTGCATGATCGTGCCGTTCATCTTCATGCTGCGCCGTAATCTGGAGGAGACCGAAGCGTTCAAGACGCGCAGGCATCGTCCGGGCATGAAGGAGGTGTTCGGTACGCTGGTTCAGAACCGGGGCGTCGTGGTCGCCGGCATGATGCTGGTCGCGATGACCACCACGAGTTTCTATCTGATCACGGTCTACGCGCCGACCTTCGGCAAGACGGTGTTGCATCTGAGCACCGCCGACAGCCTGCTGGTGACGCTCTGCGTCGGCGTGTCGAATTTCGTGTGGCTGCCGATCGGCGGTGCGCTGTCCGACCGGCTCGGCCGCCGGCCGCTGCTGGTCGGCATGACGGCGCTTGCCATCGTGACCGCCTATCCGGCGCTGTCGCTGCTCGCGCACGCCCCGTCGTTCGTCAACATGCTGCTCGTCCTGCTGTGGCTCTCGTTCATGTACGGCATCTACAATGGGGCGATGGTCGTCGCGCTCACGGAAGTGATGCCCGTGCAGGTGCGTGTCGCAGGCTTCTCGCTCGCCTACAGCCTCGCGACGGCCGTGTTCGGGGGCTTCACGCCGGCCGTCTCGACCGCGCTTATTCACATGACGGGCGACAAGGCCGCACCGGGCTACTGGATGAGCTTCGCGGCGGTGTGCGCGCTGCTTGCGACGTTCGCGCTCTATCGCCCCCGCACGGCGACGCTGACGCCGGCGCATTGATGCCGGCCCGATCCGGAATGTTCATGAACACCCAGGAATTCGCACGACCATGACCATGAGAAACCTGCTGCTGAAATTCTGCGCGACCGCGCTCGTCCTTACCGCTGCGGTTGCGGCCAACGTGCAGGCCGCCGAGCTGCATGTGATGAGCTCCGGCGGCTTCACCGCCGCGTACAAGATGCTCGGCCCGCGGTTCGCGTCCGCGACTGGCAATACGCTCGACACAGCGCTCGGCCCGTCGATGGGCAAGTCGCCCGAAGCGATTCCGAACCGGCTCGCACGCGGAGAACCCGCCGATGCCGTCATCATGGTCGGCTACGCGCTCGACGAGTTGATCAGGCAAGGCAAGGTCATCCCCGGATCGCGGGTCGAGTTGGCCGATTCGCGCATCGGCATGGTCGTGCGCGACGGAGCGGCAAAGCCCGACATCAGCACTGCCGAAGGCCTCCGGCAGGTGCTGCTGCACGCGAAGTCGATCGCCTATTCGGACAGCGCGAGCGGCGTGTATATCGAACGCGAGCTGTTCAGGAAGCTCGGCATCGAGGAGCAGGTGAAGTCGAAGGCGAAGATGATTCCGCGAATTCCGGTGGCGTCGGTCGTCGCGAACGGCGAATACGAAATCGGCTTTCAGCAGGTAAGCGAGCTGCTGCCGGTGCAGGGCGCGACGTTCGTCGGCAAGATTCCCGAATCATTGCAGTCCGTCACGCGCTTCGCAGCCGGCATCCCGGTCGGCGCGCAGCACCCGAAGGAAGCGAAGGCGCTGCTCGACTATCTCGCGTCGCCCGACGTGCAGGCCGACGTGAAATCGACCGGGCTGGATTCCGTTTCCACGCGTTGAGGACGGTTGGCGGGAAGGCTCGTATCGGTCTGCCTTCCCGTTATCGCAGTCACGTGATGCCGGACGCGATCGTGCAAAAGACGATCGGCGCGACGATGATCCGGACGAGCCCGATGAATGTACCGCCGAGGGGCTCGGGGATCGCGCCTGACGTCGGCCATGCGCAAGCGACCATCACGCCGAGCATCATGGCGACCGGGAGGTGCACATAGCGCGATTCAAGCAGCCCGGCCACGCTCGCGGTAGGGCTCTCTCCGTGGCGCTTCCGCTGCCGTCACACTGACGCACCGCTGCCTGCGAGACCGCCGCGCTTCGCATCGACGATCATCCGATGAAATGCCTCGGCGGCCGGCGTAAGCGGCCGTCCGCGCCGCTTCACGATTCCGACGCGTCGTTTGACGGCCGGCTCGACGAGCGGCACGCTCGTGAGAATCGGGTGGTCGTGCCCGGGCATTGCCATCGACGGTACCGCGGCGACGCCGAGCCCAGCCTCGATCAATCCGAGCAGCGTGGTCACGTGGCGCGCTTCGCACACGCTCGGCCCGGGCGGCGCCACGGCCGCAAGCGCCTGGTCGAGCAGCAGACGGTTTCCCGAAGTCTTGTCCACCGACACGTAGTCGTGCTCGTAAAGTTCTTTCCAGGTCACGCGCTTCCTGCGCGCGAGCGGATGGTCGCGCCGGCAGGCGGCGACGAACCGCTCCTGGAGCAATACCTTGAATTCGATCTCGGATTCCTGGCTGCCCATGAAGCTCACGCCGAAGTCGGCCTCGCCGCTGATGACGGCCCCCAGCACCTCGTTTGCGCTCGCGTCGAACAGCTTGACCCGGATGCGCGGAAAGCGCCGGCGATAGCTTGCGATGATGGCGGGGAGAAAGTAGTAGGCCACCGACGGAACGCACGCGATGGTCACATGGCCGAGCCGGCTCGACGATACGTCGCGGATGCCGAGCAGGGCGGCGTCGAGGTCGTCGAGCAGTTGTTCGGCGCTCTGCGCGAACACGCGGCCGACCGCCGTGAGCATCACGCTGCGCGTGGTGCGCTCGAGGAGTCGCACGCCGAGCGCTTCCTCGAGCTTGTCGATCCGACGACTCAGGGCCGGCTGGGAAATGCTGACCGACTCGGCGGCCTTTCGGAAGCTTCCCGTTTCCACTACCGCGCGGAATGCCTGCAAGTCGTTCAAATCGAAGTTGATTCCCACGGGAAAGTCTCCGCATCTCGGATGCGGAGTATTTTGCACGAATCCGCAGGGACTAACGTGAGGGAATGAAAACGGGTAGGGCGGCTCACTCGGGATGGTGATCGCGCGATTCGTGCGGGGCATGCTGCTCCGGCGCCGCATGCGGATGAGGCGCCGGAGCGGGCGCGTGCTCGGGTGAGGGCGGGTGCTGTTCCCTTGCCGCGCGTTGCTGCATCTCCTGCTGCCGCTGCTGCTGAGCCTCGTTGCGTTGCCGCAACTCCTGCCGCTGCCGCTGCTGCTCGGCCTCGCTGCGCTGCTGCATCTCCCGACGCTGTTGCTGCTGCGCCTGTTGTCCCGCCGCCCGACTTTCCTGGGCGGCTCGTTGCTGCTGCATCGCCTGCTGCCGCTGCACCTGCGTTGCATCGGACGGGTGCTGCACGGGTGCACCGCCATGCCCGTCGTTCGCACGACCTTGTTGCGCGAACGCTTCCGGTGAAGGCCGCGCACCGGGGCGTGTATCGTTCGCGCCGAAGTGCGGCATCGTCATCGGCGCGGCGCCCGGACGCTGCTGCATCGCCTGTCCGCGCATCGGCTCCGCGCCCGACGGTATCGCGTTGCGTTCGACGGTCGTGTTGTTGGTGACGTTGCCGCCGGTGTTGTTCGTGATCCGCGTGTTGCGGATGTTGGTGATGTTGTTGACGACGGTGGTCGATTTCGAAACATAGGTGGTGTGGTTGTACACCACGGCCGGACGTCGCCAGCCGTCGCCGCGGCCGGGCTCGTCGCGATGCGGTTCGCCCCAGTTCATGCCCCACGAATGCCATCCCCAGTCGTGATGTCCGAAGATCGCGGCGCCCACCGCAACGCCGACGCCGAACGTGATCACGCCGGCCGCCACCATTTCGCCGGTGCTGTATGCAGGCGGCCGATACACGTAGCCGGGATAGGTCGAGACCGGTTCGCCGTAGACGACCGCCGGGTTGTACGACGGCACGTAGACGACGTCGGGCTGCGCAGGTTCGATCTCGATCGCCTGTTCGGGCGGCGGCACGACGGCCGGGCCGGAATAGACGGCGGGTGCATCGGGGGCCGGCGTGTAGTTCGCCGGCGCGGCCGGTGCGGCTTGCGTGACGCGCAGCTGGCTGCCCGAACGAAGATGGCCCGATGCCTGCGCGCGCTGGCGCATCACCTGGATCGCGTTCATCACGTCGGTCGGATCGTTGTAGTACGCCTGACCGAGCGACGTCGTCCACGCCGGGTTCGATGCCATTTGCGCGAGCACGGCGGGGAACGCGGTCAGCGCCTTGACGGACGGATCCCATGGCTGCGCGTCGGCAGCGCTGGCGAGTGCCTGCCCCTTCAGCGAAGGGTTCTGCGAAACCCAGGTATTGGCGGCCGCGATCTGGTCGGGGTAGGTCGCGCCCGCGAGCACGAGCGCGACGAGCTTGTCGGGGAACAGCGCGATCGGCGCGACCATCTGATAGAGCTGGTCGGCGCTCGGCGGCGTGTACGCGACGGGCGTCGAAGCGGGCTGCGGCGCGGATGCCGCGCTCGCGTCGCTCGCCGGCGCGGCGGGTGCGGTTGCGCCATTGTTCTTGTTGCACGCGGAGAGGCCGAGCAGCGACACGATCAGGGACGATGCGATCAGCGTTCGAACGGGGCGGCGGTGTGCGGATGTCATGGCGTTTTTCGATCAGGTCGGGGCGTGAACGGACACGCGGGCCATGCAACCGACCCCGGCACGGCGCCGGGGCGCGGCCCGCATACGCCGGCGGCAATTGCCGGTGCGGGCGCAGCGGTCCTGTTCGCATGGTTGTCGTCCCGCGACGAATCTACAACCGATAATCTGATCAACGCACGGCGCGCCGAATGGTTGTCGGGGTGTCGTGTAACAGTGTGTGATCGGCTTTCTGTTTGAAAGCCTCGACGGCCCGCGTGAGGGAAATGGCGGGCGTCATCATTCAAGAATCCGGAACGAGGGGGCGTAAGGCACGGCTTTCGCGTGCCCGTTGCGAACGCCGATCGAGCGCAGGCGCGGTTGCGGAACGGCGCCCGAGAGCCGTCACCCCGCGCTCGCCTGCCACCCGAGCCCGAGGCTCTTCTGCAGCGACACGTAGTCCTTGAGCAGTTCGGCCTGCCCCGCGATCACGTTCTGCTGCGCGGACAGCGCTTCCCGCTGCGTGTCGAGCAGGTCGATCATCGAGGCGACGCCCGCACGATAGCGTTCGTCCATCAGCGACGCCGAATGCGTGGCGGACGCCTGCACCTTCGTCAACGCGACGACGTGCTCGCGCTGGTGCCCATAACGCTGCAGCGCGGTGTTCGCATCCTGCAGCGCGCCTAGCACCGCCTTGCGGTAGTTTGCCTCGGCCTCGTCGCGCGACGCCTCGGCCGCGCGCACCGCGCCGCGCGTGCGCCCGAAATCGAGGATGTTCCATTGCAGGTACGGCGCGCCGATCCAGGTGAAGTTCTGCTTGCGGAACAGGTGGCCCGGATCGGTCGCGCTGAAGCCGAGGTCGCCGAGCAGCGTCACTTTCGGGAAGTAGTCGGCGATGTGCTCGCCGATCTGCGCGTTGCTCGCCGCGAGCCGGCGTTCGGCCGAGCGGATGTCGGGACGCTGCTTCAGTAGCGCGGCCGGATCGCCGATCGGTACGGTAGCCGGCAGCGTCGGCAGCGGCGCGTTCGCGCTCGACAGCTCGGCATCGAGCGCGCCCGGCGCACGGCCGGTCAGGATCGCGAGGCGATCGAGCGATTCCGTGACCTGTGCATCGAGCGGAATCAGCGATGCACGCGTGTTTTCCACCTGGGTCGTCAGCCGTTCGATGTCCGCGTCGGCGGCGACGCCGCGTGCACGACGCTGCTGCGTGAGTTCGAGCATCCGCTGCTGCAGCGCGGCCGTGCGTTGCGACAGCGCGAGCCGCTGCTGCTGGTCGCGCAGGTCGACATACGCCGTCGCGACTTCGGCGGCCAGCGAGACCTGCGTATCGGCGAGATCGGCATCGACCGCCTCCGCCTGCGCGGACGCGGCTTCGACTGCGCGGCGCGTGCCGCCGAACAGGTCGATTTCCCACGTCGCGTCGAAGCCCGCCGAATACAGTTGCAGCGGGCCCGAACCGCCGAGCGACGAGGCCGGCGAACCCGACGTACCCGACTGGCCTGAACTGCTCGACGGCAGCAGCGAGCCGAGCGCGCTGATATCCGGTTCGCGCATGCGAATCGCCGCGACGGTGGCCGACGATTTCGGCAGCTGTGCCGCGCGCTGCTGCGTGAGTTGCGCGCGTGCTTCGCGCAGCCGCGCCTGCGCGGCGTGCATGTCGGGGTTGAAGGCGAGCGCGGCGACGATCAGTTCGTCGAGCTGACGATCGTTCAGCGCACGCCACCATTCGCTCGGCGCCGGAGCGCCGGCGTCGACGCCGACGGCCGGCGCACGCACGAAGGTCGGCGCATCGGGCGCGGCGGGCGCGCCGCGATAGTCGGGCCCGACCGTGCAGCCGGCGAGCACGCATGCAGCCGCACACAGCGTGAGCGCGGGGCGGCGGGGCAGGGAAAAAGGCTTCATGGTGTAAGGCGATTCAATGGCCGGACGACATCGGCTGCGGTCCGCGCGGCGTCCTCAGCAGCAGTGCGAGCGGCACGCAGGCGAGCAGCGCGAGGCCCAGCAGATAGAAGGTTTCGGAATAGGTCATCACGACGGCCTGGACCTGGATCTGCTGCGCAAGCTGTCCGAGCGCGCGCATGTGCGAATACGCGAGATCGCCGGTCTGCGCGAACCAGTTGCCCGCGTAGGCCGACAGCCGGTCCTGTCCGATCAGCGAGTTGGCGCTCACCGATTCGCGCAGCGCGGCCGTATGGAAGGTCGTGCGCCGGTCGATCACGGTACCGATGATCGCGAGCCCGATCGAGCCGCCGAGGTTGCGCGCCATGTTGTAGAGGCCGGCCGCATCGCCCGAGTCCTCGCGCGCGACGGCCGCCATCGACGCCTGGTTCAGCGGCATCATCGCAAGCATCTGCGCGACGCCGCGGATCAGCTGCGACCACACGAAGTCGTGGCCCACGCTTTGCGCGGTGAGCGTGATGTCGAGCATGCAGCTCAGGCAGAACAGCAGCAGCCCCGAGATCACCAGCACGCGGAAATCGACCTTGCCGAGCAGGCGCGGCAGGATCGGCATCACGAGGAACGCGGGCAGGCCCGACAGCAGCATGATCGCGCCGGCCTGTTCCGCGTTGTAGCCGGCGACGATCGCGAGGAACTGCGGCAGCAGGTACGACACGCCGTACAGCCCGGCGCCTACCGCGGACACGATCACGATGACGCTCGCGTAGCGCGGGTTGCGCATCAGCGACAGGCGCATGATCGGCCGCTTCGCGAAGCGCTGCGACAGCGCGATCAGGATCATCCCGGCCAGCGACACGTAGCTGAGCGTGACGATCATGTGCGACTCGAACCAGCGCTCGCGCTGGCCTTCCTCGAGCACGACGGTGAGCGAGCTCAGGCCGATCGCGAGGCCCGCGATCCCGAGCCAGTCCGCGTTGAAGAACGCATGCCACTGCGGGCGGTCCGACGGCAGCCCGAACACCAGCAATCCCATCAGCAACAGGCATACGGGCAGGTTCAGGAAGAAGCACCAGCTCCAGCTGACGTTTTCCGCGAGCCAGCCGCCGAGCACCGGGCCGAACAGCGGGCCGAGCAGCACGATGAGGCCGAACAGCGTCATCCCCACCGGCAACTGCGACAGCGGCAGCCGCGTGCGGATGATGGTCTGCGCGGTCGGGATCAGCGCGCCGCCGGTGAAGCCCTGGCCGATCCGGCCGGCAATCATCATCGGCAGCGAATGCGACCAGCCGCAGATCATCGAGAACGCGATGAACAGCGCGGAGTTCGTCAGCAGGAAGTTGCGCAGTCCGAACACGCGCGTGAGCCACGCGGCGAGCGGGATCATCACGATTTCCGACATCAGGTAGCCGGTCGAGATCCACGTGCCCTCGGTGCCGGTCGCGCCGATTTCGCCCTGGATCTGCGGCAGCGCCGAGTTCGTGATCGAGATGTCGAGCGTCGCCATCAGCGCGCCGAGCGCGCCGGCCGCGACCGCGATCCAGTCGGTGACGCTGGCGCGCCCTTCATGCGGCGGCGCGGGCGGGGTGGCGGCCGTGTCAGCCATGGCGCGGCTCGTTGTCGTCCGAACGCGTGTCGACGTCGACGGTCACGGACAGTCCCGGCAGCAGCCGCTGCTGCGCACGTGCGTTCGGCGCGATGCGGATGCGCACCGGCACGCGCTGGACGATCTTCGTGAAGTTGCCGGTCGCATTCTCGGGCGGCAGCAGCGCGAACTGCGCGCCCGTGCCGGGCGCGAAGCTGTCGACCACGCCGGACAGCGTGTCGTCCGGCAGCGCGTCGATGTGCAGTTCGACGTGCTGGCCGACCCGCATGCGGCTGATCTGCGTTTCCTTGAAGTTCGCGACGAGATAGATCGCGTCGACCGGCACGACGGTCAGCAGCCGCGTGCCGGGCTGCACGTACTGGCCCACGCGCACCGTGCGGTCGCCGACGCGGCCGTCGAGCGTGCTGCGCACGATCGTGTTGTCGAGATCGAGTCGCGATTGCGCGGCGCTGGCCTGCGCTGCCTCGAGCTGCGCGCGCGCTTGCTGGAGCTGCGCGGTGAACGATGCGATCTGCGTACGCGCGGCGGCGATCGACGCGTTGTTCGCGGCAAGCGTCGCGAGCGCCTGGTCGCGCGTGCTCTTCAGCTCGGCGACGCGCTCGTGCGTTTCGGCGCCGGTCGCCGCGAGCGGCGCGTAGCGCGCATATTCGTCGCTCGCATGACGCGCATTGATCTGCGACACCTTGGCCTGCGCTTCGGCCTGCTCGAGGTTCGCGCGCTGCTGGTTGATGTCGGCTTCCGCGCGGGCGATGTCCGCACGGCGCGCATCGACGGTCGCGAGCGCCTGGTCGAGCGACACCTGGTACTGGCGCGTGTCGAGCCGCACGAGCGGGTCGCCGGCCTTGACGACCTGGTTGTCGCGCACGTACACGTCGGTCACGTAGCCCGACACCTTCGGCGCGGCCGTCATGCTGTCGGCCTGCAGATACGCATCGTTGGTGCTTTCGATGAAGCGGCCGACCGTCCACCAGCGGCCGAGCCAGACGGCGCCGCCGATTGCCGCGAGCACTGCGATGCCGAGCAGGATGCGCCGTTTCGAACCGCCGTTGCGGGGTGTTGTTCCGTTTTCCTGACGATCTGCTTTCTGTGGCGAGTCCTGCGGCGTCGACATGCGAATACCCAATTTATTCCAAACGGAAGAATTATTCCAGTTGCTAAAATTGTGTCAAGTAGAATGTCGGTCGATCGAATGACGAGGAATGCATGAACGAAGCGAAGAAGCTGCGTCGCACTTCGACGGGCGGCTACGCACGCGGCGACGAGACGCGTCAGCGGATCATCGAGGCCGCGATCGAACTGTTCGGCGAACGCGGGTTCGCGGGCGCGTCGACGCGCGACATCGCCGCGAAGGCCGGCGTGAACGCGCCCGCGCTCCAGTACTACTTCGAGAACAAGGAAGGCGTTTACCGCGCGTGCGTCGAGTCGATCGCCGAGCTCGCCTGGGAGGTGTTCGGCCCGGCGGTCCAGCATGCGCGCGCGATGCTCGATGCGAATGCGGACGCGGATGCGCTGATCGATGCGTTCGTCGGCCTGCTGCTCGCGCTTGCGGACCGGATGTTCACGGCGCCGAAGACGATGAACCAGCGAATGTTCTTCGCGCGCGAGCAGAGCGGGCAGGAGCCCGCGAGCGCGAGCGAGATCCTGTTCAGGCGGATGCGCAAGCCGCTCAACGACGTGAGTGCGGAACTGATCGGCCGCATCTCGGGCCGGCCCGCCGACGATCCCGTCACGCGCCTGCGCGCGCTGAGCCTGTTCGGCCAGTTGACGGTGTTCCACGTCGCGCAGCGCTCGGCACTGCAGTTGCTCGAATGGGAATCGTTCGATGCAGATGGCGCCGCGCTGCTGAGCACGACGATCGCCGACCAGACGCGCCTGCTGCTGCGGCAGTGGCATGCGCAGCGCGAGGCGTCGGCGGTCGATTCGGCGCAGCCGGACGCACGGACCGCGGCCACGCGTGCGGCGAAGCGCGTCGCGTCACCGGCTGCCGCGTCGACGCGCGGTGCGAAGTCCGCGTCGCGGGCGAAGAAGCCGGCCGGACGCTGAGCGCGCATTGCCAGCGGGCTGGCACGGCGCCGGCCCATGCCTGCGCATCTCAGTCGGGCTTGCGCGTCGGTTCACCGGCTGGCTGCTGCTGCGCTGCCGTCTCTGCGGCGCTGCCGTCAGCGTCGCCGCTGTCGCTCGGCGGCGGCCCCGCCTCATACGCGACGACGCTGCGCTGCGGATTCGCGATCCGGATCCCGCGCTCACGGAACGTCTCCGCGATCCGCCGGTTGAATTCGCGCTGCACGCCCCAGCGCGCCGAGTCCTTGCACTGCACCTGTCCCGCGAGCGCGATCGCCGCGCCGTCGACCTGATCGATACCCCAGTAGCTGAAGTCCGACAGGATGCCGTCCTGGTATTTCGGATCCTCGCGCAGCGCCGCGCCGATTTCCTTGAGCGTCGCGACCGCGAGGTCGATGTCCTCGCCGTACGCGATGCTGACCTTGACGGCCGCGTTGCCGAGCCCGCGATTGGTGTTGTTGACGGTGGTGACCGAGCTGAACGGAATCGTGTACAGCGAGCCGTCGCCGCCGCGCAGCCGCACGGTGCGGATCGACAGGTATTCGACGGTGCCCGATACGCCGGCGAGCGTGACCCAGTCGCCGACCTGCATCGCGTTTTCCATCAGCAGGAAGATCCCGGTGATGAAATCCTGCACGAGCTTCTGCGACCCGAAGCCGAGCGCGACGCCGAAGATGCTGGCGCCCGCGAGCAGCGGGCCGACGTTCACGCCGATTTCGCTGAGCCCGGTCAGCACGACGACGAGCGCGATCATCACGAACAGCAGCGTGCGCAGCATCGGCAGCAGCGTGCGCAGCCGCGCGGCGCGCACGAAGTTGCCTTCGCGGGTCCAGCGCTGCAGGCGCCGTTCGATCGCGATGTTCGCGGCCTCCCAGACGACGAGCGCGACGACCGCGGCGATCGCGATCGTCACGAGCGCCGACGCGAGCCGGTGGCCGATCGTGCCGGTCTGGAACGCGCGGAACACCGGCACGCCCCAGATCTGCAGCAGCAGCGTGACGGTCACGATGGCGATGACGGCCGATACGATCTGGCGCAGCAGCGGGTAGTAGCGGTACGCATGGAGATGGACCAGCGTGCGGTCGTCGTCGCGCTGCTGGAACAGCCGCGCCAGCGCGCCGAACACGACGATCGACACCATCCGCATCGCGATCATCACCGCGATCGAGCGTCCGCCGAGCGTGATCAGCACGCGGTAGCCGTTGTGCACGTCGAGCGCCCACACGAACCACAGCGCCATCACGACGAACACCGATACGGGCGCCCACGCATCCGCGAGCGCGTTGCGGACGACCGCGAACGTCGGCCGGTCGTCGCCG
Source organism: Burkholderia pseudomultivorans (assembly GCF_001718415.1). Lineage (NCBI taxonomy): Bacteria > Pseudomonadati > Pseudomonadota > Betaproteobacteria > Burkholderiales > Burkholderiaceae > Burkholderia > Burkholderia pseudomultivorans. The sequence continues at coordinate 2,152,772 of NZ_CP013377.1, read as the reverse complement.
GTCGCGCGAATCCGCGCGGCCACCGGACGGCGGCACTGCAGGATCAGCACCGAGATCATCACGTGTCCGATCAATGCGACGGCCTTCAGCAACGCGACGTGGCCTGCCTCGCTGAGACCGAAGTTCGCGGCGATCTCGGTCGCGGCCGTGCACGCGCCGACGACGATCACGATGCGCGCAATCGAGCGCTGCGCAAAGCGGGCCCATGCGTCGCTGATATGCAACAGCCGCAGTTGCCGCGCGTCGGGCTGGAAGAACAGCCGGCTGACGATCGTGATCAGCCGGCAGATTACGTAGATGTCGATCAGCGCTTCGAGCGCAGCCTCGGCCGGCGTGCCGGCGTCGGCGACCACCGACATCGCCAGGCCCGCGACGCCGACGAAGACGAGCAGCGGCACCGCGCGCAGCACGAGGCTGATGAGCGCGCGCGGCATGCGGTGCAGCAGCGTGCTGTGGCGTCGCGCGTGACCGCGGCCTTGCGACGACGATGGCGTGGCGTCGGGCGAGCCGGGCGGCGGGGCGTCGTCCGGGTGCGGCGCATCGTCGTCGTCAGGAGTGTGTGGGCCCGCTGCGTTCGGGCGCGACGTGCCGGCGCGGCGTGCGGCCAGCGCGGCCAGCGCGCGCCGCAGCAGGCGTCGCGCGAGCCATTCGCCGACGAACGCGGGCGCCAGCACGGCGACGATGATCCACAGTGCATGCGCGAGGTCCGCGCGTGCGTCGGCGCGCACCAGCTTGTCGCGCCACCAGTTGCCGACCGAGCCGACATCGAGCAGCGAGTGCAGCGACTCCCTCAGCGCATTGCCGATGCTGACGGCCCAGTGCGAGCCTTGGCGGACCAGCATCGACGCGAGTCCGTTCGACGTCAGCGCGGCCGGTGCGGCGGCCGCCGAGGCCGCGCTCGCCGCAGCCGCGTCGCTCGCCGCGACCGCGGGCGTGCTCAATACGCCGACGGCGGCGATCGCACGCAGCGTCGTTTCGACCTGTTCGCGCTGGTGCGGATTTTCCAGCACGGCAAGCGCCTGCCGGGCCTGTTGCGGTGTCAGCGCGGGTTCGGCGCCGGAAGCGGCCGACGCGGCGGCCGGTGCAGCAGCGGCCGCGTGGGCGGCCGTGACGACGGCGGCAAGCAGCCAGCCGAGGAGGATATGTCGCATGAGTTGGCATGCGGGCGCACATCGGCGCGCGGCCCGCCGAGCTGGACGATGGACGGAAGTTAACATGATCCCGGCTCGAACCGAATAGTTCCGCAGACGAATCTGCGGGCGGGGCTTTTCGTATCGTGGCTCGGCGCCGCGATGCGCGTGCATCGAGCGCCTGACTGTTCGCGCATCGACGGCCGATCGCGCGGATGTCCGACGCAGACTGTCGGCCGGGCTGTCAGTCAACAGTCGTTCCTGTCGGTTCGTAAGGTATCGGCGGCCTGCGGGGTGCCGACGCAATCAATGCGCATCGGCAGGCACGAACCGTGCTCCGCCGGCATCGTTCCGGCGAACGCAACGTCTTCGCATTCCTGATCGATCACGCCGGTTCGTCATGAAACGCCGGCAACACATGCGCGGCGATCTCCTCGATGACCTCGCGTACGGGACGATCCGCATGCAGATTCAGCGTCACATGATGCACGCCGGCCGCGCGCATGTCCTGCAACAGCCCGATCAACGCGCGCCGCCCGGTTGCATAGCCGAGCGGCAAGGCGGTGGGCGGTGCATCGGGATTCGCATCGAGATCGAGCCGCATCGCCACGCCGAACGCGCGAAACGCTGGCGATGCGAGGCGGTCGACGGCCGCGCGCCACATCGAGTGGCGCGCACGCTGCGTATCGGGATCGCGGTGATACGTGAGCCAGCCGAGCGAGTGGCGGGCGATCCAGTCGACGCTCTGTCCGCCGGAACCGACCGCGAGCAGCGGAACTGGCTCGGCGCCGGCCGGCAGCAACGCGAATTCGGGCGCATCGGGCGGCGCCGCGTCGGGCAGCACGCGCGACGGTACGCCGAGCGCGCTCGCGACGACTTCCCAGTGGCGCCGATAGCGTTCGCGCCGCGTGTCGGCGTCGACGCCGAAGGCCGCATATTCGGGCGGCCGGTCGCCGGATCCGAGACCGAGGATGAAACGTCCGCGCGACAGCGTCGCGACCGACAGCGCCCCTTTCGCGATGTGCAGCGGATGGCGCAGCGGCAGCACGATCGCGCCGCTGGCGAGCGCGATGCGTTGCGTGCGCGCCGCCAGCGCACCGAGCAGCACCCACGGGTCGAGATGGCCGACCGGATCGGGGTAGTCGGCGCTGTTCAGCGGCACGTCGCGCACCCACAGCGCGCGAAAGCCGAGCGCATCCGCGAGCGCCGCGAGTTCGACCTGCTCGTTGAAATCCGCGACGATATCGCCGCTGCGCAGCAGCGGCAGCGTCAGTCCGATCGACAGCCGGCCGGCGGAGAAGACGCGATGCGCGATGTCGGAACGGTTGCGGGGGGATGAGGTCATTGCATGCCCGGGTAGCAGGGCGCAGCGAACGCGTGCGCCGGTTTGGGGGTGATGGGTCGTGCGTACGTGGGTGGCGGTGATCGACGCTTCACGCACGTTCCTGCCACTGCAGGCCGACGATGCCCGCGACGACGAGCGCCATGCACAGCAGCCGCCCGGCGGCCGCGGGTTCGTGGAACCAGACGATGCCGACCGCCGCGGTACCGGCCGCGCCGATGCCGGCCCAGACCGCATAGGCGGTGCCGAGCGGCAGTACGTTCAGCGTGAGGCTCATCAGCCATACGCTTGCCACGGCCGCGACGATCGAGATCGCGCCGGGCACGAGTTTCGTGTAGCTGTCGGACAGCTTCATCGAGACCGAGAAGACGATCTCCAGCAATCCCGACGCGAGCACGATCGCCCATGCGGCGATCGAACCGGAAACGGCGATCATCGGCGAGCCCTCCAGTCGGACGGTATCGTGAAGCCTGCCGGCGCGTCGTCCGAAAGTCGCGTCGGGATGCGTCGAATCCGGCGACGCTACGCGATGCGCAGCGTCGTGCCGCGCAACGCGAGGCCGAGGCGCGCCGCGACACGCCGCGAGGCAAGGTTGTCGCGGTCGGTGCTGTAGAACAGCGTGCGCGTGCGTAGCGACGGCAGTCGCGACCAGCCCTCCGTGACGGCGGCCGCGAGCCCGCGTCCGCGAAACGCGGGCGCCGTCGCGACGCCGAGTTCCGCACCGACGTCGGACAGCCGCGCGGCGAACGCGACCGACGCGACCTCGCCGCCGACGACGGCCGCGCACCATGGCGACCACAGATCGTCGACGCCGCGAAAACCCATCGAATGCAATCCTGCGGGCATGCCGTGCGTCGCCAGCGATTCGCGCAGCTGCCGCCCCGCGTCGCTGTCGCCGTCGATCAGCGCGACGCCCGCACCGGCGTCGCAGCGCAGCGCGTGCGGCAGCGCGTAGACGAGCCCGACGTTCCAGTGCTCGACGGGCGCGAGCAGATGCAGATAGCGGTCGAGATGGGCGGGCGTTGCGCGATCGAAGAACGGCGGCTCGCTCGCGGCGACGCGCGCCAGCTCGGCGGCGATGTCGTCGCGCACATCGGCGCGTACGCCGCACAGGTTGCCGCTTGCGCATCCGCCGAGCCAGAAGCGCGGCCCGGGCGAACGGTCGGGGTCGTTCTCGCGTTCGATCCGGCGCTGCGCCGAGCCGGTGTCGTCGCGCAGCCGGAACAGCGTGCGATAGTCGATATCGAGCCAGTCTTGGTCGTTGAGCATGCGTCGAGGCAGAGATGAGTCGGGCGTGGCGGCGTGGGGCAATTGTAAGCGGACTCGATGGGCCCGCGCTGCCGCGCCGATGCAACGGCCCGGCGCTCGCTCCGTTGCGCCGGGAGTCGGCGCAGCGACCGGGCCGGCCCGGCCGCCGACGATCGCGCAGCCCTCGCGCCCGTTTCAGTTTCGAAACGTTCGCGGCGCGCGAGGTGCGCCACGGCCGTTGCGACCGGCCGCATGGCCTTGCGCCGCGATGCATGGTGCGCTCCTTGCATGTCTGTCTGCGCCATGAGCGCGAGCGCCGGCGCAGTGTTGCCGGCAGCCGCTTCAGTAGGTCGGACGCATCTGAGACGGGGACAACAGAATGAAAACACACCGCATCGCAACCTACCGTGTTGCAAACATGAATCGCCGACCTGCCCGGGTGTTCGCTTCGCCGTCATGCGCGGCGACGTGAGCGCGCGGCATTCAGTTCGATCCGAACACTCGGGTTCTTTCTGGACGTTGACGTGCATGCGTGACGCACGAGGCCGACAGGTGCCGGTCGGCCATCGGGGATATCCCCGCGGGCGCGCGCAAACGGGCACGCACGTCTTCCGGACCGTCTTGCCGTCGCGCGCTGCGCGCGCCTGCCGTGCGCCCCGGGCGCGTGCGGCATTGCGTGCCGGCGCCGATGCGCGACGCGAGGGAGGACCGGGCCGACGGCGCGGCGACAGGCGCGACACCGGGACCGGTCAGCGGGGGTTGCCCCAGGGATCGTCCGCCGGCATGTGCGGGCGGACGCGGCAACGCAGTCGTGTAGTCAGTTGATCCACTACCCCGATGGATCAATTGTTGAAGCGCCCGACCGCTGCGCAGCGGTCGGGCGTCTTTTTTGCAGCGGCGGCGCCCGCCCGATCGCACGCCGTTCTGTATCATGTGCTGGCGTGCCGGCCGCTCGCGCAGCGGCGCGACCTGCCGGCGCACTCCGCTCACGCGCCGCCGTCATGAACGATACCGCCTTGCACGATCCCTCATCCGTTCCGGCCGATCCGTCCGCGCTCGATGCGCTGCACGCCTTCGTCGAACGTCATCCGCGCCTGTTCGTGCTGACCGGCGCGGGCATCAGCACCGACTCCGGCATCCCCGGCTATCGCGACCGCAACGGCCAATGGATGCGCTCGCCACCGATCCAGCTCCACGAATTCCTCGGCTCCGACGCGGCGCGGCGGCGCTACTGGGCGCGCAGCATGATCGGCTGGCCGGTCGTCGGCCGCGCGCAGCCGAACCGCTCGCACGCCGCGCTGGCGCGGCTCGGTCGCGCGGGGCGCATCGAGCGGCTCGTCACGCAGAACGTCGACGGGCTGCACCAGCGCGCCGGCAGCGGCGACGTGATCGAACTGCACGGCGGCATCAACGGCGTTACCTGCCTCGACTGCGGTGCGCATCACGAACGCGCGGCGATCCAGGCCGTGCTCGAAGCGGACAACCCCGAGCTGCTCGGCGCGCAGGCCGAACCGGCCGCCGACGGCGATGCGCATCTCGAATGGGCCGCGCTCGACACCTTCCGCATCCCGGCATGTCCCGCGTGCGGCGGCCTGCTGAAGCCGGCCGTCGTGTTCTTCGGCGAGAACGTGCCGCGCGAGCGCGTCGCGCTGGCGTCGCAGGCGCTCGACGCGGCCGATGCGCTGCTCGTCGTCGGTTCGTCGCTGATGGTGTATTCCGGCTATCGCTTCTGCGTCTGGGCGCAGGCGCAGCACAAGCCGATCGCCGCGCTCAATCTCGGCCATACGCGCGCCGACCCGATGCTGGCGCTGAAGGTCGAAGCGCACTGCGCGCCCGTGCTCGATGCGCTGAACGCACGGCTGGGCCTCCCCAACGATGCGGCGGAGCATGCATCATGAGCGGCGCGACGTCGTCTCCCGATCCGTCCGAACGACTGTCGGCGCCCGCGGCCGAGCGCAATCGCGGGCCGATCCTCGACGTATTGCGCCGCGTGCTGCCGGCCAGCGGCCGCGTGCTCGAAATCGCGAGCGGCACCGGCCAGCACGTCGTCCATTTCGCGCATGCGCTGCCGGCGCTGCGCTGGCAGCCGAGCGATCCGGACGCGCAGGCACGGCGTTCGGTCGCCGCGTGGATCGCGCACGCGGGCGTCGCGAACGTCGACGCGCCGCTCGCGTTCGATGTGCGCGACGCATCGTGGCCCGCCGGGCCGTTCGATGCGATCGTCTGCATCAACATGATCCATATCTCGCCGTGGGCCTGCACCGAAGCGCTGTTCGCGGGCGCCGCGCGCGTGCTGCGGCCCGGCGGCGTCCTGTTCCTGTACGGCCCGTATCGACGCGAAGGGCGTCACACGGCGCCGTCGAACGCGGCCTTCGACGCGCAGCTGCGCAGCCGCGACCCGGCGTGGGGCGTGCGCGATCTCGAGACGGTCGTCGCGCTCGGCCTCGATCGCGGGCTCGACTGCATCGAGGTCGTCGAGATGCCGGCCAACAACCTGAGCGTCGCGTTCCGGCGCCTGCCGCACGCGGAGCAATGACACGCCGGCGCGCATCGCGGCCGGCTTTCCACTATCCTTTCGCCTGTGCGCGCGGCCCGGCTCGGGTCGCGCCCCGTTTTTTCCGGAGAATTGACTAATGGGCAAACAAGCAATCGGTGTGATCGGGCTCGCGGTGATGGGCCGCAATCTCGCACTCAATATCGAGAGCCGCGGTTATGCGGTGTCGGTGTACAACCGCAGCCGCGAGAAAACCGACGAACTGATCGCCGAATTCCCCGGCCGCAATCTGGTGCCGACCTATACGCTCGAGGAATTCGTCGCGTCGCTCGAAACGCCGCGCCGGATCCTGATGATGGTGAAGGCCGGCGAAGCGACCGACGCGACGATCGCGTCGCTCAAGCCGCTGCTCGAGAAGGGCGACGTGCTGATCGACGGCGGCAACACGCATTTCACCGACACGATCCGCCGCAACCAGGAACTCGCGCAGTCGGGCCTGCACTTCATCGGCACCGGCGTGTCGGGCGGCGAGGAGGGCGCGCTGCACGGCCCGTCGATCATGCCCGGCGGCCAGCGCGACGCGTACGACCTGGTCGAGCCGATCCTCAAGCAGATCGCCGCGAAGGCGCCGTCGGACGGCGAGCCGTGCGTCGCATACATGGGCCCGGACGGCGCGGGCCACTACGTGAAGATGGTCCACAACGGCATCGAATACGGCGACATGCAGCTGATCGCCGAGAGCTATGCGGTGCTGAAGCAGGTCGCGGGCCTGACGAACGAGGAACTCGGCGCGGTGTACACCGAGTGGAATCAGGGCGAGCTCGACAGTTACCTGATCGAGATCACGTCGAAGATCTTCGGCAAGAAGGACGACGAAACCGGCAAGTACCTGGTCGACGTGATCCTCGATCGCGCCGCGCAGAAGGGCACCGGCAAGTGGACGAGCCAGAACGCGCTGGATCTCGGCGTGCCGCTGCCGCTGATCACCGAGTCGGTGTTCGCGCGCGTGCTGTCGTCGCTGAAGACCGAGCGCGTCGCGGCCAGCAAGATCCTGTCGGGCCCGGCCGCCGCGCCGTTCGACGGCGATCGCGCCGCGTTCATCGAGGCGGTGCGCCGCGCGCTGTACCTGAGCAAGGTGATTTCGTACGCGCAGGGCTTCGCGCAGCTGCGCACGGCGTCGCAGGAATACGGCTGGAACCTCGACCTCGGGACGATCGCGAAGATCTTCCGCGCGGGCTGCATCATCCGTGCGCGCTTCCTGCAGAAGATCACCGACGCCTATGCAAACGACGCGGCGCTCGCGAACCTGCTGCTCGACCCGTACTTCCAGGACATCGCCGCGAAGTACCAGGCGTCGCTGCGCGACGTCGTGATCGCCGCGGTGAAGGCCGGCGTGCCGGTGCCGGCGTTCGCATCGGCGGTCGCGTATTTCGACAGCTACCGCTCCGAGCGGCTGCCGGCGAATCTTGTGCAGGCGCAGCGCGACTTCTTCGGCGCGCACACGTTCGAGCGCACCGACAAGCCGGGCAGCTTCCACGCGAACTGGTCGTAAGGGCCGTGCGAGACCGGCATTGTTGCGAAATTCTATTCTTTGAGTAGGGTTTTTCGGTGCCGGATCCCGGAATTGTTGGCTTCCGGGAAACAGTGTTTTCGTTCTTTCATGGTTTTCCCTAGGTGATCGCGAGACTAAACTCTGTTCCATCGCTGCAGACATGGTGTGTGCGGCGGAGCAAAAAAATCTCGGAGGTCATCATGAAATCGCTGATCGCAACGTTCGCTGCAGCTGCCGTTCTCGCCGTCCCCGCCGTGTCGTTCGCCCAACAGAACGCGCCTGTCACGCGCGCGCAGGTCAAGGCCGAGCTGGCCGCCCTGCAACAAGCTGGCTACAAGCTCGGCAGCGACCGCACGAACTACCCGGAAGGCATCCTGGCTGCTGAAGCGCGCCTGAATCCGCAACAGAACGTCGCCGCCGCCGACACGACCGGCTACGGCGCGCAACCGGCCGCTGCGCAGGAATCCGGCGCTCCGGCCAAGGCCAAGACCGGCTGGCAAGTCAAGCGTATCGCTGACGACGCCCCGATCTACAAGGGTCGTTGATGCTGCGGCCGCCTCGGCGGCCGGATCCGACCCCATGCAGTACCCGCAGCCCGTCGTTCCGTCATACGGAACGGCGGGCTGTTTTCATTGGTGTGGCGAATGGCCGCGCCGGCCGCGTCAGTGCAGCGGCCGCTTGCCGCGTCCGAGGTCGCTGAACAGCGCCGCAGCCGGCTCCAGCATCTGCAGCCACGATTCGTCGTAGCCGCTCAGCGTGTCGAGTGCGTCGCGCAGCCGCTCGACCGCGAGGATCGGCAACTCGACGCTGTGGCGCGTGCCGCCCGTCAGGTGCGTGACGCTCGCAAGCTGGATCAGCGCGTCCGCGGCCTCGGCGACGTCGGTCGCGAACAGCAGGTGGCGGTTGAGCAATTCGACGAGGCCGCTGGATCCGGCGAAATCCTCGGCGTTGAGCTGCACGGAAAGAAACGTCGCGTTGTTCATGTCAGGTTCCTCGTTGTCGTTGGTCGGACCGCCAGTTCGAGTATAGGAGGCGATCGCCGGCCGGCCGGGCGGCAGCGTGCGCAAGCCGGGCCGACGGCTCGCCGAATGGCCCGCCCGGCAAGGCGCGGTGGCGATTTCGCGGCGCTGCGGCGGGCCGCGCGGCGCCGCAAGATTGTTGCCGGGCCGGGCGGCTGTCGCGGGCCGGACCTCGACAAATGGTATCTTTGCCGGTCGGGACGACGCGAAAAAGGGCCGGCGAGCCCGTTCGTACCGATGTCCCGCTGTGGAAACCGATCGCCGCTGGCGCGGTCGGATACTGGTTGGTCCGGCCGTCCGGCCGGACATCGTGCGTCGCATGCCGGAGGGCGGTGGGCGGCGCGACGAGGCAAATCCGGGAGGTACCTTGAGAAAAACGATTCCCATCCACGATGCCGTTGTGCGCTGGCTGCCGCAGGCGGCGTTCGTCGTCGCGGCCGCTGCGCTGACGGGCTGCACGATGACGCCGTGGACCGACAGCTGGCAGCCGGCGCGGCCGCCGGCGCCGATGACGGCCGCCACCCCGGGCGTGCTGGCCGGCTATTACCGCGTCAACCCGGGCGATACGCTCGCGGGCATCGCGGGTGCGTACGGGCAGCGCGTGCAGGACGTCGCGAGCTGGAACCACATGGCGCCGACCGACGCCGTGACGCCCGGGCAGGTGCTGCGCGTCGCGCCGCCGCCCGCCGCGACCTCGCTCACGCCGCCGCCGGCGGCGGGCGCGCAGCCCGGCTCGCTCGCGTGGCCGGCCACCGGCGTCGTGGCGACGCCGTTCGCGGCCGGCAAGACGCGCGGCGTCGTGATCGCCGCGTCCGGGCCCGACCATACGGTGCGGGCCGCGGCGAACGGGCGCGTCGTCTATGCGGGTTCGGGCGTCAAGGCCTACGGCCCGCTCGTGATCCTGAAGCACGACAACGGCCTGATCACGGCCTACGGGCATAACGGCAAGCTGCTCGTCAACGAAGGCGACGCGGTGCGCACGGGTCAGCCGGTCGCCGAGATGGGTACCGACGCGAGCGGCCGCGCGACGTTCGAGTTCGAAGTCCGGCAAAACGGCAAGGTCGTCGATCCGATGGGCTTCCTGCCGCGCAACGGCGGCTGACCGGCCGTCACCCGCGTGTGCGCCGCCCGGCGCACACGTCCCGCCTCATCCTTCCTTGAGCGTGACCGGGCCGGACTGGATCGCATGATTGCCGAGCCAGCGGATGCCGAGTGCGAGCGCCGCCGCGCCGAGCGCGATCATCGAGCACTGGATCGCGACCGGCAGGTAGCCGTGCGGTCGCGGGTCGACGAACGGGTAGGGATACCAGTTCTCCAGCGCGCCGCGCACGAGCGTATAGCCGAGATAGACGACCGGGAAGCCGAGCCAGGCGAACGCGCTGCGCCGCGGGATCGGCGAGCGCGGTTCCACGTACAGCCAGTCGCACAGCATCACGAGCGGCACGATCCGGTGCAGCACCCAGTTGTTCAGCGCCGGCGTGACATGGCGCAGCGCATCGAGCCGTGCGAGCAGCAGTTCGTAGACGATCGCGGTGATCAGCATGTACAGCACGGCGGCGCCGCGCATCGATTCGTAGCGGGCCGAACCGGGGCGCGTGATGCGCCAGAGCCCGGCGGCGAGCATCGCGGCCGCGTAGAGGCTGCTCAGCTGCGTGAAATAGCTGAGGTAGTTGCCGAGATGAAACGTCGGCATGTTCCAGTAGGTGGCGACGCTGTGCAGCGTGGTGGATACCGCGAGCAACGCGACGATCAGCCGATAGGCCGCAACGAAGGACGCTTTGCTCATGATGCGCGCGCGACGTCGACACCAAAGCTCCATCGTGCCACAGCCGTTTGCGCGTGCGATGCGGATTTTCCATATGGTGGTTCGCCCGCAAGCATGGGCGCAGCCGATTCATCGGATATTTGACCGCGCCGTGCAAAACCTGCCGCGCGTGCGGCTACAATCGTGGCAGCGCGCCGGGCGCCGGCCAGCCGCGGCGCCCGTTCATCCCCGCATATAACGACGAGACCGAGCATGAGAAACATCCTCGCGAAACAGGTGCGCTACAGCTCGCCCGCGATCTTCTTCCACTGGGCCATTTTCCTGCTGGTCGCCCTGGCGTACCTGGCGATCGAGATACGCGGACCGAAGGGCAGCGACAGCCGCGCGTTCTGGATGAACGTGCACCTTACCGCCGGGACGTTCGTGCTCGTGCTGTCGGTGCTGCGCGTGCTGTGGCGGGCGGTCAGCCGCGTGCCGGAACCCGTGCCGCAGCCGGCGTTGCTGAGCTGGCTGGCGAAGCTCGCGCACTTCGCGCTCTACGCGTTCATCCTTGCGCAGCCGCTGCTCGGCATCCTGATGATCAATCTCGGCGGCAAGCCGGTGTCGCTCGACTGGCTCGGCGTGTCGTTCACGCTGGTCGGCCCCGACAAGGCGCTGCGGCCGACCATCAAGGAAGCGCACGAGCTGATCGGCAACGCGTTCTATTTCGTGATCGGCCTGCATGCGCTGGCCGCGCTCTATCACCATTTCGTCAAGCGCGACGACGTTTTGCGGCGCATGGCGCCCTAGGGCGCGTTCACGCGCAGCGACGTCGTCCGCACGTCGATCGGGGGCGCATGGTTGCGTTGACAACCATGCGCCCCCGATCCGTTTACCGGCGCCTGCGGCTGGTCATCGCGGCGAACATTCTGTAACATCTCGGCTGCTTTTACATTCCGCTTACTGGCTGCCGCGCATGCTGCATCGACATCGTCATCTGACCGCCTGGCTCGGCGTGCTCGCGATCTGGTTCGCGATCGCCGCGCCGCTGGTGTCGCAGTGGCGGGTCGCGCAAGCGGCGACGCCCGATGCGGTCGTCTGCAGTGCAGAGCACGGCGCGCATCGGTCGGCCGAGGCGGGTCGCATGCACGATCATGCCTCGCATCTCGCCGCATGCGGCTACTGCGGATTCTTTGCGCACAGTCCCGCGATCGGCGGCCCCGCTGCCGCGCCGTTCGCTTCCTCTCCCGCTTCGTTCGCTTCCGCCGCCGCGCCGCACGTCTTCGCGGCGCGCGCCGAGCGCTATCCGCGCGCCTATCCGCGCGCACCGCCCGAGCGCGCCTGACGCGCTTCGTTCCGTTCTTTCTCTCGCCGATATCCGTGCGACCCGTCGTGGTCGCGCGGAGGGCGTCACTCGGGCTTTCGATCATGACCATTTTCCAGTTGCGCGCGCCGCGGGCGTCGCGCAATGCCGCTGCGCCGCGCCTGCCGCGCGTGCTGAAACTCACCGTTCCCGCGCTGGCCGCCAGCGTAATGACTGCCACGGTCGCCGCCGCCGAAACGGCGCGCGCGGCCGCGATGCCGCCGGACGAGGCGGGCACGCTGCTGCCGCCCGTCGAAGTCGTCGCGTCGCCGCTGACGACGCCGCTCGTCGTCGTCACGGATCCGAAGACGCCGCGTCAGCCGCTGCCCGCCAGCGACGGCGCGGACTACCTGAAGACGATTCCGGGCTTCACGTCGATCCGCAGCGGCGGCACGAACGGCGATCCGGTGCTGCGCGGGATGTTCGGCTCGCGGCTGAACATCCTCGCGAACGGGATGCCGACGCTCGGCGCGTGCCCGAACCGGATGGATGCGCCGACCTCGTACATCGCCCCGGAAAGTTTCGACAAGGTGACCGTCGTGAAGGGGCCGCAGACCGTGCTGTACGGCCCCGGCGCATCGGCCGGCACCGTGCTGTTCGAGCGCGTGACGCCGCGCTTCGACAAGCCGGGCATGCGCTTCGACGGCAGCGTCGTCGGCGGATCGTTCGGCCGCAACGACCAGAACATCGACGTGACGGCCGGCACGCCCGACGTGTACGGCCGCGTGACCGCGAACCATGCGCATGCGCAGGACTACAAGGACGGCAACGGCAACGTCGTGCCGTCGCAGTGGGACAAGTGGAATGCCGATGCGGCGCTCGGCTGGACGCCCGACGACCATACGCGCGTCGAGCTGACGGCCGGCACCGGCGACGGCTATGCGAAATATGCGGGACGCGGGATGGACGGCGCGCATTTTCGTCGCGAGACCTTCGGGCTGTCGTTCGACAAGCGGCATATCGGCGAGGTGCTCGACCGCGTCGAGGCGCGCGTGTACTACAACGAAGCCGATCACGTGATGGACAACTACACGTTGCGGCAGCCCGACCCGACCAGCAGCATGCCGATGCGGATGGCGGCCGAGGTGCGCCGCCGCACGTTCGGCGCGCGCGCGGCGGCGACCTTCCGTTTCGGCGACGACTTCAAGCTCGTGACCGGCGTCGACGCGCAAACGAACCGGCTCGATTCGCGCTCGGCGATGGGGCGGCAGAACTATGGCGACCAGCCGTGGAACGCGCAGGCGACGATGTGGAATGCGGGCGCGTTCGGCGAACTGACGTGGTACGCGAGCGATGCGTCGCGCGTGATCGGCGGCGCGCGCGTCGACTATGCGAGCGCGCGCGACAAGCGTGCGGCGACGAGCGGGATGATGACGAGCCGGCCGAACCCGACCTTCGACGACGATCGCGGGCGCGTGCTGCCGAGCGGTTTCGTGCGCTACGAGCGCGATCTCGCGTCGCTGCCCGTCACGTGGTATGCGGGGATCGGTCATGCGGAGCGCTACCCCGACTACTGGGAGCTGTTTTCGGCGAACCGCGGGCCGGCCGGTGCACTCAATGCGTTCTCGGCCGTGCAGCCGGAGAAGACCACGCAGCTCGACATCGGCGCGCAGTACAAGAGCGATCGACTCGACGCATGGGTGTCCGCGTATGCGGGCTACGTGCAGGACTTCATCCTGTTCAACTACGCGGCCGGGATGATGGGGCCGACCACGCAGGCGACCAACGTCAACGCGCAGGTGATGGGCGGCGAAGCGGGCGTCGCCTGGCGGCCGCTCGCACCGCTGCGCGTCGAGACGTCGATCGCCTACGCATGGGGACGCAATGCGACGAGCGGCGATCCGCTGCCGCAGATGCCGCCGCTCGAGGCGCGCTTCGGGCTCGAATATACGCGGGGCGCGTGGTCGGCCGGCGGCCTGTGGCGGGTCGTTGCGCCGCAGCATCGGTATGCACCGAACGAGGGCAACGTGGTCGGCAAGGACTTCGGTCCGAGCGCGGGGTTCGGCGTGCTGTCGCTGCATGCGCAGTACAACGTCAGCAAGACCGTTCAGGTCTCGGTCGGCGTCGACAACGTGCTGAACAAGGCCTACACCGAGCACTTGAACCTCGCCGGCAATGCAGGCTTCGGCTATCCGGCGAATGCGCCGGTGATGGAGCCGGGCCGCACCGCGTGGCTGCGCGTCAGCGCGAAGCTGTAGCGCGCCGTGCGCGTGTGCGATGCAGCATCCGCATCCGCGCGCACGACCCCGCCCGAACGGGCGGGGCGCGTCAATCGATTAGAGAAGCGTGTCTAGTCGGCACGCAAACGTTCGCGACTCGTGCTTCACTCGCGCTTCGATACATGGCGTGCGCGCGACGGGGCCGCCATGCGTCGATCCGATCTCATTCGCACCGGCAGCACAATAATCAGGAGAACATGCATGGCCAGATCGATGCTTTCCAGGGTGGCAGCAGGGGCAGTGGCGTGCGCGATGAGCGTTGCGCCGTTCGCAGGAGCCGCCGCGTTGACGATGGCCGCGACCACGCGCGCGGCGCAGGCCGCGACCGCGCCGGCCGATGCTTATGCGGCGACGCGCTATCCGATCATCCTCGTGCACGGCCTGACGGGCACCGACAAGTATGCGGGCGTGCTCGACTACTGGTACGGCATCCGCGAGGATCTGCAGCAGCATGGCGCGACCGTCTACGTCGCGAACCTGTCGGGCTTCCAGAGCGACGACGGCCCGAACGGGCGCGGCGAGCAGCTGCTCGCCTACGTCAAGACCGTGCTCGCCGCGACGGGCGCCGCCAAGGTCAACCTGATCGGCCATAGCCAGGGCGGTCTCACGTCGCGCTACGTCGCGGCCGTCGCGCCGGATCTCGTCGCGTCGGTGACGACGATCGGCACGCCGCATCGCGGCTCCGAATTCGCGGACTTCGTGCAGGGCGTGCTCGCGACCGATCCGACCGGCCTGTCGTCGTCGGTGATCGCGGCATTCGTCAATGTGTTCGGGATCCTGACGAGCAGCACGCACAACACGAACCAGGATGCACTGGCGGCGCTCCAGACGCTGACGACCGCCCGGGCCGCCGCCTACAACCAGAACTATCCGAGCGCGGGGCTCGGTGCGCCGGGCAGTTGCCAGACCGGCGCGCCGACCGAGACGGTCGGCGGCAATACGCACCTGCTGTACTCGTGGGCCGGCACCGCGATCCAGCCGACGGTCTCGGCGTTCGGCGTGACCGGCGCGGCGGATACGAGCACGATTCCGCTCGTCGATCCGGCGAATGCGCTCGACCTGTCGACGCTCGCGCTGCTCGGCACGGGCACCGTGATGATCAATCGCGGGTCGGGCCAGAACGACGGGCTCGTATCGAAATGCAGTGCGTTGTACGGGAAGGTGCTGAGCACCAGCTACAAGTGGAACCATCTCGACGAGATCAACCAGCTGCTCGGCGTGCGCGGCGCCTATGCGGAAGATCCGCTCGCGGTGATCCGCACGCATGCGAACCGGCTGAAGCTCGCGGGCGTGTGATCGATGGCCGTGCGTGACGGACGCGCGCCGCGCGTGCGGCGTGTCGTGGCCTATGGCGTCGTGGGGCTGGCGGCGGTTGCCGGCGTCGCGATGTGGAGCGGGGCGGCCCGGCAGCGCGGTGCCGACGCCGCGCACGCCGCGCCGGATGCGGCGGATTCCGCCGGGACGTTCGCGATGTCGCCGCCGGCCGCCGTGCCGGCGGGCGCGAGCCTGCCGGCGCCGCTGGCTGGTTCCAGCGCACCGCGCTTGCCGCTCGATGCAGGCGGCCATCTCGCGAAGACGCGCGCGGTGCGCGATTTCCTCGACTACTGCCTGACCGCGCGCAGCGATCTCGATGCGACCGCGCTCGACGCGCTGGTCGTGCGCGAGATTGCCGCGCAGCTCGACGGCACGATCGCGCAGGCCGAGGCGCTCGACGTGTGGCACCGGTATCGCGCCTATCTCGACGCGCTGGCGAAGCTGCCCGATGCGGGTGCGGTCGACAAGTCGGATATCGGCGCGCTGCAGCTCGCGCTCGACCAGCGCGCATCGATCGCGTACCGGACGCTCGGCGACTGGAGCGAGCCGTTCTTCGGCGCGGAACAGTGGCGGCAGCGCTACGATCTCGCGCGGCTGAAGATCGCGCAGGACCGCTCGCTGACGGACGCGCAGAAGGCCGAGCGGCTCGCGGCGCTCGCGCAGCAGATGCCGGCCGGCGAGCGCGCCGCACAGCAGCGGATCGAACAGCAGCAGGCGGCGATCGACCGGATCGCGCAGTTGCAGAAGAGCGGCGCGACGCCCGACGCGATGCGTGCGCAACTGACGCAGACGCTCGGCCCGGAGGTCGCCGCGCGCGTCGCGCAGATGCAGCAGGACGATGCGTCGTGGCAAAGCCGTTACGCGGACTATGCGGCGCAGCGTGCGCAGATCGACGCGGCCGGGCTGTCGCCGCAGGCGCGCGACGCGCAGGTCGCCGCGCTGCGGCAGCGCATGTTCACGAAGCCGGGCGAAGCGGTGCGCGCGGCATCGCTCGATCGCGGCGCGGGCGCCGCGCCGTAGCGCACGTCGCGTGCGTGCCGCGGTTACGCCGCGCGCGTGACGGACTGCGGCAGATGCTGTTCGATGATCGCTGCAAGCGTGTCGAACGCGGGGCCGATGCCTTCGTGCGCGACGCATGCATAGCCGAGCAGCAGTCCGCGCCGCGCGGTGTCTGCGCGGCTGTAGTAGCTGGTGAGCGGACGCACGATCACGCCCGCGTCGAACGCGCTCTGCGTCACCGCGCGATCGTCGCAGGCGTCGGGCAGCCCGAGCACCAGATGCAGACCGGCTTCGTCGCCCATCACCGGCAGCGCGTCGCCGAAACGCGCGTGGATCGCGTCGATCAGCAATTGCCGGCGCTCGCCGTACAGCGTGCGCATTCGTCGGACATGAGAAGTCAGGTGGCCGTCCATGATGAACTCGGCGAGCACCGCCTGCTGCATCAGCTGCCCTTCGCGATACAGCTCGGACAGCCCGGTGCGGAACGTGTCGACCAGATGCTCCGGCACGACCATGTAACCCATCCTCAGGCCCGGAAACAGCATCTTGCCGAGGCTGCCGACGTAGATCACGCGGCCGCCGTCGTCGAGGCCCTGCAGCGACGCGAGCGGGCGGCTGCCGTAGCGGAACTCGCTGTCGTAGTCGTCCTCGATGATCCAGCAGCGATGCTGGCGCGCATATTCGAGCAGCCTGCGGCGCCGCGCGAGGCTCATCACCATGCCGAGCGGATACTGGTGCGACGGCGTGACGAGCACGAGCCGCGGCGGGTGCTGCAGGTCGCCCGGGCTCGGGTCGAGCCCTTCCTGGTCGACTGGCACCGGCACGAGCGCGAGGCCGGCGGCCTGCAGCACGCTGCGCACGCCCCAGTAGCACGGCTCCTCGACCCACGCGCGATCGCCGACATCGGACAGCAGCCGTACCGCGAGGTCGATCGACTGGTGGATACCGGTCGTGATGATCACCTGGTCCGGCGAGCATTTCACCGAACGCGCGACGCGCAGGTAGTCGGCCAGCGCGCGCCGCAGCGGCCGGTAGCCGCCGCCGGGCGCATACGTCAGCAGGTCGGGGTTCGCTTCCTTCCAGAGCCGTGCCTGCAGGCGGCTCCACGTGCGGCTCGGAAACTCGGAGACGTCCGGCACGCCCGGCATGAACGCACCCCACTGGCGGCGCGACACGCCCGCGTGCTCGATCAGCTGGCGGCCGCGCATCGACAGGCCGCCGTGCGCGTCCGGCAGCGGCGTCGGCAGGGCGTCCGCCCCCGACGGCTGCGGCGGCGCCTGCATCGCGGCGGCATCCGGCCGCGTGTCGGCGACGTAGGTGCCGCTGCCGGTCGTCGTCAGCACATAGCCTTCGGCCGTCAGCTGGTCGTATACGTGCAGCACGGTATTGCGCGCGATCGACAGGTCGGCCGCGAGCGTGCGCGAGCTTGGCAGCTTCGTCCCCGGCCCCAATTCCCCGGTCAGGATGGCCTGCTGCATCAGCTGCAGCAGCTGACGGTACATCGGCTCGGACGAACTCCGGTCGAGACGGGCGGACAGCCAGTCGGCGACGATCACGGTATCCAAAGTGGTCCTACTGGGAATATTGAAATGGTTCCCTATTGTAGAACCGTGCGCGCCGTATAGTGGCTCGCATCTCGATAAAGATTGCTGCACAGCAAGGGGACAGCCAGGATGAAGTCCGATGAAGTAATCGTCAGTTTTCGCGGGGTGCGCAAGACCTACGACGGCGAGGCGCTGGTCGTGAAGTCGCTGGATCTGGACATCCGCCGCGGGGAGTTCCTGACGCTGCTCGGGCCGTCGGGCTCGGGCAAGACCACCTGCCTGATGATGCTGGCCGGCTTCGAGTTTCCGACCGGCGGCGAGATTCGCCTCGACGGCGAGCTGCTGAACCAGGTGCCGCCGCACAAGCGCAACATCGGCATGGTGTTCCAGAACTACGCGCTGTTTCCGCACCTGACGGTCGAGCAGAACGTCGCGTATCCGTTGACGGTGCGCAAGCTGGGCGCGGCCGAGCGCGCGGAGCGCGTCGCGCATGCGCTGAAGATGGTGCAGATGGAGCGCTTCGCGAAGCGCTATCCGGCGCAGCTGTCGGGCGGCCAGCAGCAGCGCATCGCGCTGGCGCGCGCACTGGTGTTCGAGCCGAAGCTGGTGCTGATGGACGAGCCGCTGGGCGCGCTCGACAAGCAGCTGCGCGAGCACATGCAGTACGAGCTGAAGGCGCTGCACGAGAAGCTTGGCGTGACCTTCGTGTACGTGACGCACGACCAGGGCGAGGCGCTGACGATGTCGGATCGCGTCGCGGTGTTCGACAAGGGCGTCGTGCAGCAGCTCGACACGGTCGACCGCCTGTACGAATCGCCGTGCAACGAATTCGTCGCGAATTTCATCGGCGACAGCAACCGGCTGCGCGGCACGATCGCGCGCGTCGACGGCGAGTTCTGCGAGTTCCACCTGAACGACGGCACGAAGCTCGTCGGCCGCCGCATCGGCGATGCGGCCGAGGGTGCGCCGGCCGTCGCGTGCATCCGCCCCGAACGCATGAATCTCGCCGCCCACGGTGCGAACGGACACCTCGACGGGCAGGCCGATGCACGCGCGAACGGCGCGGCTGCGAACCGCCTGACGGGCGAGGCGCGCAGCCTGATCTATTTCGGCGATCACGTGCGCATGCGCTGCGCAGTGCCGGGGCAGGACGAATGCTTCGTGAAGGTGCCGCTCGGCACGGGCGCGCTCGACGCGTTTTCGCCGGGTGCGCCGGTGTCGCTGGCGTTCGCGCCCGAGCATCTGCGCGTGTTCGCGTAAGCGCGGCTTCCGATTCCTGCAGCACGTCGTACACAACAAACGGCGCATTTTCACCACGACCACCACGAGCATCACGAGAGGAGAGCACCATCATGAATCGAACCCGCTTTACCGCGCGCCGCACCGCGTTCGCGCTGGCGCTGGCCGTGTTCGGCGCGTCGGCGTCGGCGGCCGAACTCACGGTCGTCAACTTCGGCGGCGCGAACGGCGACGCGCAGAAAGCCGCGTTCAACCAGCCCTTCGAGAAGGCGACCGGCAACAAGGTCACCGCCGTCGAATACAACGGCGAGCAGGCGAAGGTGAAGGCGATGGTCGAGGCGAAGCACGTCAACTGGGACGTGGTCGAAGTCGAGTCGGGCGACCTGAACCGCGGCTGCGACGAAGGGCTGTACGAGAAGCTCGACTGGTCGAAGATCGCGAAGAAGTCCGACCTGATTCCGGAATCGCCGCAGGTTTGCGGCGTCGGCTTCTTCGTGTGGTCGACCGCGCTGTCGTACAACGCGGACAAGCTGAAGACCGCGCCGACGGGCTGGGCCGATTTCTGGGACGTGAAGAAATTCCCCGGCAAGCGCGGCATGCGCAAGGGCGCGCGCTACAACCTCGAGTTCGCGCTGATGGCCGACGGCGTCGCGCCGAAGGACGTCTACAAGGTGCTCGGCACGAAGGCCGGCCAGGACCGCGCGTTCAAGAAGCTCGACCAGCTGAAGCCTTACATCCAGTGGTGGGAGGCGGGCGCGCAGCCGCCGCAGTTCCTCGTCGCCGGCGACGTCGTGATGTCGACCGCGTACAACGGCCGCATCGACGCCGCGCAGAAGGAAGGCAAGAACCTGAAGGTCGTGTGGAACGGCAGCATCTACGACCTCGACTACTGGGCGATTCCGAAGGGCTCGCCGAACAAGGCGCTGGCCGAGCAGTACATCGCCTACACGCTGACGCCCAAGCCGCAGCAGGCCTATGCGCAGCACATCGCGTACGGCCCGGCGAACGTTGCCGCGATCAAGTCGCTCGATGCGAAGACGCTGGCAAACCTGCCGAACTCGCCGAGCAACGGCAAGAACGCGGTGCTGGAGGACATCGGCTTCTGGACCGACCATAGCGACGAGCTCGAGCAGCGTTTCGCCGCGTGGGCGACGAAGTAAGCGTTCGGGTTTGCCGATGCAACCGGCCGCGCGAAGCATGCGTCGCGCGGCATGCCGCCGGACCGCAATCGCGGTCCGGCCGGAGAGAGACAGTTGAATACGATGACGATCGCTTCTTCCGCACCGTCGAGCGCCGCGCTCAAGCGCGAGCTGAAGGCCGCCGAGGCCCGCAAGCGCACGATGGCGCTGCTGCTGGTCGCGCCGCTCGCCTTGTTCGTGCTGCTGATCTTCGTCGTGCCGATCGGCACGCTGCTCACGCGCACGGTGCAGAACCCCGAGATCGCCGCCGCGCTGCCGGATACGGTCGCCGCGCTCGCGCACTGGGACCGCAAGGCGCCGCCTTCCGACGCCGCATACGCCGCGCTCGCGGCCGAGATGACCAAGGTCGCCGACAGCGACGCGATGGGCGCGCTCGCGCGCCGCCTGAACACCGAGATTCCCGGCTACCGGTCGCTGGTCGCGAAGACGGCGCGCGCGATGCCGCTGAAAAATGACGACGGCGCAGCGCTGACGCCCGCGCAGGCGCGCGACAAGCTGGTCGAACTCGATTCGCGCTGGGGCGATGTCGCTTACTGGCAGGCGATCGCGAAGAACGGCAGCGCGTACTCGCCGTTCTACCTGCTCGCCGCGCTCGACCACAAGCAGGACGGCTTCGGTCACATCGTGCCGGCCGACCCCGACCAGTCGATCTATCTGGCGATCTTCGGCCGCACGCTCGTGATCGGCGTCGCGGTCACGCTGTTCGCGCTGCTGCTCGGCTATCCGCTCGCGTACTGGATCTCGACGCTGTCGGAGCGGCGCGCGAACCTCGTGATGATCCTCGTGCTGATTCCGTTCTGGACCTCGGTGCTGGTGCGCGTGGCCGCATGGATCGTGCTGCTGCAAAGCGAGGGATTGATCAACAAGGCACTGCTCGGCACCGGGCTGATCTCGCATCCGCTGACGCTGCTGTTCAACCGCGTCGGCGTGTATATCTCGATGACGCACATCCTGCTGCCGTTCATGATCCTGCCGCTGTACAGCGTGATGAAGTCGATCCCGCCGACCTACCAGCGCGCGGCCGTGTCGCTGGGCAGCCATCCGTTCGCGGCGTTCTGGCGCGTGTACGTGCCGCAGACCTATCCGGGCGTGGGCGCGGGCGCGCTGCTGGTGTTCATCCTCGCGATCGGCTACTACATCACGCCGGCGCTGCTCGGCGGGCCGAACGACCAGATGGTCAGCTACTACGTCGCGTACTTCACGAACGTGACGATCAACTGGGGCATGGCATGCGCGCTGGGCGGGCTGCTGCTCGCGGCGACGCTGGTGCTGTATGCGGTGTACGGGCGCTTCACGCGTACCAACGTGAGCCTCGGCTGACGCGTAAAAATCAGGAAGACCGATCATGAAACTCGCCAGGCCGCTGTTTGCGCCGCACATGTCGTTCGTCGAGCGCGCGTGGTATGTCGCGCTGCGCGTGCTCGTCGTGCTGACGCTGCTGTACCTGATCCTGCCGGTGCTTGCGATCGTGCCGCTGTCGTTCTCGTCGAGCACGTTCCTCGTGTATCCGATCCCCGGCTTCTCGACGCGCTGGTACGAGAACCTGATCGCATCGGACGAGTGGCGCATGGCCGCGAAGAACAGCTTCATCGTCGCGCCGTCGGCGACGGTCGTCGCGACGGTGCTCGGCACGCTCGCGGCGATCGGGCTGACCAAGGCGGATTTTCGCGGCAAGGGGCTGCTGATGGCGGTGCTGCTGTCGCCAATGATCGTGCCGGTGGTGGTGGTCGGCGTCGGCATGTACCTGTTCTTCGCGCCGCTCGGGCTCGCGAATACCTACACGGGGCTGATCGCCGCGCACGCGGCGCTCGGCGTGCCGTTCGTCGTGACGACGGTGGCGGCCACGCTGCAGGGCTTCAACCACAACCTGGTGCGCGCGAGCCTGTCGCTCGGCGCGAACCCGGTGACGACGTTCTTTCGCGTGACGCTGCCGGTGATCGCGCCGGGCGTGATGTCGGGTGCGCTGTTCGCGTTCGCGACGTCGTTCGACGAGGTGGTCGTCACGCTGTTCCTCGCGGGCGCGGACCAGACGACGCTGCCGCGGCAGATGTTTACGGGGATTCGCGAGAACATCAGCCCGACGATCGCCGCGCTCGCGACGATCCTGATCATCTTCTCGACGGGACTGCTGCTCGCGCTCGAGTGGCTGCGCGGGCGTAATGCGAGGCGGGCGGTCGCCTGATCCGGCTCGACGCAGCGCGAAACGGCCGCCGGCCGGCACGTCGTTCGTTGCACGATCAACGAGACGCTGCGCACCGACCTGTACGCAGCGTCCGCTTTCGTTTGGCTGACGACCGATGCGCTCGCCTGCACGTTCGATGCGGCTCTGCAACAATACGGGTCGCGACGACGCGCGCGACTGCATCATCGGCCGCGCGTTGCCGCATCGCTCAATTCGCGGCGCCTCGCGCCGCTCGTCTGCCGAGCCTCATCTTGTCCGAAATCGCTCCCGCCGCCGGCATCGCCGAGCCGGCCGTCAACTGGCGCGCGATGGCCGCCGTACTGCTGGCCGTCGCGCTCGCGACGCTCGATACCGCGATCGCGAATACCGCGCTGCCGGCGATCGCCGCCGACCTGCGCGCGTCGCCGGCCGCTTCCGTGTGGATCATCAATGCATACCAGCTCGCGATGGTCGCGACGCTGCTGCCGTTCGCGTCGCTCGGCGACATCGTCGGCCACAAGCGCGTCTACATCGCGGGCCTCGCGGTGTTCACGCTTGCCTCGCTCGGCTGCTCGCTCGCGTCGACGCTGCCGCAACTGACGGCTGCGCGAATCGTGCAGGGCTTCGGCGCGAGCGCGATCATGAGCGTGAACGTCGCGCTGATCCGCAGCCTGTTTCCCGCGCATCGGCTCGGGCGCGGCGTCGGTTTCAACGCGCTGGTCGTCGGCGTGTCGTTCGCGGTGGGGCCGACGATTGCGTCGCTGATCCTGTCGGTCGCCGCGTGGCCGTGGCTGTTCGCGGTGAACGTGCCGCTCGGCGTGTTCGCGCTCGCGGTGGCGATTCCGTCGCTGCCGCAGACGGCGCGCGGCAAGCATGCGTTCGATCCGCTCGCCGCCTTGTTCAACGTGATCACCTTCGCGTCGCTGATTTTCGCGCTCGGCGAATTCGCGCAGCGCGGGCCGCGCTCCGTCGTGCTCGCGGCGGCCGCGGTCGCGCTCGCGTTCGGCGCGCTGCTGATCCGCCGCCAGGCCGGCCACCCGGCGCCGATGCTGCCGGTCGACCTGTTCCGCCGGCCCGTGTTCGCGCTGTCCGCGCTGACCGCGGTGTGCGCGTTCGCCGCGCAGGGGCTCGCGTTCGTGTCGCTGCCGTTCTATTTCGAGACCGTCCTGCATCGCAGCGCGGTGGAGACGGGTTTCCTGATGACGCCGTGGTCGGCGATCGTCGCGCTCGCCGCGCCGATCGCGGGCCGGCTGTCGGATCGCTATCCGCCGGGCCTGCTCGGTGCGATCGGGCTTGCGCTGCTGAGCGCGGGGATGGTGTCGCTTGCCGCGATGCCGGCCGCGCCGGGCGTGCTCGACATCGGCTGGCGGATGATGCTGTGCGGTGCGGGGTTCGGCTTCTTCCAGTCGCCGAACCTGAAGGCGCTGATGTCGAGCGCACCGCCCGAACGCAGCGGCGGCGCGAGCGGGATCATCGCGACCGCGCGGCTGATCGGGCAGGCGACGGGCGCCGCGCTCGTCGCGCTGTCGTTCGGGATCGCCGGGCGTCACGGGCCGACGCTCGCGCTGATGCTCGGCGCCGGTTTCGCCGGCGCGGCGAGCGTGGCGAGCGGATTGCGGCTGTTCGCGCCGTCGCATCGCGCCGGCGTGGCGGCCGCGTCGGAGCGCTCGACGTCGTAGCGCCCGCATCGATCCGCAGGCCGGCGCACCGCAAACCGCCACGGCGCGCCGGCCCGTCCGCGTCGCTCAGAACCCGCCCGACTTGATCAGCTGGTTGAGGTTCGCGATGTTCAGGCTGCCGAAGCCGGTCGTGTAGTCCCAGCCGCTACCGGCGTTGTAGCCATAGCCCTGATAGCCGTTGTTCCCCGACACCACGTCGTAGCGCAGCAGCGAAGGATTCGCGGGAATCGCGCGATAGAGATTGCCGGCCGGGAAGCCGAGGCCGGTGCCGTTCGCCGCGAGCAGGCGCGCCCAGAAGCCCGTGAAGATCGGTGCGGCGAGGCTGGTGCCACCGATCTGCTGCAACTGGCCGTAGTTGTAGATATACGCGCCCGTGCTCTGCGCGGCGTCGAACGCGATGTCGGGCAGCCGCCGGTTGCTGCCCGACTGCCACGACGGGGCGGGCAGGATCGTGCTGACGCCGCCGCCCGTCGCCCACAGCTTGCCGTTGCTGTCGAGCCCTTCGTTCCAGACCGTCTCGTTCGAGAACGCGCCCGTGGAGGTCGTGTACAGCGTCGTGCCGCCGATCGCGAGCACGTGCGGCGACGATGCCGGCCACGACACCGTGTAGTTCGAGCCGTCCGGATAGCCGCGGTTGTTGCACTCGTAGACGCCTTCGTCGCCGGACGACACCGAGAACGTCTGCCCCTGCGCGGCGGCGGTCGTGAAGATCTGCTCTTCCGCATCGAGCGTGCCGTCCGCGTTCGCGTCGGTCTCGCACCAGCCGAGCGACACGTTGATCACCTTCGCGGTGTTGTCGGACACCGCGCGATTGAACGCCTGCGTGAGCCCCGTGTTGCCGGACGCGTTCAGGTCCGCCATGTAGAACACCAGCTTGCCGACCTGTCCGCCGGCCGAACCGACGATCGACTGGCTGTCGAGATCCCATTCGCCCTGGCCGTCCGGGTCGTCGCTGTAGCTGCCGCTCGAACCGGTGCCGTTGGTCTTCACGGTCTGCGTCGCGACCGTGCCGTAGCCGTTGCTCGAGGTGAACTGCTTCAGGTCCTGCAGCGTTTGCGATACGCCGCCGATCGTGATGATGCCGACGGTCACGCCGGCCGCGGTCGGCACGCCGGTCGCGTTGTACAGGCCCGGGAATTCCTTCGGATAGTGGCCGGTGGCCGTGCCGGCCGCGAGCGGCTGCGGCTTCGACACGTTGCCGATGCGCAGCATCGGGTGCGCGCGCGCGACGTTCTGCAGCCCGAGCACCGAGCCGACGACGTCGCCGAGCGCGCGCGGCACCTGCGCGGTCGATGCGTTCGCGAAGCCGGACCGGCCCGCATACTGGAAGTGCACGAGCGACGTGTTGAACGCGGTCTTGACCGTGCCGGCCGTGCCGCGCGCCGACACCAGCAGCCGGTTCGGCGCGACCTCGATGTCGACGAAGCCGCTCTTGCGCAGATAGTCGACGACCGACTTGACCTGTGCGTCGGTCGGCGCGTAATCGGCGAGGAACTGTTCGTGCGTGAGGTAGCGGCGATAGTGTTCGTTGCCGGGGCGGTTCACGTCGCGCGCGAGCTGCTTGAGCTGCGCGGCGTTGCGCAGCTTCAGGCTGACGACCACGTCGGTCGTCTCGCCGGCGGCGAGTTCGAGCGACGGCGCCGCGCTGCGCGCCATCAGCTGCGGGCCGGTCAGAAAGGCCTTTGTATGGGTGTCGACCCAGTCCGTCGTCGCGTGCGCCGCGCCGGCGGCGAGCACGAGCGGCCACGCGCACGCGAGGCGGCGGGGCGACGGAAGGGGAAGGGCAAACCAGGCGTTCCGTTTCATCGGGAGTCCTTTTTAGGAGAGACGACGTGGTTGGAACCCCGGCCCTTGTGGGGCCGCGAGCGGTGACGAGCGTAGGGACGTCGGCGCGATTCAGGTAGCTGCCAGTTTCCATAGCTGTCAGTTCTGACATCGGCGCGCGGTTTCGCCAGCGTCGCGTCGCGGATGCGACGCACGAGCGGCGCGGCGACGGGAACCGGTTCTCCGTACGTCGCCCCGGCAATCCGCGACGTTCGCGCGCACGCGTTGCTCGCTGCGGCGGCGGAACCTGCGCGATCGCGGAGCGGATCGATGCCGGCGCGCGTCGCCTGCGAACGCACGCCGCCGCATGCCGCGTCGCACTATGTGGTCAAACGCGACTTGGCGGCATGCCGCACGACGCGTGTGGATTCGCGGACCGCGAAAACGGGGCGGGTCGAACGCAAACGTTTCCCCAAACTGTGGAACGGCGCGGCGTGCAGTCTTGCGGACAGCTTTCGATCGGCCGCGTCGCAGCGGAATTTAGAGCAAACGCTCGAATCCGGCGGCGCCGAAATTCACCTTGACGCTCGACGACGGCCGAGTATTCTTCCAATCCATAGCCATCGAGTTATGAATCAGGAATGCAATCGGCTCACGACATGTTGTTCCGGACGCTTGCCGATCCGACGCGCCGCGCGCTGTTCGAGCGGCTGTGCGAGGAGGGCGAGCTGACGGTCGCCGCGCTGACCGCTCGGGCGGGCGTATCGCAGCCGGCCGTGTCGAAGCACCTCGGCGTGCTGAAGCAGGCCGGGCTCGTCAGCGACCGCCACGCAGGCCGGCAGACGCATTACCGCGCGCAGCCGCGGGCGCTGGCTCCGCTGCTCGACTGGACGAGCCAGATGGCCGGCTTCTGGCAGAACCGGTTCGATGCCCTTGAAGATCTGCTCAACAGGATGGACTCATGAACCCAGCCTCTACCGAAACGCGCTCCGTCGTCGTCGAACGGGCGCTGCCGCATCCGCCGGAGAAGATCTGGCGCGCACTCACGCAACCGCACCTGATCGAGGCGTGGCTGATGCAGAGCGATTTCGAGCCTGTCGAGGGCCGCGCGTTCCGTTTCCGCGCGGACTGGGGCGCGGTGGACTGCAAGGTCCTGACGATCGAGCCGCAGCGGACGCTGTCCTATACGTGGGCCGCGTACGGCCTCGACAGCGTCGTCACCTGGACGCTCGAGCCGACCCCGGACGGCGGCACGCGTCTGCGCATGGAGCAGGTCGGCTTCCGCGCGGACCAAGAGCAGGCGTACCGCGGCGCGCAGCACGGATGGGGGCGCTTCCTCGACGCGCTCGAACAGCTGCTGTCGCGTCCGGGCGAAGGTGCGGAGGCACGATCATGAGCGCGACGGACCCGAGCCCGGCAGAGCGCATCGATGCGCTGATCGCGGGGATTGCCGACTGGCGCGGCGATACGTTTGCCGAACTGCGCCGGACGATCCTCGACGCCGACGCGGGCATCGTCGAGGCATGGAAGTGGATGGGCAGCCCGGTGTGGGAGTGCGACGGGACGATCGCGGTCGCGAACGCGCACAAGGGCAAGGTGAAGCTGACCTTCATGCACGGCGCGCAGCTGCCCGATCCCGACGGACTGTTCAACGCGGGCCTCGACGGCAACGCGCGGCGTGCGATCGATTTTCTCGAAGGCGACCGGATCGACAGGCCGGCGCTGAAGCGGCTCGTTCGCGCGGCGATCGACTACAACCGTGCGCATCTGAAGAAGAACGCGCGCTCGGGCGGGAGTGCGGGCGCGAAAGCGCGCAGCCGCGACGCGGCGTAGGCCGCGCGATGCGACGGGCGGCAGCCCGTCCCGCCGCGCAGGAACGCAAAAAAAAACGCCGACACGAGGTCGGCGCATCCAAATCGGCCGCAACCGCCGCGAGGCGGCTGCGGCACCTGCAAAAGCAGGGCGCTTACGCTGCGAGCAGCGAGCGCAGCACGAACGGCAGGATCCCGCCGTGCTTGTAGTAGTCGACTTCGATCGGCGTATCGATGCGCAGCAGCACCGGCACGCGCGTCGTTTCGCCATCCTTGCGATGGATCACGAGCGTGACGTCCTGCTGCGGCTTGAAGTCGTCGCCGAGGCCTTCGATGTCGTACGTTTCCTCGCCGGTGATGCCGAGCGACTGGACGCTGTCCGCGCCCTTGAACTGCAGCGGCAGCACGCCCATGCCGACCAGGTTCGAGCGGTGGATGCGCTCGAAGCTGCGTGCGATCACGGCCTTCACGCCGAGCAGCTGCGTGCCCTTCGCGGCCCAGTCGCGCGACGAGCCCGTGCCGTACTCTTCGCCCGCGAACACGACGGTCGGCGTGCCGGCGTCGACGTACTTCATCGCCGCATCATAGATCGACAGCTGTTCGCCGCTCGGCTGGTGGATCGTCAGGCCGCCTTCGACGCGCGTGCCGTCGGCCTTCGCCGGGATCATCAGGTTCTTGATCCGGACGTTGGCGAACGTGCCGCGCATCATCACGTCGTGGTTGCCGCGGCGCGAGCCGTAGCTGTTGAAGTCTGCCTTCTGCACGCCGTTTTCCTTCAGCCACTTGCCTGCCGGCGAGTCTTCCTTGATCGAGCCTGCCGGGCTGATGTGGTCGGTCGTGACCGAATCGCCGAAGATGCCGAGCGCGCGTGCGCCCTTGACCGCCGCGATCGACTCGGCCGGCTCCATCGAGAAGTCGTTGCCGAAGAACGGCGGCTCCGCGATGTAGGTCGACTTCGGCCAGTCGTAGACCTGGCCCGATTCGCCCTCGATCTTGCTCCAGAGGTCGCCCTTCTTGGTCAGGTGCGCGTAGTTCTTCTCGAACTTCTCCGGATCGAGCGCGAACTTGAGCAGCGACTGGATTTCCTCGCTCGACGGCCAGATGTCGCCGAGGTAGATGTCGCGGCCGCCCTTGCCCTTGCCGACCGGCTCGGTCATCAGGTCGCGCGTGATGTTGCCGGCGATCGCGTAGGCGACCACCAGCGGCGGCGATGCGAGGAAGTTCGCGCGGATGTTCGGGTGGATGCGCGCCTCGAAGTTGCGGTTGCCCGACAGCACGGCCGCCGCGACGATGTCGTTCTTCGTGATCGCTTCGTTCAGCTCCGGCGTCAGGTCGCCCGCGTTACCGATGCAGGTCGTGCAGCCGTAGGCCGCGACTTCGAAGCCGAGCTTCGCGAGATAGGGCAGCAGGCCCGTCTTCGTCAGGTATTCGGTGACGATGCGCGATCCCGGCGCGAGCGAGGTCTTGATCTTCGGGTCGACCGTGAGGCCGGCTTCGACGGCCTTCTTCGCGAGCAGGCCGGCGGCCAGCAGCACGCTCGGGTTCGACGTGTTGGTGCACGACGTGATCGCGGCGATCAGCACGTCGCCGTTCTTCACGTCGACGCCGTTGCTCGTCGTGTACTGCGCGTCGAGCTCCTCCGCCTTCTTCGCGAAGCCGTTTTCCGCGACCGGCTTCGAGAACAGCTCGGTGAACGTCGACTTGACGTTGCCGATCTCGATGCGGTCCTGCGGGCGCTTCGGGCCGGCCAGCGACGGCGCGACCGTCAGCAGGTCCAGCGTCAGCGTCTTCGTGTAGTCGATGTCGCCGGCCTTCGGAATGCCGAACAGGTTCTGCGCCTTGAAGTAGTTTTCGAACGCGGCGATTTCCGCCTTCGTGCGGCCCGTGCCCTTGAAGTAGTCGATGGTCTTTTCGTCGACCGGGAAGAAGCCCATCGTCGCGCCGTATTCCGGCGCCATGTTCGCGATCGTCGCGCGGTCCGGCAGCGACAGCGACTTCGTGCCTTCGCCGAAGAACTCGACGAACTTGCCGACGACCTTCTCCTTGCGCAGCATTTCGGTGATCGTCAGCACCAGGTCGGTCGCCGTCACGCCTTCGCGCAGGCGGCCCTTCAGTTCGACGCCGACCACGTCCGGCGTCAGGAAGTACACCGGCTGGCCCAGCATGCCGGCTTCGGCTTCGATGCCGCCCACGCCCCAGCCGACCACGCCGATGCCGTTGATCATCGTCGTGTGGCTGTCCGTGCCGACCAGCGTGTCCGGGTAGTACACGGTGTCGCCGCCGTCCGTCTTCTGGTGGACGCCGCGCGCGAGGTATTCGAGGTTCACCTGGTGGACGATGCCGACGCCCGGCGGCACGACCTTGAACGTGTCGAACGCCTGCATGCCCCACTTCATGAACTGGTAGCGCTCGTTGTTGCGCTGGAATTCCAGCTTCATGTTCAGGTCGAGCGCGTCCTTCTGGCGGAAGTAGTCGATCTGGACCGAGTGGTCGACGACGAGGTCGACCGGCACCAGCGGCTCGATCTTCTTCGGATTCTTGCCCGTGCGCTCCGCGACACCGCGCATGGCCGCGATGTCGGCGAGCAGCGGCACGCCCGTGAAATCCTGCAGCACGACGCGCGACACCACGAACGGGATCTCGTCGACGCGCTTCGCAGTCGGCTGCCACTTCGCGAGCTGCTCGATGTGCTCCTCGGTGATCTTCTTGCCGTCATAGTTGCGCAGCACCGACTCGAGCACGATCCGGATCGACACCGGCAGGCGCTCGATCTTCGTCTTCAGTTCCTTGCCGAGTTGCGGCAGCGAGTAGAACTTGCCTTTGCCGGAACCGCTGTCGAATTCCTTGAGGGTCTTGTGGAGGTTGTGGGCCATGGTGATTTTCCTGGGTTTAAGGCTAGGAAAGAAGAAGTCCTGTATCTGACGGCTATATCACATACAAGTCGACGTACTCATCGACCGGCATCGCTTCGAGCTTTGCCTGGTCCAGCGACACGTCGAGAATCGCTTGTTGCTGCTTGGCCGGGAAGCGGCGGGCGAGGTTGGTCCTGAATTTCTCGACCAGGAGCGGGATGCCGTCCGCGCGGCGTCGCTGATGGCCGAGCGGATAGTCGACCGCCACCTCGGCAAGCTTCGAGCCGTCCTTGAACTCGATCGTCAGCGCATTCGCGATCGATCGCCTGGACGGATCATGGTAATCCTTCGTGAACTGCGGATCCTCGACGCACACGGTTTTCGCGCGCAGCGCGTCGATGCTCGGATCCGCGGCGACCGCGTCTTCGTAGTCGGCCGCGCTCAGCCTGCCGAACAGCAGCGGCACGGCGACCATGTACTGGATGCAGTGGTCGCGGTCGGCGGGATTGGCGAGCGGCCCCTGCTTGTCGATGATGCGGATCGCGGCCGCGTGCGTGCGGATCGTGACCCGGGCGATCTCGTCGGTCGTGCGGCCCGCCGCGGCGAGCTGCGCGTGCAGCTGCAGCGCGGCCTCGACGGCTGTCTGCGCATGGAATTCGGCCGGAAACGCGATCTTGAACAGCACGTTCTCCATCACGTAGGTGCCGTACGGGCGCTGGAAGCGGAACGGCTTGCCGTCGAACAGCACGTCGTAGAAGCCCCAGGTCTTCGCGGTGAGCGCGGACGGGTAGCCCATTTCACCCGTTTTCGCGATCAGCGCGAGGCGCACCGCGCGGGACGTGGCGTCGCCGGCCGCCCACGACTTGCGCGAGCCGGTGTTCGGCGCATGGCGGTAGGTGCGCAGCGCATGGCCGTCGACGAATGCATTGGATACCGCATTGATCAGCTCGTCGCGCGTGAGCCCGAGCAGCCGGCCGACGACGGCCGTCGACGCGACCTTCACGAGCAGCACATGGTCGAGCCCGACCGCATTGAACGAATTTTCGAGCGCGAGGCAGCCCTGGATTTCGTGGGCCTGGATCATCGCGACCAGTACGTCGCGCATCGAAAGCGGCTTCCGGCCGGCCGCGACGGCCGAGCGGGACAGCCAGTCGGCCGTCGCCAGGATCCCGCCGAGATTGTCGGACGGATGACCCCATTCGGCGGCGAGCCAGGTGTCGTTGAAGTCCAGCCAGCGGATCATCGCGCCGATGTCGAACGCGGCCTGGACCGGATCGAGCTGGAAGGACGTGCCGGGCACCTTCGCGCCGTTTGGCACGATCGTGCCGGGCACGACGGGGCCGAGCAGCTTGGTGCAGGCGGGGTAGGACAGCGCCTCGAGTCCGCAGCCGAGCGTGTCGATCAGGCAATGACGCGCCGTCTCCAGCGCGAGTGCGCTGTCGATTGCGCCGGTATTCAGCACGTAGTCGACGATGTCGACGAGTACCGTATCCGGCGCAGGGCGGACGTTGGAGACCGGGGCGGACATCGGGGCGCCTGGGAGCCGGTTTAGTTCGTCGCCGGCTTCAGTTCGTTCGATTGCGTCGGCGCGGGCGTGCCTTGCGCCATTTCCGGCGTCACGCACTCGTCCGCGAGGCGCTCGCCGCCGTTCGCGTCGGAGAACAGCATCGCCTTGGACGGGATCACGATCAGCTTGAAGCCGGCTGCCGGATCGTAGAACGTGTCGGCGCCCGTCGTCGTGGCCTGACGCGGCAGCTTGTAGTTCTTCTTCGCCCAGTGAACCGTGACGACCTGGTCGCGCTTCATGTCGCCGGCGAGGTCGAACGACAGGCCTTCCTTGCAGGTCCACTTGACCGCGCCGTCCGGCACCGGATCGACCTTCGCGGCAGCACGTGCCTGGGCCTTCTTGCTGCGCGGGATGATGCGCTTGGCCGGCGCCGGGCGCTTGGCCGTCTTCTTCGCGGTCGTCGTGGACGTACCCTGTGCGAACGCGCTCGGAGCCGAGACCAGCATCGTGGCGGACAGCGCGCCGATGGCGGTAGCGATCAGGAGTTTCTTCATGGAGTCAGAACCTTTCGATAATCAGTTGACAAGGGCCCGCAGCACGAGGCTGCCGGCCGGTTTGAAACTGCACGCGCCCCGGAAGCGCGCAGCGGCCGCTATTTTCACCTATTTGGCCGCAGATATTTCAGGTTTTCGGGCTCCGTTACGTTTTTTGTCGTTTCTTGAACCAGCGGCCGGCCCGCGCTCGCGGCGGTCGCGCGACCGCTGCGTGACGGCCGTCCCGGCGGTGCGCATTCACGGCGCGCCGCCTTGCGCGGCCGGGCCGAACAGCGGCGCGGCCTCGGCCGGCAGCGGCTGGCCGGTCGCACGCGCGCGGCGCAGCACCGACCAGTAATAGCGGTAGCTCGCGCGGTCGTGCAGCGTGTCGCCGTGGCGTGTCGGGCCCCAGTCGGCGGCCTGCGCGGCCAGCAGGATCTCGGCGGCGAGCGCGACTTCGTCGGTGCGCGGCGCGAACGCGTCGACGATCGGCCGGATCTGCGCGGGATGGATGCTCCACATCCGCGTGAACGCGAACTCGTCGCGCGCGCGGCGCGCGTCGCCGGCCACCACGTCCATGTCGCGGACCTCGGTCGTCACGTTGTGCGACGGCGTCTTGCCGTGCGCATGGCAGGCCGCGGCGATCTCGAGCTTGGCGCGGCGCACCAGCGGATGCTCGAACTGGCCCGGCGAGCGCATCGCCGAATCGGGAATCGCGCCGTGGTGGGCGGATACGAAATCCATCAGCCCGAAGCTCAGCGTGCCGACCAGCGGCAGCGCGGCGAGCGCGGCGGCCTGCGCGAGCGCGCCGTGCGTCTCGACCAGCACGTCGACCGGAATCGGCCGCGCGATGCCCAGCTCGCGGCGGGTGCCTTCGATGAACGCGCACATCTCGGCCGCGTCGGCGGCGCTGGCGATCTTCGGGAGCGTGAGGTAGGCGGGCGGCTGCGCGGCGCGCAGGATGATGCGCACGTCGTCGCGCCAGTGCGGATGGGAAAAGTCGTGGATGCGCGCGCCGACCCGCCCGAAGCGGTTCTCCGCGCTGCCGAGCGTCGCGGCGACCAGCTCCGCGTGCGCGGCTTCCTGGCCGACGGCCGCGCCGTCCTCGCAGTCGAGCGTGATGTCGAACACCGGGCCCAGCTCGGCCTGCAGCGCCAGCGACTTGCGCATCAGTTTCTCGCTGCCCGCGTAGTGATCGCAGCAGGGCAGGATCGCGGGCGGCGAAGCGCCGTCGTACAACACTTGTGCAGGAGTGAGCGCAGGCATCTGTTCTACGTCGAGGAAGCGGGTCAACGTGGCGAAAATCGGATTCGGGCGCGTTCTGGGCCGGCGCGGTGACGGCGCGCGGCGGCAAAACGTATCCGGATCGGATCGTGCGGCCGGGCCGGCGAGGTGCCGGCCCGGGCCGTCGGGCGGCCCGCAGGCCGCCCGGCGATGCGCGTGATGCGGTGCGCTTAGTTCTTCAGCAGGTGGGCGACGCCATCGCGCTCTTCGAGCAGCTCGGCCAGCGTGCCGTCCATCTTCTCGCGCGAGAACGCGTCGATCTCGAGGCCTTCGACGCGCTTGTACTCGCCGTTTTCGCAGGTCACCGGCACGCCGTAGATGATGTCTTCGGGGATGCCGTACGAGCCGTCCGACGGGATGCCCATCGTGACCCACTTGCCGTTCGTGCCGAGCACCCAGTCACGGACGTGGTCGATCGCCGCGTTGGCCGCCGACGCCGCCGACGACAGGCCGCGCGCCTCGATGATCGCCGCGCCGCGCTTGCCGACCGTCGGGATGAACGTGTTGCGGTTCCATTCGTCGTCGTTGATCAGCTTCAGCAGCGATTCGCCTTCGGCGGTCGCGAAGCGGAAGTCGGGGTACATCGTCGGCGAGTGGTTGCCCCACACGGCGAGCTTCTCGATCGACGCGACCGGCTTGCCCGACTTGGCCGCGAGCTGCGACAGTGCGCGGTTGTGGTCGAGGCGCAGCATCGCCGTGAAGTTCTTCTTCGGCAGGTCCGGCGCCGACTTCATCGCGATGTAGGCGTTCGTGTTCGCCGGGTTGCCGACGACCAGCACCTTCACGTCGCGGCTGGCGACTTCGTTCAGTGCCGCGCCCTGGACCGTGAAGATCTCCGCGTTCGCCGACAGCAGGTCCTTGCGCTCCATACCCTTCGAGCGCGGACGCGCGCCGACCAGCAGCGCGACGTCGGCATCCTTGAATGCAACCTTCGGATCGTCGGTGATCACGACGCCCGCGAGCAGCGGGAACGCGCAATCGTCGAGTTCCATCACGACGCCTTTGACGGCGGCTTGGGCTTGCGGGAGGTCGAGCAGTTGCAGGATGACCGGCTGGTCCTTGCCGAGCAGGTCGCCGTTCGCGATGCGGAACAGCAGGGAGTAAGCGATTTGACCTGCGGCGCCGGTGACGGCAACGCGCTTTGCGGGCTTAGCCATTGAAAATCTCCAGGACGGGTGAAGCGTGGGACGCTAGCGAAAACGCCATTCTATGCGCGTTGTGCGTAGCGTTGCATTGAAGCAGGGCGGAGGACTCGCGATGGCAGACGCGGTGAACCTGGAGACGGCCGTGGCACGTAGCCGGGGACGCGCTTCTTGCACCCGCGAACCCTTGCTCGACCCGGAGTGTAGGAGCCGTGACGTGCAAAGTCAAACAGTATCATATGTCTTATATAAGACAGATGTTTTGCTGAATTTGAGTGGACGGAAAAGCGCGGTTTGTGATGAAATGCGCGCCATGACATCGAACCAGGCGAACAACGCGAACCAGACCGGCGCAGGCGGCCCAGGGCAGCCGGGCGCGTCCGAGTCCGCGCCGACGCCTGCGGTCTCGCCGTCGCCGACATTCAGTCCTTTATACCAGCAGATCAAGTCGCTGATCACGCAGAGCCTCGAATCCGGCGAATGGAAGCCGGGCGAGATCATCCCGAGCGAAGTGGAGCTTGCCGCCCGTTACAAGGTCAGTCAAGGCACCGTGCGCAAGGCGATCGACGAGCTGGCCGCGGAAAACCTCGTGGTCCGGCGGCAGGGCAAGGGCACATTTGTTGCGACGCACAATGAAGATCGCGCGCAATTCCGCTTCCTGCGGCTGCTGGCCGACGACGGCGCCGAACACGCGCACGTCAGCCGCCTGCTCGAATGTCGGCGCCTGCGCGCGCCGGCCGAGATCGCGCGCCAGCTCGACCTGAAGCCGGCCGATCCGGTCGTGCAGGTGCGCCGGCTGCTGGAGTTCGAGGGCGAGGTGACCGTGCTCGACGAGATCTGGCTGCCCGGCGCGATGTTCCGCGGGCTCACGTTCGAGCGGCTCAGCGAATACAAGGGCCCGCTCTACGCGATGTTCGAGACGGAGTTCGGCACGCGGATGATCCGCGCGACCGAGAAGATCCGCGCGGTGGCGGCGGAGCCCTCGGTGGCCGACCTGCTGCACGTGCCGGCGGGCTTCCCGCTGCTGTCCGTGGAGCGCGTGTCCTATACATACGGAGACCGGCCGGTCGAGGTGCGACGCGGCTGGTATGTCACAACCGGGTACTACTATCAGAACGACTTGAGCTGACGACGTATCGGCACAAGCGGCGTGCGTTTGCGCTTCCCATGTTCGCGAAGCACGTTTCGGGCCGCCTTTTGTTATTGTTCGCGCAACTATCCAGAGCAGACTTTCGCTGCAGCGCGATATAAAAAGGCGCTAAAATTGCGGATTAGTGTGACAACATAGTAGGGGTCTAGCATGACTGACGCAGTAAGAAAACCGAGGCCGGAATACCGGAACATCGGATTCGGCGACATTACGATGAAATATCGCATGCCGCTGGCAGCGAAATTGTCGATCCTCCATCGAGTCAGCGGTGCGCTGCTGTTCCTGTTCCTTCCGTTCCTGCTGTTCCTCTTCGACCAGAGCCTGACGTCCGAGCTCAGCTTCGAAGTCTTCAAGGCCTTTCTTTCCAACATCGTCGTCAAGCTGATCGTCCTCGCGCTGTCCTGGGCGTTCTTCCACCATTTCTGCGCCGGCATTCGCCACCTCCTGATGGACGTCAACCACGACGCCGTCTCGAAGGAAAGCGGCAAGCGGACGGCAGTCGTCGTCTTTGTCGTCTCGATCGCACTGACGATCGCCATGGCACTCAAACTGTTCGGAGCATTCTAAGAAAATGGCAGCCAACAACCGAATCGGCTCGAAGCGCCTCGTCGTCGGCGCACACTACGGCCTGCGCGACTGGCTCGCGCAGCGCGTCACCGCCACGATCATGGCGGTCTACACGGTCATTCTGCTCGTCCTGTTCTTCGGCGCGCACGACTTCTCGTACGAAGGCTGGGCATCGATCTTCTCCGCGCAATGGATGAAGCTCGCGACCTTCGTGACGCTGCTTTCCCTCTTCTACCACGCATGGGTCGGCGTGCGCGACATCTGGATGGACTACGTGAAGCCCGTCGGTGTGCGCCTGCTGCTGCAATCGCTGACCATCGTCTGGCTGCTCGCATGTGCGGGCTATGCCGCGCAGATTCTCTGGAGAGTGTAAAGAATGGCTGCAATCAAAACTTCCCTCCCGCGTCGCAAGTTCGACGTCGTGATCGTCGGCGCGGGCGGTTCCGGCTTGCGCGCAGCGCTGCAACTGTCGCGTGCGGGCCTGTCGGTCGGCGTGCTGTCGAAGGTGTTCCCGACCCGTTCGCATACGGTGGCCGCGCAGGGCGGCATCGGTGCGTCGCTCGGCAACATGAGCGAAGACAACTGGCATTTCCACTTCTACGACACGATCAAGGGCTCCGACTGGCTCGGCGACCAGGACGCGATCGAATTCATGTGCCGTGAAGCGCCGAACGTCGTGTACGAACTCGAGCACTTCGGCATGCCGTTCGACCGCAACGCGGACGGCACGATCTACCAGCGCCCGTTCGGCGGCCATACCGCGAACTACGGCGAGAAGCCGGTCCAGCGCGCCTGCGCGGCCGCCGACCGGACCGGCCACGCGCTGCTGCACACGCTGTACCAGCAGAACGTCGAGGCGAAGACGCAGTTCTTCGTCGAATGGATGGCGCTCGACCTGATCCGCGACGCGGACGGCGACGTGCTCGGCGTGACGGCGCTCGAAATGGAAACGGGCGACGTCTACATCATGGAAGGCAAGACGACGCTGTTCGCGACGGGCGGCGCAGGCCGGATCTTCGCGGCGTCGACCAACGCGTTCATCAACACCGGCGACGGCCTCGGCATGGCCGCGCGTTCGGGCATCGCGCTGCAGGACATGGAGTTCTGGCAGTTCCACCCGACCGGCGTGGCCGGCGCGGGCGTGCTGATCACCGAAGGCGTGCGCGGCGAAGGCGGCATCCTGCGCAACGCGAACGGCGAGCGCTTCATGGAGCGCTATGCGCCGACGCTGAAGGATCTGGCGCCGCGCGACTTCGTGTCGCGTTCGATGGACCAGGAAATCAAGGAAGGTCGCGGCGTGGGTCCGAACAAGGATCACGTGCTGCTCGACCTGTCGCACATCGGCGCCGAGACGATCATGAAGCGTCTGCCGTCGATCCGCGAAATCGCGCTGAAGTTCGCGAACGTCGACTGCATCAAGGAGCCTATCCCGGTCGTCCCGACGATCCACTACCAGATGGGCGGCATCCCGACCAACATCCACGGTCAGGTCGTCGGCACGTCGCGCGATCACAAGGAACCGGTCAACGGCTTCTACGCGGTGGGCGAATGCTCGTGCGTATCCGTGCACGGCGCGAACCGCCTCGGCACGAACTCGCTGCTGGACCTCGTGGTGTTCGGCCGTGCAGCCGGCAACCACATCGTCGAGCACGTGAAGAACCAGAAGGAACACAAGCCGCTGCCGGCCGATGCAGGCGAATTCTCGCTGGCGCGCCTGAACAAGCTCGACAAGTCGAGCTCGGGCGAATACACGCAGGACGTCGCGAACGACATCCGCGCGACGATGCAGAAGCACGCAGGCGTGTTCCGCACCTCGGCGCTGCTGAAGGAAGGCGTCGACCTGATGGCCGGCCTGAAGGCGCGCGTGGACAACATCCACCTGAAGGACAAGTCGAAGGTGTTCAACACCGCGCGCGTCGAAGCGCTCGAGCTGGAGAACCTGATCGAGGTCGCCCGCGCGACGATGGTGTCGGCCGAGGCACGCAAGGAAAGCCGTGGCGCGCACGCGCACAGCGACTACGAGCACCGCGACGACGAGAACTGGCTGCGTCACACGCTGTGGTACAGCGAAGGTGACCGCCTCGACTACAAGCCGGTTCAAATGCAGCCGCTGACGGTCGAGTCCGTGCCGCCGAAGGCGCGTACGTTCTAAGCCGAATCAAAGGAATCTGAAATGGCAAAACGCATTTTTGAAATCTACCGCTACGATCCGGACAAGGACGCAGCGCCGCGCATGCAGACGTACGAGCTCGAGATCCAGCACGAGCGCATGCTGCTCGACGCACTGGTCAAGCTGAAGGCCCTCGACGAGACGCTGTCGTTCCGTCGCTCGTGCCGCGAAGGCGTGTGCGGCTCGGACGCGATGAACATCAACGGCAAGAACGGTCTCGCGTGCCTGACGAACCTGAACGACCTGCCGCAGAAGATCGTGCTGCGTCCGCTGCCGGGCCTGCCCGTCGTGCGCGACCTGATCGTCGACATGACGCACTTCTTCAACCAGTACCACTCGATCAAGCCGTACCTGATCAACGACGCGCCGCCGCCGGAGAAGGAACGCCTGCAGTCGCCGGAAGAGCGCGACGAGCTCGACGGCGTGTACGAGTGCATTCTGTGTGCGAGCTGCTCGACGTCGTGCCCGAGCTTCTGGTGGAACCCGGACAAGTTCGTCGGCCCGGCCGGCCTGCTGCAGGCTTACCGCTTCATCGCGGACAGCCGCGACACGGCGACCGGCGAGCGTCTCGACAACCTCGAAGATCCGTACCGTCTGTTCCGCTGCCATACGATCATGAACTGCGTCGACGTGTGCCCGAAGGGCCTGAACCCGACGAAGGCGATCGGCAAGATCAAGGAACTGATGGTCCGCCGTGCGGTTTAAGGTCGAGATGAGCGACAAC
Organism: Burkholderia pseudomultivorans; assembly: GCF_001718415.1. Lineage (NCBI taxonomy): Bacteria > Pseudomonadati > Pseudomonadota > Betaproteobacteria > Burkholderiales > Burkholderiaceae > Burkholderia > Burkholderia pseudomultivorans. Next base: position 2,113,022 of record NZ_CP013377.1, on the reverse strand, counting down.
GCACATCAATCCGACCCGCACCGCCGCGCGCGCCTTCGCTGGCGCGCGCGGCGGGGTCTGCTGGAGAACGATCTGGTTTTCGAGCGTTTCTTCAGCCGACACGAGCATGACCTCACCGATGCAGACGTAGGCGCGTTGTCGCGCCTGCTCGATCTGAGCGACAACGACCTGATGGACTTGCTGCTTGCGCGCAAGGAACCAGAAGGCGACCTAGACAGCCCCGATGTTCACCGGCTGTTGGAGATGCTGCGCAACGTGTAACCGCGTTACGCCCGTTATCGAATCCCGTTTCTTTATTTCGATTGAGGATGTGCCATGACTCCGTCTGATGTTAAAGCCACGCTATCGTTCAGCGACAACTCGCCGAGCGTCGAACTGCCGATCTACAAGGGCACGATGGGCCCGGACGTAATCGACATCCGCAAGCTGTACGGCCAGACCGGCAAGTTCACGTACGACCCGGGCTTCATGTCGACGGCTTCGTGCAATTCGGCGATCACGTACATCGACGGCGACAAGGGCGAGCTGCTGTACCGCGGCTACCCGATCGACAATCTCGCGCAGAATGCCGACTTCCTCGAGACCTGCTACCTGCTGCTGAAGGGCGAACTGCCGAACGCCGCGCAGAAGAAGGAATTCGTCGACACCGTCACGAAGCACACGATGGTGCACGAGCAGATGCACTTCTTCTTCCGTGGCTTCCGCCGCGACGCGCACCCGATGGCGATCCTGGTCGCCGCGGTCGGCGCGCTGTCCGCGTTCTACCACGACTCGCTCGACATCAACGACCCGCGTCACCGTGAAGTCTCCGCGATCCGCATGATCGCGAAGCTGCCGACGCTCGTCGCGATGGCATACAAGTACAGCATCGGCCAGCCGTTCGTCTATCCGAAGAACGACCTGTCGTACAGCGCGAACTTCATGCGCATGATGTTCTCGAACCCGTGCGAAGAGTACAAGGTCAACGACGTGCTGGTCCGCGCACTCGATCGCATCCTGATCCTGCACGCCGACCACGAGCAGAACGCGTCGACGTCGACGGTCCGCCTGGCCGGTTCGTCGGGCGCGAACCCGTTCGCGTGTATCGCGGCCGGTATCGCGTGTCTGTGGGGCCCGGCGCACGGCGGTGCGAACGAAGCCGCGCTGAACATGCTCGAGCAGATCGGTTCGCCGGACAACATCCCCGAATTCATCAAGCAGGTGAAGGACAAGAATTCGGGCGTGAAGCTGATGGGCTTCGGCCACCGCGTGTACAAGAACTACGACCCGCGTGCGAAGCTGATGCGCGAGACCTGCTACGAAGTGCTGAACGAACTGGGCCTGCACGACGACCCGCTGTTCAAGCTCGCGATGCAGCTCGAGAAGATCGCGCTGGAAGACGAATACTTCGTGTCGCGCAAGCTGTACCCGAACGTCGACTTCTACTCGGGTATCGTGCAGCGCGCGCTGGGCATCCCGACGTCGATGTTCACGTGTATCTTCGCGATGGCGCGTACGGTCGGCTGGATCGCACAGTGGAACGAGATGATTGCCGATCCCGAGCAGAAGATCGGCCGTCCGCGTCAGCTGTTCATCGGCGACACGCCGCGCGAAGCGAAGCCGCTCGACGCACGTTAAGCCGTGCGCGGCGCGAACGGCCGGCAAGGCCGTTTGCGTCGGGCGAAGCGCAACGCCAGACACCCCGACGGGTCATTCCGCCGGGGTGTTTTCATTTGCGCGGCGCGCGTTCGAGCGACGGCGGCCGCGTATCGAGCGCCGGCGTGTCGTCGCCGGGCGCGTGGCCGTGCTGTACGAAGAACTGCCGGTACGCGCCGGGCGTCATGCCGCGCGCGGCGAGGAACTGGCGGTTGAAGTTCGCGGGATTCGGAATGCCGCAGCGTGCGGCGACGGTCGCGATCGGCCAGTCGGTGCCGACCAGATGGCGGCACGCGTGGGCGATCCGCAGCCGCTGCACGTAGCGGCCGACGCTGTCGCCGAGGTGCCGGACGAACAGCCGCTGCAGCGTGCGTTCGGACATGTGTGCGACGGCGGCGAGCGCGTCGATCCGCAGCGGCTCGTGGAAATGCCGGTCGATCGTGTCGAGCACGCGGTCGAGCCGCTCGGCTTCCGGCGCTGGCGCGTCGGCCGGGCGTGCCGGCGCGTCGGGGCGGCCGTACGCGTGCGCGGTCGCGAGCGGTTCGCCGCCGGCTTCGGCGAGATCGGCGAGCGTGTCGAGCGCCGCCGCGAGCCGCACGCGCGGCGACGAGGCGAGCAGGGCCGGCAAGCGGGCGCGCATCGCGCGCGCGGTATCGGCGTCGAACTGCAGGCCCGGCGCCGCGCGCCGCAGCAGCGAGCGCAGCGGCGCGTATTCGGCGCAGCAGTCGGCGAGCCGCCGCACCCAGTCGCCGTCGAACCAGACGACGAGCGCGACTTCCGGCGCAGCGGGATCGATGCGCGCGTTCGACGCCCAGGTATGCGGCAGGTTCGGCGGCACCAGCACGAGGTCGTCGTCCGCGTAGGCGGCGACGTGGTCGCCGATGAAGCGGCGGCCGCGGCTGTTGAGCGTCAGCGTCAGCTCGTACTCGGGATGCCGGTGCCATTCGAACGGGATGCGCGCGAGCTGGCGGTGGTACACGCGGATCGAACAGCCGGGCGCGAACGTCACATGCTCGTACTGCGGTTTCATCGCGATCTCCGGACGAGGGCGGGCGTCGTACCGTGGCATGATCGTCGTCGATCTCACCACGGAGCGAAGCCGATGTTTTCACATGTTTGCGTGGGCGTCAGCGATACCGCACGCGCCTACGATTTCTATGCGCCGCTGCTCGCGGAACTCGGGCTGCGCCTGAAATTCCGCGAACCGGACGGCTGGTGCGGCTGGATGCCGGCCGACGCCGACCGGCCGCTGTTCTTCTTCGGGCTGCCGCTCGACGGCCGCGCGCCTGCGCCGGGCAATGGCCAGACGATCGCATTCGACGCGTCGACGCGCGCGTGCGTCGACCGCTGCCACGCGCTGGCGCTGCAGTCGGGCGGCCGCTGCGAAGGGCCGCCCGGCCTGCGCCCGCACTATCACGCTGACTATTACGGCGCCTATTTTCGCGACCCCGACGGCAACAAGCTCTGTGTCGTCTGCCATCGGCACGCGTGACGCGCGCTTGTCAGGATTGTATCGATGATTGACCGGATCGACGTGAGGAACAGCCGGCCGTCGCCCTAAGCTGGCATCACATTCCAATCCGATTCGGAGACAACGATGCCACTGACGATCGACGATGTGCCGGCCGCGATTCGCGCCGCGAAAACGACGCTGCGCGCCGCCCTGCCGCGCTACGCGGCCACGTTCCGCGAACTGGAGGGCGATATCGCGCGGCAGGTCGATGCGATCCGTGCGACGCATGCGCACGGGCAGGACGTGATCCCGGTGCTGCCGTTCGCGGACATCGCGCAGGGCAGCGTCGATCCGCGCGCGATCGACGCGATCCGCACGCGCGGCGCGGTCGTGATTCGCGGCGTGTTCGACGCGCGGCAGGCGAGCGACTGGAACGACGAAATCGGCGCGTATCTCGATGCGAACCGTTTCACCGAGCGGCTGCATGCGCGCGCCGAGGACCGCTACTTCGGCAATCTCGCGTCGGGCAAGCCGCAGATCTACGGCGTCTACTGGTCGAAGCCGCAGGTCGCCGCGCGCCAGTCGCCGGCGCTCACGCAGGCGCGCGTGTTCCTGAACCGGCTGTGGCGCGGCACCGACACGCATTTCGATCCCGACCGCGTGCCGGCCTATGCGGACCGGATCCGCCGCCGGCCGCCCGGCTCGACGTCGCTCGGGCTCTCGCCGCACGTCGACGGCGGTTCGGTCGAACGCTGGCTCGGCCCGCGGTTCCGGCAGGTCTATCGTCACGTGCTGGCCGGCAACTGGCGCGATTACGATCCGTTCGACGCGGCGTTCCGGCCCGACGTCGAGGAGATTCCGTCGCCGGCCGTCTGTTCGATGTTCCGCACCTTCCAGGGCTGGACCGCGCTGACGCCGCAGGGGCCCGGCGACGGCACGCTGCAGCTGATCCCGGTCGCGAACGCGATGGCCTACGTGGTGCTGCGCGCGTTGCAGGACGACGTCGCCGACGACGACCTGTGCGGCGCGCGTCCGGGCCGCGCGCTGTCGATCCTGCCCGAATGGCATGCGCTGCTGCTCGATGCGCTGGTGCCGATCCCGCATATGGAACCCGGCGACGCGGTGTTCTGGCACGGCGACGTCGTGCACGCGGTCGAGGATGCGCATCGCGGCAGCGGCGACAGCAACGTGATGTATATCGCGGCCGCGCCCGGCTGCGCGAAGAACGACGCGTACCTGCGCCGCCAGCTGCCGGCGTTCGTCGCCGGCGAGAGTCCGCCCGATTTCCCGGCCGATCATTTCGAGGTCGCGTTCGACGGACGCGCGACGGCCGGCGACCTCACGGCGCTCGGCCGCACGCAGATGGGGTTCGAACCGTCGGCGTGAGCGGCGCGCGGGGCGGATCAGGCCGCCTGCCGAATCCGTTGCGCGCTGCGTGCAATTCGACGCAATCGGCTGTCGGCGCGGCCGAAATCGACGCGAATTGCGCAAATTGGCTTCCGATAATGGTCCGGACACAACGCAGCCGTCTCGTGCGCCGCACGGGGCGACCCAGACCATGGAGGAGTCGATGCAATTCACGCAAGCGATCGTTCGCCGTCCCGCGCCGTCCTGCGGCGCGGGCCTGACCACCGCCGAACTCGGCGCGCCCGACTACGACAAGACGCTCACGCAGTTTCACGCATACTGCGACGCGCTGCGCCAGCTCGGCGTCGAACTGACCGAGCTGCCGCCGCTGGAGGCGTTTCCCGATTCGCACTTCGTCGAGGACGTCGCCGTCGTGACGCCGGAATTCGCCGTGATCACGCGTCCCGGCGCGCCCGCGCGGCGCGGCGAGACCGTGCATATCGAAGCGGCGCTCGCCGCGCACCGCGAACTGCTGCCGATGCGCGACGGCCGTCTGGACGGCGGCGACGTGATGCTGGTCGGCAAGCGCTTCTTCATCGGCTTGACGAGCCGCACCGACGCCGAGGGCATCGCGGCGTTCGAATCGCTCGTGTCGCGCTACGGCTATACGGTCGTCGCGGTGCCGGTCGGCGCCGGCCTGCACCTGAAGTCGGTCGTCAACGCGCTCGGCGACGACACGCTGCTGGTCACCGAAGCGCTGGCCGCGCATCCGGCCTTCGCCGACTATCGCCGGATCGCGATTTCGGCGGCCGACGAATACGCGGGCAACACGCTGCGCGTGAACGGTACGCTGATCACGCCGGCCGGCTATCCGCGCGTGCACGACGCGATCGCGACGCTCGGTCTGCCGCTGCACGTGATCGACACCAGCGAGTTCCGCAAGATGGACGGCGGGCTGACCTGCCTGTCGCTGCGGTTCTAGGGTTCCAGTCGGGTGGCGCGCGGCCCGCTTCGGCCCGATAATGTGGCCCCCGCGCGGAACGGGAGACGTTCCGCGCCCGAGCCACGACCCGACCGGAGCGACCGCGGATGACCGACAAGAAAATGCAGCTCGACAAGATCGATCTCCGGATCCTCGACATCCTGCGCACCGACGGCCGGATCTCGTACCGCAAGCTGTCGGAGCTCGTGAACCTCACGCCGCGCCCGTGCCAGGCGCGCGTGGAGCGGCTCGAGGCGCTCGGCGTGATCGCCGGCTATCGCGCGGTGATCAACGCGCCGCGCGCGACCAAGCCGATCGTCGTGATCGCGCAGATCGTGCTGGCCGACCACGGGCGTTCGCAGGCGCCGTTCGAGGACGAGATGCGCGCGAATCCGGCCGTGCTCGACTGCTGGCTGGTCAGCGGCACGTTCGATTTTCTCGTGCGGCTCGCGTGCGAGGACCTCGACGAGTACCGGCGGATCGCGAATGCATGGCTCGACAGCCCGCGGTTCCGGATCGAGAAGATCGTGACGACGGCCGAGTTGCAGGCGATCAAGCGCAGCGTGATCTGACGCGGCGCGGCGCTGCCATATGCAGGTTCCGTTTCGATGCGAATCACCGGGTCGATCGATTCGTATTCCAAATGAAATGAATCGACCCGACAACCATTCAGGGTGAACACGATGGATGCTTTGCAAGCGGCAGTGGAGACGGCCGCGCCGTCCGGAGCGACGCTGAAGCGTCGGTTGCAGGGGCGCCACATCGCGATGATCGCGATCGGCGGTTCGATCGGCACGGGGCTGTTCGTCGCGTCGGGCGCATCGGTCGCGCAGGCGGGGCCGGGCGGCGCGATCGCCGCGTATATCGCGATCGGGCTGATGGTCTACTTCGTCGTCACCGGCCTCGGCGAGATGGCCGCGCTGATGCCGGTGTCGGGGTCGTTCGCGATCTACGGCGAGAAGTACGTCGACGAAGGCTTCGGCGTCGCGCTCGGCTGGACCTACTGGTACAGCTGGGCCGTGACGATCGCGATCGAGCTGGTCGCCGCGCAGATCGTGATGCGCTACTGGTTTCCGTCGGTGCCGGGCATATGGTGGGGCGCGGGCTTCCTGGTGCTGATCTTCGTGCTGAACACGCTGTCGGTGCGCGGCTTCGGCGAGTCCGAATACTGGTTCTCGCTGATCAAGGTCGTCACGGTCGTTGCGTTCATCGCGGCCGGGCTGCTGATCGCGGCCGGCCTGATCGGCAACGGGCACGCGGTCGGGCTGCGCAACTTCACGACCGGCGACGCGCCGTTCGTCGGCGGCGTGCACGCGATGATGAGCGTCGCGCTGATCGCCGGCTTCTCGTTTCTCGGCACCGAACTGGTCGGCATCACGGCAGGCGAATCGGAGAACCCGCGCAAGACGATTCCGCGCGCGGTGAAGCAGATCTTCTGGCGCATCATGCTGTTCTACGTGCTCGCGATCTTCGTGATCGGCCTGCTGGTGCCGTACACGGATCCGAACCTGCTGAAGAGCGACGTGACCGACATCGGCGTGAGCCCGTTCACGCTGGTGTTCAGCCACGCGGGGTTCCGGCTTGCCGCCGGCGCGATGAATCTCGTGATCCTGACGGCCGTGCTGTCGGCCGGCAATTCCGGCACCTACGCGGCGACGCGGATGCTGTACAACCTCGCGGCGGAGCGGCGCGCGCCCGCGATGTTCGCGACGCTGTCGCCGGGCGGCGTGCCGCGCAACGCGCTGTACGCGACGATGGCGGTCGGCGGGCTGTGCTTCCTGACCTCGCTGGTCAATAACCAGCGCATCTATCTGTGGCTGCTGAACACGGTGGGCATCACGGGCTTCATCGCGTGGCTCGGCATCGCGGTGTGCCATTACCGGTTCCGCAAGGGTTTCCTGCGGCAGGGCTATCGGCTCGACCAGCTGCCGTACCGCGCGAAGTGGTTTCCGTTCGGGCCGCTGTTCGCGATCGCGATCTGCATCGTGATCTCGCTCGGGCAGGACTATCAGGCGTTCTTCGCGCCCCGTATCGACTGGATGGAGGTGCTGTCGATCTACGTGTGGATTCCGCTGTTCGTCGCGATCTGGTTCGCGTATCGCCGCGTGCGCAGGAGCCGGCTCGTGCGCTACGAGGAGATGGACATCGGGCCGTGGCTCACGCGCTCGGTCGACGCGGTCGATGCGGCGGTCGCGCAGCACGGGCCGTCGCGCTGAGCGTTCGCCCGCACAGGCAACGGCAGCCGGTCGTCACATCGTGCGGCCGGTTGCCGTGATCGGGCATGCCGTAATCATGCACGCGATCCACGCTCAGCGCGCGTGCTTCAGCTGCGCCTTCATGAAGTCCACCCACGCGCGCACCTTCTGCGGAACGTGCCGCGTCGCGACGTACAGCGCATAGACGTTCTGTTGCGGAAACCGGTACGCGGGCAGCGCGTCGACCAGCGTGCCGGCTTCGAGATCGTCGTGCACGAGCCACGCAGGCAGCAGCGCGACGCCGCTGCCTGCGCGCGCCAGTTCGCGCAGCACCGAGGCATTGTCGACGACGATGCGGGGTTTCGCGTGCGGCCGGAAGACATGTTCGCCGCCCGCGCGATCGGTGAGCGTCCATTGCGCGATTCGCTCGAGCCGGCTGTGGCCGAGCTGCGGCAGGCGCGCGAGGTCGTCGGGCGATGCCGGATGCGGGGCGCCGACCCGCGCGGGCAGGTCGGGCGCCATCACCGGCAGCACGTCGTAGGTGCCGAGGCAGACGCCGCGATACGGCAGGTCGCGAAAGTGCTCGATGCGGCCGAGCCGGATCGCGACGTCGAAGCGGTCGCGCACGAGATCGGCCTGCGACGTATGCGTTTCGAGCCGCACGCGCAGCGCGGGATGCAGCGCGGCAAACGCATGCAGCGCCGGTGCGAGGATGCGCGCCGCATACTCGACCGTCGATGTCACGCGCAGGATGCCAGCCATCCCGCCATGTTCGCCGCGCACCTCGTCGATTGCGCCTTCGGCTTCGTCGAGCACGCGCAGGCAGCGCCGGTAGAAGCGCTCGCCGGCATCGGTCAGCTCGACGCGGCGGGTGGTCCGCGTGAGCAGCGTGACGCCGAGCTCGGTTTCGAGCTGCTTGATGTTGAAGCTGACGGCCGCGCGCGCCTGGTTCAGCGCGGTCGCGGCGGCCGTGAACGAACCGGCCTCGACCACGGCGCGAAATACGACGAAACGATCCAGGCTCACCATGAGGCGTCGTTCATCCCGTGAATGCGATAGACGGATCGAAGGGTACCCGAATGTGCGGCGGCGTGCGGGCTTCGCGCGTCGCGGCCCGGTGCGTCGCTGCGTCGCGGCGGCTGCCGATTGTCAAAGTTTTTCGACGGGACTGGTCGAATCCGGCCGCTTACCGGCGCGGGCGGCGCGACCTACACTGCGGCGTTTCGTGATGTTTTCGCCGCCATGCCAGACCGTTTCAGGATCGCCGTCGTCTATCTGCTCGGCTTCGCGCTCGATCTCGCGAACATGTTCATGCTCAATGCCGCGTATCCGGCATTGCAGCGCGAACTGCACGCATCGGTCGCGCAGCTTGCGTGGATCGGCAACATGTACGTGCTCGGGCTGACCGTCGTGATTCCGCTCGGCGCCTGGCTCGCGCGCCGCTGCGGCGAACGTCGCGTGCTGGCGGCGTCGCTGCTGTTGTTCGGGTTCGGCAGCGCCTGCGTAGGCGCGTCGCCGACGATCGAGGCGCTGCTCGCGTGGCGGCTGATCCAGGGGCTCGGCGGCGGGCTGCTGATTCCGGTCGGGCAGACGATGGCCTATCGCGCGTATCCGCCGCACGCGCGGGCACGGCTCACGTCGGTCGTGATGATGGTCGCGCTGCTCGTGCCGGCGTTGTCGCCCGCGATCGGCGGCGCGATCGTCGATCGCGGGTCGTGGCGCGCGATCTTCTTCGCGATGCTGCCGATCGCACTCGCGACCTGTGCGCTCGCGTTCGCATGGCTGCCGCGCGACGGCGCGCGCGAGCGGCCGCCGCGGCTCGACTGGCCGGGGCTCGGCCTCAGCGCGGCGACGCTGGTCGCGTTGCTGCTCGGCCTGAGCGCGGCAGGGCTGCCCGGCGGTGCGGCATTCCCGCTTGCGATGCTGGCGCTTGCGGCGGCGACCGGCGCCGCCTATGCGGCGCATGCGCGTCGCGCGGTCGCGCCGGTGCTCGACCTGCGCCTGCTTGCGCAGCCGCTGCTGCGGATCGGCGTGGTGGTCTATCTGTGCGTGCCGGGCGTCTTTACGGGCGTCAATCTCGTCGCGTCGCTCTATCTGCAGGACGCGCTGGGCCTGAGCGCCGCGCATGTCGGCGCGCTGATGCTGCCCTGGGCGATCGCGGCGTTCTTCGCGATCGCGACGACGCGCCGCTGGTTTCCGCGCTGCGGTGCGAAACCGCTGTTCGTCGGCGGGATCGCGGTCGACTGCGCGGGCATCGCGCTGCTCGCGACACCGTGGGCCACGGTCGAGGCGGTCCGCATCGCGGCCTTCGTCGCGATGGGCTTCGGTGCCAGCCTGTGCACCAGCACGTCGCAAAGCGCGGCGTTCGTCGATGTGCCGGCCGAGCGGATGGGCGACGCGAGCGCGCTCTGGAACATCAACCGCCAGTTGAGCTTTTGCCTCGGCGTGGCCGTGCTCGGCAGCGCGCTCAATGCGCTGCTGGCGCTCGACGCGAGCGGCCCGGCGCCGTACCGCTGGTGCTTCGGCCTCGCGGTACTGCTGAGCCTGCTGCCGCTCGGCGTGATCGCGCGGCTGCCTGCGCATCGCGCGCCGGCCGTGCAAGCCGTTTCATCCCGACCATGAGAACCTGAGAGACCGATGAATCTGCCGAATCCGTTTTGCAACGAAATCGTCGATGCCCACGTCGACATCGAGGACTGGCTGTCCGGCCGCGCGGGCCCCGAGCGGCTCGCGATGCTGCTCGCGCGCTTCTCGCCGGAATTCTCGATGATTACGACCTCGGGCGCGGTGCTCGATTGCGCGGGCGTCGATGCGCTGTTCACCCGCGGGCACGGCGCGCGTCGGGGGCTGCAGATCGCGATCGACGAACTGCGCGAAATCGCCGACTGCGCCGACGGCGCAGTGATCGGCTATCGCGAGACGCAGACCGACGCGGCGGGGCGGCGCACGGTCCGGCGTTCGACCGCCGTGCTGCGGCGCGATGCGGACGGTCGCATCGTCTGGCAGCACCTGCACGAGACGCCGGTGACGGCCTGAGCCGCGGGCCGCCGGCCTCAGGAATCCAGTTCCGGGTAGTGCCGGAAGATGCCCATCTCGTTGAACGGAATGCGGCGCTCGGACGCGAGGTAGCGCGCGATGGCCGGCAACTGCGCGACACGGTCGTGCAGCGCGACCAGCGCCGCGACGTCCCGCTCCGCGTGCTTCATCGCGTTCGGGAACGCGTAGCGCAATCCCTCGATCAGCTGGAACATCGACAGGTCCGCATAGCTCAGCGCGCGGCCGGCGAGATAGCCGCTCGCGTGCGGATTCCGTTCGAGCACGCGCGCGAAGTAGCCGAGGAATTTCGGCAGGCGATGCTGGAGGAAGTCGCTCGCGCGCTCGGCGGCCTCGGCCTTCTGGTCCTCGTAATACAGGCCGCTCGCGATCGGGTGATGCGTGTCGTGGATCTCGGTGACGAAATCGGCGACCGTCAGCTGGAGCTGATGCACCCATAGCCGGCCGGCCTCGTCCTCGGGCGCGAGCCCGAGCCGCGTGCCGAGAAACAGCAGGATGTTCGCGGTCTGTCCGACCAGCACGTCGCCGGCCTTCAGGAACGGCGGCGCGAACGGCACGCATTCGGTTTTCGCGCCGTCCATCAGGCGCATCATCGCCGATACGCCCATGCCGCGGCCCGACTCGCGCGCGACGTCGACGTAGTCCGCTTCGGCGGCTTCGAGCGCGAGCCGCACGTATTCGCCACGGCCCTGGATCTCGGGCCAGTAATAGAGTTCATAACGCATGCCGTTCTCCTGCCCGACGAGGCGGGCGTAGTGGAATCGCGAGGGGGCGCGCCGACGCGTCGCCCGTGGCAAATAGACAGTCTAGGAGATCGCGCGGAAATTGCCGCGCGTCGGCCGCGGGTGAAATTTACCGGCTGATTCACCAGATCCGGAACAAACCGGTTCATAGGCGAAACACCGAAACGATCGACGCGATTAGATCGAGAATTTCACTGGAACTTAATAAACAGCCAATACGATCGCGCATCGTCATTCGCTCGATGCATGGTGCTGTCTCCGCATTCCGACGTCCGTCGCATCCGGTGCATGACTCGCCGGATGGCCCTTCCCGTGAACCCGCGACTCGAAACGCCGATGTCCGCTCTCCGACACCGGCGCGATACGCATCGTTTCGTATTTCTCATGAATTTGAATCAGCCCGATCAACTCGATCAGCCCGTCTCGCCCCGCAGAAAATTCCTTGCCGCCGCGCCGGCCGTCGCCGCGACCTCGCTGCTGGCTGCATGCGGCGGCGACGATGTCACGTCGACGCCGGTCAGCGACGCCGCACTCAGCGCGCAGATGTCGGCGAAGCTGAACGCGCAGCTCGGCGATGCCGCGACCGTCGACGCCGTGATGCCGGCGATGATCGACGTCGGCTTCAGCTGGGACCTGCCGACGATCGCGGCCGCCCAGGCCGGCGCGATCGTCGCGTACAGCTTCGGCAATCGCCCGAACGCGGCGAGCGGCAATACGTCGAGCACGGGCGGCAACCAGGCCGCGCTGCCCGATCCGGGGCCCGTCAACGAAGCGCTCGCGGACGCCGTGCACGCGATCTATCGGCTCAAGCCGGTGAAGGTCTACGCGCAGTGGGAGATCGCGCGCTTTCTCGTATCGAAATACGGGATGGGCACCGACGTGCTGACGTCGATCGAACCGCAGATCGCCAGCGACGGCACGATCGTCTACCTGAGCACGGCCGGCGTCGCGGCCGCGGCCGTGTCGCGCGCGGGCGGGGCGGCCGCGATGGGCAAGGTCGCGGTCGTCGGGCATCGCGACCACGCGAAACGCTGCATCCAGACTTCGCGGCAGGCCGGCATGCAGGCGGCCGCGGCGGCCGAGGTGCCGCTGCCGACGCTGTACGACCCGCAATCGGGGCAGCCGTGGACGCGCAACCGCAATCTCTATCTCGTGCACGACATGTACGCGCAGATGCTGACGAGCGCCACGGTCGCCACGATGCAGGCGTTCCCGAAAGGCTGATGTATTCCCGCATTCCTCCGATTTCCATGACCATGCAGACCCGCCGCCATTTCCTCGCCGCCACGTCGCTGTTCGCCGCATCGTGTGCGGCCAGCACGCCCGGTTTCGCCAGCGACGTCCCGTATTCCGATGCCGAACTGCAGCGCCAGATGCTCGGCAAGCTGACGAACGAACTCGACGACCGCACGGTGGCCGCCGCCGATAGCGGCTACCTGTTCGAGGCATTTTTTTCGTGGACGCCGCCGACCGTCGCCGCGAGCGCGATCCGCACCATCGTCGCGTTCGGCTTCGGCAGCCGCGCGCCGGCGACCGGTTCGACGACGCCGCTGCCGGGCCCCGTAAACGAAGCGATTGCCGACGCCGTGTTCCAGCTCCGCCAGCAAGTCGCGGCGCCGATCGTCGCGCAGCAGGAAGTGGCGAGCGTGCTCGCGTCGAAGTACGCGCTGACGGCCGGCGTCACGTCGATCGCGCCGCCAGCCGTGTCGGCCGCCGCGGCGCTCAGCACGGTGCCGACGCCGGACGGCCTGGCCGCCGCGATCGTCAGGCAGGCCGGCCCGGCCGCGGCGCTCGGGCAGGTCGGCGTCGTCACGCATCGCGATCAGGCCGCGCTCGCGGTGCAGGCGTCGAATGCGCTCGGCATGCAGGCCGCGGTGCCGGCCGGCCTGGCGCTGCCGTCCGCCTACGACGCGTCCGCGCAGCAGGCGGCGCTGCGGCGTCGCGATCTCTACCTGCTCGGCAATCTGGGCGCGCAGCTCGGCATGCTAAGGCTCGCGCTGATCGGCCAGGAATATCCGAACGGCTAGGCCGGACGAAGGCCTGCCCGTTTCCCGTATCCATTCACGTCAATTCCGGAGTCGTCATGTCCTTTCGCTTGCTGATGCGCGCCACGCTGGTGGTCGCGCTCGGATCGCTCGTCGCGCTGATCGTCGCGGCGTGCGGATCCTCTTCGTCGATGCAGGCCAGCGGCCAGCAGCAGATTCGTCACGTGTTCGTGATCACGCTCGAAAACGAGAACTACGCGACCACCTTCGGCGCGAACACGAAGGCGCCGTATCTCGCCACGACGCTGTCCGCGCAGGGCGCGCTGGTGCAGCAGTACTACGGCACGGGGCACGTGAGCCTCGACAACTACATCGCGATGCTCAGCGGCCAGTCGCCGACCAATGAAACCGACAACGACTGCATGGTGTTCGAGGACTTCAAGCTGACCGGGATGACGCCGGACGGGCAGGCGATCGGCTCCGGCTGCGTGTATCCGGCAAGCGTGAAGACGCTGCCCGACCAGCTGAAGGCGGCCGGCTACACGTGGAAGGGCTACGAGGAGGACATGGGCAACGATCCGTCGCGCGAGGCGGCGACCTGCGGCCATCCGACGCTGAACACGACCGACCTCACGCAGGCGGCGCAGGCGCCGAGCGCGGCGGTGCCGGCCGGCGACCAGTACGCGACGCGCCACAACCCGTTCGTGTACTTCCATTCGATCATCGATTCGCCGGACTGCGCGAAGAACGTCGTCGCGCTCTCCACGCTCGAGAACGACCTGAAATCGGTCGACACCACCGCGAACTTCAACCTGATCACGCCGAACCTGTGTCACGACGGCCACGACGCGCCGTGCGTGAACGGCGAGCCGGGCGGCCTGACGAGCGCCGATGCGTTCCTGAAGAAGTGGGTGCCGCTGATCACCGCGTCGCCGGCGTTCCAGAAAGACGGGCTGCTGATCGTCAACTTCGACGAAAGCAGCTATGCGAGCATCACGCAGCCGTCGCCGGGCGTGACCGCGTTCACGTTCGCGGGCGCCACGTGCTGCAGCGAGCAGCCCGGCCCGAACCTGGCGCCGTTCCCGCAGACCTCGTCGCTCAACTACAAGGGCGCGACGATCGAGCTGACGAAGCAGAGCTTCGGCGGCGACCAGACGGGCGCCGTGATGATCTCGAAGTTCATCAAGCCGGGCACGGTGTCGACGGTGCAGTACAACCACTATTCGATGCTCCGCAGCATCGAGGACATCTTCGGCCTCGATCACCTCGGCTACGCGGCGCAGGCCGGGCTGCAGGGCTTCGGCAACGACATCTTCACGAACCTGTGAAGGCGCTGCGGACGGTCGGCGGCGCGCAACGGCGCGGCGGCTGGCGCGCGCTGGGCGTCGCGCTGGCGCTCGGGTTCTGCGCGTCACATGCCGGCGCGGCGCCGGCCGGGCCGGGCGAGGCGGCTGCGCTCGGCAAGCTGATGTTCTTCGATCCGTCGCTGTCCGCGTCGGGCCGGATGTCGTGCGCGACCTGCCACAGCCCCGCGCACGCCTACGGCCCGCCGAACGGCCTCGCCGCGCAGCTCGGCGGCGCCGATCTGAAGCGGCAGGGCGCCCGCGCGGTGCCGAGCCTGCGCTACGTGCTGAACCGCACGCCGATCTGGTCGCATGCGCAGGCCGCCAGTGCGGCCGAGCGGCTGACGGAAACCGACAACGCGCCGGTCGGCGGGTTCGGCTGGGACGGCCGCTTCAACCGGCTGCGCGACCAGGCGGCCTTTCCGCTGCTGAATCCGGACGAGATGGCTAACCCGAACCCGGAGGCCGTCGTCGCGAAGCTGCGGGCCGCGCCGTATGCGGCACGTTTTCGCGCGGTGTTCGGTGCGCATGCGCTCGACGATCCGAAGCAGGCGTTTGCGAACGCGGCGCTCGCGATCGAGCGTTTCGAACTCGAGGATCCCGACCTTCATCCGTACACGAGCAAGTTCGACTACTACCTCGACGGCAAGGTCGAGCTGAGCGCGCAGGAGTTGCGCGGCAAGCGGCTGTTCGACGATCCCGCGCGCGGCAATTGCGCGTCGTGCCATATCGACCAGCCGGGCGTGAACGGCGCGCATCCGCTGCTGACCGACTTCACGTTCGAGGCGCTCGGCGTGCCGCGCAACCGGGAGCTGCGCGCGAACGCGAACCCCGCTTACTACGACCTCGGCCTCTGCGGGCCGGTGCGGACCGACCAGTCGGCGGACCGCGCGAACTGCGGGCTGTTCAAGACGCCGTCGCTGCGCAATACGGCGACGCGGCGCGTGTTCTTCCACAACGGACGCTTCCATGCGCTGAAGGACGTGCTGCGCTTCTACGTGCAGCGCGATACGGATCCCGCGAAGTGGTACGCGAAGGATCGGCACGGCCATGTGGTGCCGTACGACGACCTGCCCGCGAACCTGCGCGCGAACGTCGACACGACGGACGCGCCGCTGACGCGCCGGCGCGGCGAGCGGCCGGTGTGGAGCGAGCGCGATATCGACGACGTCGCCGCGTTCCTGGCGACGCTCGACGACGGGTATGTGCTGCCGGCGGCGGCGCCGCGCGGCACGCGCAAGCCCGAGTGAAGGCGCCCGGAGTGTGTGCCGCCGGCGGGCACGCTGCGCCCGACTTGCCGGGTAATGCCGATACAGGTATTGGAACTACCAGCCAAGCTACTGTTTTTAATGGGTTTTTTAGCGGTCGGCCTGCGCCGGCGCGCGTTCTGCGTGGCATAATCGGCTCCATCCGCAAGGCTTGTAGTCACAACGACCCCGCATACCCATGGCACAGACTCTCTACGACAAACTGTGGAATACCCACGTCGTCCACACCGAGGAAGACGGTACGACCCTGCTGTACATCGACCGTCAGTTGCTGCATGAAGTCACGAGCCCGCAGGCGTTCGAAGGGCTGAAGCTCGCGCAGCGTCCGGTGTGGCGCATCAGCGCGAACCTGGCCGTGTCCGACCACAACGTGCCGACCACCGATCGCAGCCATGGCATCGCCGATCCCGTTTCGAAGCTGCAGGTCGACACGCTCGACGCGAACTGCGACGCGTACGGCATCACGCAGTTCAAGATGAACGACCTGCGCCAGGGCATCGTCCACATCATCGGGCCCGAGCAGGGCGCGACGCTGCCGGGCATGACGATCGTGTGCGGCGATTCGCACACGTCGACGCACGGCGCGTTCGGCGCGCTCGCGCACGGCATCGGCACGTCGGAAGTCGAGCACGTGCTCGCGACGCAGACGCTGCTGCAGAAGAAGAGCAAGAACATGCTCGTGAAGGTCGAGGGCGCGCTGCCGCGCGGCTGCACCGCGAAGGACATCGTGCTCGCGATCATCGGCAAGATCGGCACGGCCGGCGGCACGGGCTACGCGATCGAATTCGGCGGCTCGACGATCCGCGCGCTGTCGATGGAAGGCCGCATGACGGTCTGCAACATGGCGATCGAAGCCGGCGCGCGCGCGGGCATGGTCGCGGTCGACGACACGACGATCGACTACCTGAAGGGCCGTCCGTTCGTGCCGACCGGCGCGGAATGGGATCAGGCCGTCGAATACTGGAAGACCTTCAAGTCGGACGACGGCGCGCATTTCGATCGCGTCGTCGAGCTGAACGCGGCCGAGATCGTCCCGCAGGTCACCTGGGGCACGTCGCCGGAGATGGTCACGTCGATCGACGGTCGCGTGCCCGATCCCGAGCGCGAGAAGGATCCGGTCAAGCGCGACGCGATGGAGCGCGCGCTGGCCTACATGGCCCTCGAGCCGAACACGCCGATCGAGTCGATCAAGGTCGACAAGATCTTCATCGGTTCGTGCACGAACGCGCGCATCGAGGACATCCGCGCGGCGGCGTACGTCGTGAAGAAGCTGAACCGCCGCGTCGCGCCGAACGTGCGGCTCGCGATGGTCGTGCCGGGCTCGGGCCTCGTGAAGGCGCAGGCCGAGCGCGAAGGGCTCGACAAGGTGTTCACCGACGCGGGCTTCGAATGGCGCGAGCCGGGCTGCTCGATGTGCCTCGCGATGAACGCCGACCGGCTCGACCCGGGCGAGCGCTGCGCGTCGACGTCGAACCGCAACTTCGAAGGCCGGCAGGGCGCGGGCGGCCGCACGCACCTGGTCAGCCCCGCGATGGCGGCGGCGGCGGCGATCGAAGGCCATTTCGTCGATATTCGCAAGCTGGGGTAACGCGTGACGGCATCGAAGCGCATCGCGCGGCTGCTGGCCGCGCTGGCGCTCGCGGGGCTGGGCTTCGGCCTCGCGGGCTGCAATACCGTCCGAGGCTTCGGGGAGGACGTCAACGCCGCCGGCAACGCGCTGCAGCGCGCCGCGGACTGACACCGACCACCGAGAATTTGTCGATGTGCGCCGGCCGAGTGCCGGCCCTTCAACCGGATAGCGGATCATGGAAAAATTCATTGTGCATACCGGCGTCGTGGCGCCGCTCGATCGCGAGAACGTCGACACCGACGCGATCATTCCGAAGCAGTTCCTGAAATCGATCAAGCGCACGGGCTTCGGTCCGAACGCGTTCGACGAGTGGCGTTACCTCGACCACGGCGAACCGGGCCAGGACAACTCGAAGCGTCCGCTGAACCCGGACTTCGTGCTGAACCAGCCGCGCTACCAGGGCGCGTCGATCCTCGTCACGCGCAAGAACTTCGGCTGCGGCAGCTCGCGCGAGCATGCGCCGTGGGCGCTGCAGCAGTACGGCTTCCGCGCGATCATCGCGCCGAGCTTCGCCGACATCTTCTTCAACAACTGCTTCAAGAACGGGCTGCTGCCGATCGTGCTGACCGAGCAGCAGGTCGATCACCTGATCAACGAGACGGTCGCGTTCAACGGCTTCCAGCTGACGATCGACCTCGACGCGCAGGTCGTGCGCGCGCCGGACGGCCGCGAGTATCCGTTCGAGATCACCGCATTCCGCAAGTACTGCCTGCTGAACGGCTTCGACGACATCGGCCTCACGCTGCGTCACGCGGACAAGATTCGCCAGTTCGAAGCCGAGCGGCTCGCGAAGCAGCCGTGGCTGAACAACAAGCTGGTCGGCTGAGCGCCGTGGCATTCACAACCTACCCAGTCAGGAATAACGCATGAAGATTGCAGTGCTGCCGGGCGACGGCATCGGTCCGGAAATCGTCACCGAAGCGGTGAAGGTGCTGAACGCACTCGACGAGAAGTTCGAACTCGAACAGGCGCCGGTCGGCGGCGCGGGCTACGAGGCGAGCGGTCATCCGCTGCCGGACGCGACGCTGAAGCTCGCGAAGGAAGCCGACGCGATCCTGTTCGGCGCGGTCGGCGACTGGAAGTACGACTCGCTCGAGCGCGCGCTGCGCCCCGAGCAGGCGATCCTCGGGCTGCGCAAGCACCTCGAGCTGTTCGCGAACTTCCGTCCGGCGATCTGCTATCCGCAGCTCGTCGACGCGTCGCCGCTGAAGCCGGAACTCGTCGCGGGCCTCGACATCCTGATCGTGCGCGAACTGAACGGCGACATCTACTTCGGCCAGCCGCGCGGCGTGCGCGCGGCGCCGGACGGCCCGTTCGCGGGCGAGCGCGAAGGCTTCGACACGATGCGCTATTCGGAGCCGGAAGTGCGCCGCATCGCGCACGTCGCGTTCCAGGCCGCGCAAAAGCGTGCGAAGAAGCTGCTGTCGGTCGACAAGTCGAACGTGCTCGAGACCTCGCAGTTCTGGCGCGACATCATGATCGACGTGTCGAAGGAGTACGCGGACGTCGAGCTGTCGCACATGTACGTCGACAACGCGGCGATGCAGCTCGCGAAGGCGCCGAAGCAGTTCGACGTGATCGTGACCGGCAACATGTTCGGCGACATCCTGTCGGATGAAGCGTCGATGCTGACGGGTTCGATCGGCATGCTGCCGTCGGCGTCGCTCGACAAGAACAACAAGGGCCTGTACGAGCCGTCGCACGGTTCGGCGCCGGACATCGCGGGCAAGGGCATCGCGAATCCGCTCGCGACGATCCTGTCGGCCGCGATGCTGCTGCGCTATTCGCTGAACCGTGCCGAGCAGGCCGATCGCATCGAGCGCGCGGTCAAAACGGTGCTCGAACAGGGCTACCGCACCGGCGACATCGCGACGCCGGGCTGCAAGCAGGTCGGCACGGCGGCGATGGGCGACGCGGTGGTCGCGGCGCTGTAAGCGATGCGGAAGTAAAGGTAGAAAAGGGCGCGAACGGGCCGCAAAAATCGGCGCGTTCGCCCGCGGTTGGCCGTTGTGCGGCCAACCGGCTTTGTGTAGACTCGAACGATGGCGCTGATTTCCCTGATCTCCCCGGTCCTGAAACTCCACGGCAACACTGCCCGTGCGGGTGCGCGCGCCATCGTCATCACGAAAACCATTACCACGAAAACGATCATTAAACGCTGATCGTCCGTCGTGCCCGCCTGTTTCCCCGCGCGGTCACGCGGGGACGGAAATGGCGGGGAAGCTCCATTCAAAGCAAAGGGTTAGTCATGAACGTAGGTCTCGTAGGTTGGCGCGGCATGGTCGGCAGCGTCCTGATGCAGCGCATGCAGGAAGAGGGCGATTTCGACCTGATCGAACCGGTGTTCTTCAGCACCAGCAACACGGGCGGCAAGGCGCCGTCGTTCGCGAAAAACGAGACCACGCTCAAGGACGCGACCAACGTCGACGAGCTGAAGAAGTGCGACGTGATCATCACGTGCCAGGGCGGCGACTACACGAACGAGGTGTTCCCGAAGCTGCGCGCGGCGGGCTGGAACGGCTACTGGATCGACGCGGCCTCGTCGCTGCGGATGAAGGATGACGCAGTCATCATCCTCGACCCGGTCAACCTCGACGTGATCAAGGACGCGCTCGTCAAGGGCACCAAGAACTTCGTCGGCGGCAACTGCACGGTGAGCCTGATGCTGATGGCGCTCGGCGGCCTGTTCCGCGAGAACCTCGTCGACTGGATGACGGCGATGACCTACCAGGCCGCATCGGGCGCGGGCGCGCAGAACATGCGCGAACTGCTGTCGCAGATGGGCGCGCTGCACGGCGCGGTGCAGCAGCAACTGGCCGATCCGGCATCGGCGATCCTCGACATCGATCGCCGCGTGCTGGCCACGATGAACAGCGACGCGATGCCGACGAGCCATTTCGGCGTGCCGCTCGCAGGTTCGCTGATTCCGTGGATCGACAAGGATCTCGGCAACGGCATGTCGAAGGAAGAATGGAAGGGCGGCGCCGAAACGAACAAGATCCTCGGCAAGCCGGCGATGGGCGAGCCGGGCTCGATCCCGGTCGACGGGCTGTGCGTGCGGATCGGCGCGATGCGCTGCCACTCGCAGGCGCTGACGATCAAGCTGAAGAAGGACGTGCCGCTCGACGAGATCGACGGCATCCTCGCGTCGGCGAACGACTGGGTGAAGGTCGTGCCGAACGAGCGCGAAGCGTCGATGCACGATCTGTCGCCGGCGAAGGTCACCGGCACGCTGACGGTGCCGGTCGGCCGCCTGCGCAAGCTCGCGATGGGCGGTGAATACCTGTCGGCGTTCACGGTCGGCGACCAGCTGCTGTGGGGCGCGGCCGAGCCGCTGCGCCGCATGCTGCGCATCCTGCTCGACAAGTAAGCCGGGTCGCACGCGAGACGACGCGCCTGCCTGCCCTTCGCGGGGCGGCCGGCGCGTTTTTTATTGGGCCGGCGCTGCGTGGGCTGCGGCCGTCCGTCGCGCGCAAATGCGAAAGCCCCGAACCGCTCTCCCGGTCCGGGGCTTTCTTGCATCGGTTCCTTTGGCACGAGGAGGTGATGCGGGGCGTAGTATAAGGGCTCTAATTCGTTCCTGTGCTGAAATTGTCGTCGGTATTTGCCTCAATTGATGTCCGATTTTTGATAAAGCGGCGCTGTGCCGGGTGGTCGGTCGAATCGGCGTGGCGGGGTGCGGCAAGCGGGCGGAATGATCCTGCGCGGCTACCGGTTCGCGCCCGAATGCGCGGCGCGGTTGCACCCGCCGGCGACGAATTCGGCCCGAACCCGATCGCGTGAAGTAAACTACGCGGTTACGACGCGCAGACCGGCCGAAAGCGTCGCGTTCAGCGCGACGCTTTTGCATTTCTGCGGCGACTTTATTGACGCTTCCCTACGCGAATCCGAGCCGCGCCCGCGCGCGGCGATAGAGCCAACGATGTCCCGAATTTCCTTGTTCCCGCGTCAGTCCCGTCTGTCACGCGCCGTGCGCGCTGCGCTGGCGATCCTGGCGCTCGGCGCGGCCGCGTCGGCCTGGGCGGCCGGTACCGCCGCCGGCGAAGCGACGGCGGCCCCCGCCTCCGCCTCAGGCCCCGCGCCGCTCGTCATCACGGTCCAGCCCGGCCAGTCACTCAACGACATCGCGATCGCGGCCACGCAATCGCACGATCCCGGCGTGCTCGCGCGCGCCGGCCGCGCGCTGTTCGACGCGAATCCGCAGGCGTTCATGAAGCGCGATCCGAGCCGCCTGAAAGTCGGCGCGACGCTGACGGTGCCCGCGCTCGACGCGAACGGCGCGGCGCTGGCGCCGGCCGGGGCCTCGGGTGCGGCGGCGGCTTCGGCGGCGGTCGCCGCTTCGGGCGGGGCTGCAAGCATGCAGCACGCGGCTTCGATGCCGCATGGTGCGTCCTCCGTCGCGTCCGCCGCTTCGGCGGCCTCGGCCGCGCAGCGGGGCGCGGCAAGTGGCGCGAACGGGGCGGCTGCGCCCGCGGGCGCATCGGCTTCGTCCGCCGTATCCGCCGCGTCCGCGGCGCACGGCGCTTCTTTCGTTGCCGGAGCGGCATCGGCATCGGCGTCGTCGGCGGCCGCTGCGGCGGCCGCGAGCGGCCCGCATATGTGGAGCGGCGCCATCCAGTCCGCGCCGTCGTCGGCCAGCGACGCGGCGGTCCAGCCGGCGCCGGGCGCCGGGACGCGCGCGGCAAGCGAGCCGGTCGGCGCGGCGCCCGTTGCGGCGGCGTCGCAGCCGCGACCGTCGAGCCTCCAGCAATTGCTGGCGCTGAAGAATCGCGTGCTGATGGAGCTGCAGAAACACGGGATCGGCAAGCCGGCCGCGACCAACACAGTCGCACCGGCGCTTGCGCCAGTCGCCCCGCGCTCGACGCCGGGCGAGGCGGGCGCATCGGCCGCGGTCGCGTCGCCGGCGAGCGCAGCGGCCTCCGATGTCGCCGCCAGCGCGGCGCAGCCGGCGTCGGCATCCGGGCAAGCGGCCGCGCCCGAGGTCACGCCGCCGCCCGCGAATCGCGCGGAGCAGCAGATCGACTGGCGCCCGGCGTCGCTAGCCGGCGCGGCCGTCGTCGTGCTGGCGGCCGGATTCCTGTTGCGCAAGCGCCGCAAGGCGCGTCAGGCCGATGCAGTTGCGGCGTCTGCTGCGGCAGGCGGCGGTGCGGGCGCCGCGGCCGTGCCGGAGGTCGAGCAGGAACTGCCGATCCAGCCCGAGATGCCGGTTGCCCGCGACGCGGCAGCCGACATGACGCTGGCCGCCGCCACGGCGGCAGCGGCCGAAACGGTCGCACCGCCCGACGCGGAAGCGGCGCCGTCGTCGTCGCCGGAAGCGGCGGAAGAGGTGGATGCCGCGCACACGCACTTGCCGCCCGCTGATGCCGAATTGCCGCAGACCGGCGACGCGTCGGCGGCGACGCACGACGCAAAGCCGGCCGAGGTTGCCGAGCCGACCGAAGCGCCCGTCGTGCCGCTGGCAACCGACGCGCAGCACGCGGCGCTGATGCAGAACGCGATCACCGCGCTCGGCAGTCTCGACATGCCGCTGCCGCCGCGCACGCCGGACGAGTCGTCGCTCGCGGCGGACGAGTCGGGTAGCCCCGCAGATCACTTCCGGGCCCCCAGTAACGCAACTAACGGTCAAACCGCCGCCCGCCCGCCGATTGGCGCAGCCAATCCGGCCCCCGAATATCCGGCCGACCACGACGACGAGCTCGAATGGGATCCGGACGACGCACCGGCCCGTTCGTCCGCGCCGTCGTCACTGCCGCCGCTCGGCGGCGCACAGTTCGGCGCGCTGAAGCTCGATTTCGATCTCGACCTGCCGCCGACGCCGGGCGCGGTGCTGCCCGCGCTGACGTCGGAAGAGCTGGCGCGCATCGCGCGCAACAAGCTCGACCTCGCGGCCGAATATGTGGAGCTGGGCGACCTGTCGGGCGCGCGCACGCTGCTGCAGGAAGTGGTCGACGCGAACGATGCGGCGACGCGCGACGACGCGCGCGCGCTGCTCGCGAAACTGGCGGACGAGGCGTGATGCGGATCGCACTCGGCATTCAGTACGACGGCGCGGCGTTCTGCGGCTGGCAGGCGCAGCCGCACGGCAAGACCGTGCAGAACGCGCTCGAGCACGCGCTCGCCGAATTCGCGCGCGTGCCGCTGCACACGACGGTGGCGGGGCGGACCGACACGGGCGTGCACGGGCTCGGGCAGGTCGTGCACTTCGACACCGATCTCGATCGCGAGCCGTTTTCGTGGGTGCGCGGCACCAACGCGTTCCTGCCGCCGAGCGTCGCCGTGCAGTGGGCGAAGCCGATGCCGGACGCGTTCCACGCGCGCTTTTCGGCGTTCGAGCGCACCTATTACTACGCGCTGTACGTGCACCCGGTGCGTTCGCCGATGCTGGACCGCCGCGCGGGCTGGATCCATACGCCGCTCGACGACGACGCGATGCGCACCGCCGCCGCGCACCTGATCGGCGAACACGATTTTTCGTCGTTCCGCTCGTCGGAATGCCAGTCGAAGACGCCGGTCAAGCACCTGTACCAGATCGACATCCGGCGCGTCGGCCATTTCCTGCATTTCCGCTTCCGCGCGAACGCGTTCCTGCACCACATGGTGCGCAACCTGATGGGCTGCCTCGTGGCGGTCGGGCGCGGCCGCTATCCGGCCGACTGGATGGCCGCCGTGCTGGCCGGGCGCGACCGCAACCTGGCGGCGCCCACCTTCATGGCCGACGGGCTGTACCTGGCCCACGTCGGCTACCCGGCGGAATTCGCCGTCCCGCCCGCGCAGCTCGGCAGTGTGCCGTGGAGCAGCGTCTGGGCCGATCTGGACCCACTACCATGACGGATCACGCCCTTTCTACCCCGGGCGCCGCGGCCGACCTGCCGCCGCGCACGCGCATCAAGCTGTGCGGGCTGTCGCGCCCCGACGACGTGCTGCACGCGGCCGCGCTCGGCGCCGATGCGATCGGCCTCGTGTTCTACCCGAAAAGCCCGCGCGCGGTGAGCATCGCGCAGGCGGCCGAGCTGGCGCGGCTCGCGCCGCCGTTCGTGTCGGTGGTCGGGCTGTTCGTGAACGCGACCGAAGCCGAGATCGAGGCCGTCGTGCGCGAGGTGCCGCTCACGCTGCTGCAGTTCCACGGCGACGAAACTCCCGAGCAGTGCGACGCGCTCGGCCGCGCGGCGCGCCTGCCGTGGCTGCGCGCGGTGCGCGTGGGGCCCTCGACGCAGTCGGCCGATTTGGTAGAATCGGGTCTTCGTTATTCGAAAGCGCGCGGCCTGCTGTTCGACACACTCGTGCCGGACTACGGCGGCAGCGGCAAGGTCTTCGATTGGTCACTTATTCCCGCAGAGCTCGCGCGTCGGGCCGTTTTGAGTGGTGGCTTGAACGCGCAAAACGTCGGTGATGCGATTCGCCAGCTGCGCCCGTTTGCTGTCGATGTCTCGAGCGGCATCGAAGTGGAGGGCGCAAAGGGCGTGAAGGATCACGCCCGGATGGCGGCGTTCGTGCGCGCGGTGCGCGAAGCGGACGCCGGGTGATGCAAGCCGGTGCGGCCCCGCAAGTGGGGCGCGCCGACCGATCGAGAGTGACACACCATGTACAACCTTCCTGATGATCGCGGCCATTTCGGCCCGTATGGCGGCACGTTCGTCGCCGAGACGCTGGTGCACGCGCTGGACGAACTGCGCGGCGCGTATGCGAAATACCAGAACGATCCCGATTTCGTCGCCGAGTTCGAGCGCGAGCTGAAGCACTTCGTCGGCCGTCCGTCGCCGATCTATCACGCGCAGCGCTGGAGCGAGACGCTCGGCGGCGCGCAGATCTACCTGAAGCGCGAGGATCTGAACCACACCGGCGCGCACAAGATCAACAACGTGATCGGCCAGGCGCTGCTCGCGAAGCGGATGGGCAAGCGGCGCGTGATCGCCGAAACCGGCGCCGGCCAGCACGGCGTCGCGACCGCGACGATCTGCGCGCGCTTCGGGATGGAATGCGTCGTCTACATGGGCGCCGAGGACGTGCGCCGGCAGGCCGCGAACGTGTACCGGATGAAGCTGCTCGGCGCGACCGTCGTGCCGGTCGAATCGGGCTCGCGCACGCTGAAGGACGCGCTGAACGAAGCGATGCGCGACTGGGTCACCAACATCGAGAACACGTTCTACATCATCGGCACGGTCGCGGGCCCGCACCCGTACCCGATGATGGTGCGCGACTTCCAGCGCGTGATCGGCGACGAGTGCAAGGTGCAGATGCCCGAACTCGCCGGCCGCCAGCCGGACGCGGTGATTGCCTGCGTCGGCGGCGGCTCGAATGCGATGGGCATCTTCTATCCGTACATCGACGATACGTCGGTGCAGCTGATCGGCGTCGAAGCGGCCGGCGACGGCCTCGACTCCGGCCATCACGCGGCCTCGCTGATCGCCGGCAGCCCGGGCGTGCTGCACGGCAACCGCACGTACCTGCTGCAGGACGACAACGGCCAGATCATCGAGACGCATTCGGTGTCGGCGGGCTTGGACTATCCGGGCGTCGGTCCCGAGCACGCATGGCTGAAGGACAGCGGCCGCGCGCAGTACGTCGGCATCACCGACGAAGAAGCGCTGAAGGCGTTCCACGACTGCTGCCGGATCGAGGGGATCATTCCCGCGCTGGAGTCGAGCCACGCGATCGCGTACGGCGTGAAGCTCGCGCCGACCTTGCCGAAGGACAGGATCCTGCTCGTCAACCTGTCGGGTCGCGGCGACAAGGACATGCATACGGTCGCCGAGCGATCGGGCATCGCGCTCTGACCCCGCCCGATGCGTGACCTGATCGAAGAACCGGGCGGCGGCGCCGCGAGCGAAGCGGAGGCGGCGCAGCCCGCCGCCGCGGTCGTGCCGCGCGCGCTGCCGTCCGGGATCGAACTGCACAACCGCGATTTCATGACCGAGGCCGCGCGGCTGCCGGACGCGTCGATCGACCTGATCGTCGCCGATCCGCCGTACGGGCTCGGCAAGGACTACGGCAACGACTCGGACAAGCGCTCGGGCGACGCGTTTCTCGCGTGGACGCGCGAGTGGCTCGAACTCGCGGTGCCGAAGCTCAAGCCGAGCGGGTCGATGTACATCTTCTGCACATGGCAGTACGCACCGGAAATCTTCAGCTTCCTGAAGACCAGGCTCACGATGGTCAACGAGATCATCTGGGACCGCCGCGTGCCGAGCATGGGCGGCACGACGCGCCGTTTCACGTCGGTGCACGACAACATCGGCTTTTTCGCGGTTTCGAAAGCGTATTACTTCGATCTCGATCCGGTGCGCATCCCGTACGACGCCGATACGAAGAAGGCCCGCTCGCGCAAGCTGTTCGAAGGCAGCAAGTGGCTGGAGATGGGCTACAACCCGAAGGACGTCTGGTCGGTCTCGCGCCTGCACCGGCAGCACGCGGAGCGCGTCGATCATCCGACCCAGAAGCCGCTGGAAATCATCGAGCGCATGGTGCTCGCGAGCTGCCCGCCGGGCGGCCGCGTGCTCGATCCGTTCATGGGCAGCGGCACGACCGCGGTGGCCTGCGCACGGCAGGGGCGCGACTTCGTCGGCTACGAGATCAACGAAAGTTATTGCGCGATCGCGCACGAGCGCGTGAGCGCGCTCGCCGCGCAGGCGTGCGCGTGAGTCGCGCCGCCGCATCGCACCAAGGAAAATTGCCATGTCCCGTATTCAGCAAACCTTCGCCGCGCTCGCCGAACAAGGTCGAAAGGGCCTGATCCCGTTCATCACCGCCGGCGATCCCGATCCCGCGAAGACCGTCGAATTCATGCACGCGCTCGCCGCGGGCGGCGCCGACGTGATCGAGCTCGGCGTGCCGTTCTCGGATCCGATGGCCGACGGCCCGGTGATCCAGCGTTCGTCGGAACGCGCGCTCGAACGCGGCGTGTCGCTCAGGAGCGTGCTCGCCGACGTCGAGCGCTTCCGCGAAACCGACCAGAAAACGCCCGTCGTGCTGATGGGTTATGCGAACCCGATCGAGCGGATGGGCGTCGACGCGTTTGCGGCCGCTGCGCAGGCGGCCGGCGTCGACGGCGTGCTGGTGGTCGACTATCCGCCGGAAGAGGCGGCCGCCTTCGCCGAGCGGATGCGTGCCGCGCAGATCGATCCGATCTTCCTGCTCGCGCCCACGTCGACCGACGAACGCATCGCCGAAGTCGGCAAGATCGCGAGCGGCTACGTGTATTACGTATCGCTCAAGGGCGTGACCGGCGCCGGAAATCTGGATGTTTCGAGCATTGCGGGTAAAATCCCGGCCATCAAGTCGCGCGTGCCGGTTCCGGTGGGCGTCGGCTTCGGCATTCGCGACGCCGAAACGGCGCGCGCGGTGGCCGAAGTGTCGGACGCCGTCGTGATCGGCAGCCGCCTGGTGCAGCTGCTCGAAAGCGCTGCGCCGGAAGGCGCGGCGGCCGCGCTGAAGGCGTTCATCGCCGAGCTGCGCGCCGCGCTGGACGGCGCGGGCAAGACGGCGCGATAAGCGCGATTAATACAACACAGGAAGCGGGAGCGGGCCGACCGGCCCGTCCCGCCACGGAACAGGAAACCATACGATGAGCTGGCTCGACAAACTGTTGCCGCCGAAGATCAAGCAGACCGACCCGAAAAGCCGCAAGGGCATTCCGGAAGGCCTGTGGGTTAAGTGCCCGTCCTGCGAGGCCGTGCTGTACCGCAACGACGTGGACGCGAACCTGCACGTGTGCCCGAAGTGCGACCACCACATGCGCATCGGTGCGCGCGAGCGCCTCGACGGGCTGCTCGATCCGGAAGGCCGCTATGAAATCGGCCAGGAAATCGTGCCGGTCGACTCGCTGAAGTTCAAGGACAGCCGCAAGTATCCCGATCGTCTGAAGGAAGCGATGGACGAGACGGGCGAGACCGACGCGATGGTCGTGATGGGCGGCGCGATCCACACGCTGCCGGTCGTCGCGGCCTGCTTCGAGTTCTCGTTCATGGGCGGCTCGATGGGTTCGGTGGTCGGCGAGCGCTTCGCGCGCGGCGCGCAGAACGCGCTGGAGCAGCACGTACCGTTCATCTGCTTCACGGCTTCGGGCGGGGCGCGGATGCAGGAAAGCCTGCTGTCGCTGATGCAGATGGCGAAGACCACCGCGATGCTGACCAAGCTGGCCGAAGCCAAGCTGCCGTTCATTTCGGTGCTGACCGACCCGACGATGGGCGGCGTGTCGGCGAGCTTCGCGTTCCTCGGCGACGTCGTGATCGCCGAGCCGAAGGCGCTGATCGGCTTTGCCGGCCCGCGCGTGATCGAGCAGACGGTGCGCGAGAAGCTGCCGGAAGGCTTCCAGCGCGCCGAGTTCCTGCTGAAGACGGGCGCGATCGACATGATCGTCGACCGCCGCAAGATGCGCGACGAGATCGCGCAACTGCTCGCGCTGCTGCAGCGACAGCCGGCCGACGCGCTGGCTTGACCGGCGCAAGCTCGTGACCTTCGCGCGTCGCCTGGCTGAACCGTCGGGCGGCGCGCTTCGTTTTTTGGCGTAGTGGCGATCCCGATCCAGATTTGATCCGATGAGCACTTTTCCCACCCTCGACGCGTGGCTTTCGCATCTCGAACGCGCGCACCCGGTCGGCATCGACATGGGCCTCACCCGCATCGGGCAGGTCAAGGCGGCGCTGCAACTCGAATTCGCGTGCCCCGTCATCACGGTCGGCGGCACCAACGGCAAGGGCTCGACCTGCGCGTTCCTCGAGGCGATCCTCGTGCGCGCCGGCTACAAGGTCGGCTGCCACACGTCGCCGCACCTGCTCGAATTCAACGAGCGCGCGCGCGTGAACGGGCAGGCCGTGAGCGATGCCGAACTGCTGCCGCATTTCGAGGCCGTCGAAGCCGCGCGCACGTCGCTGCCCGAGCCGGTGTCGCTCACGTACTTCGAATTCACGACGCTCGCGATCCTGCACCTGTTCGCGTCGCGCGGGCTCGACGCGGTGATCCTCGAAGTCGGCCTCGGCGGCCGGCTCGATGCGGTCAACATCATCGATACCGACTGCGCGATCGTCACGAGCATCGACATCGACCACACCGAGTATCTCGGCGACACGCGCGAGAAGATCGCGTTCGAGAAGGCCGGGATCTTTCGCGCGGGCAAGCCGGCCATCTGCGGCGACCCCGCCGTGCCGCAGACGCTGGTCGACCATGCGGCCGCGATCGGCGCCGACCTGTGGCTCGTCGGCCGCGATTTCCGCTACGAGGCGCAGCCGGGCACCGAGCGCCAGCAGTGGAGCTACCTCGGCCGCGACAAGCGCTATCCGGCGCTCGCGTATCCGGCGCTGCGCGGCGCGAACCAGCTGATCAATGCGTCGGCCGCGCTGGCCGCGCTCGAGTCGCTGCGCGCGCAACTGCCGGTGTCCGCACAGGACATCCGGCTCGGGCTCGCAAACGTCGAATTGCCGGGGCGCTTCCAGGTGCTGCCCGGCAAGCCGGCGATCGTGCTCGACGTCGCGCACAATCCGCATGCGGCGGCCGTGCTCGCGCAGAATCTCGGCAACATGGGCTTCTTCCCGTACACCTACGCGGTGTTCGGCGCCATGCACGACAAGGACATCGACGGCGTGCTGCGGCACCTGAAGGGCGAGATCGACCACTGGTGCGTGACGGACCTGCCGCTGCCGCGCGCGGCCAGCGCCGAGCAGCTCGAAGCTGCGCTGCACAAGGCCGGCGTCGGGAACGGGCCCGATTCGAGCGTGACGCGCTACGCGTCTCCCGCCGAAGCGTTTCGCGATGCACTAAAAAGAGCATCCGAGAATGATAGAATCGTGGTTTTCGGCAGTTTCCATACGGTGGCCGGCGTGATGGCCTACCGTAAATCGCAGCAACACTGACTGACGAGCAGTTTCGGACTCAGCCATTCATGGGAATTTTCTCGTTCGGCAAGAAAGACGACGACGCGCCGGTGCGGCGCGGCGGTCGTACCGGGGCCTCCCGGAACGTGCGCACCGAGCGCACTGAACGCGTCGAGCGACGCTCGCGCCGTACCGAGCGTCCGGAATCGGATGCACTGCTCCTCGATCCGACCCTTCCAGAAAAGCAACGCGCACGCCGTCGCCTCGTCGGCGCGATCGCGCTCGTCGTGGCCGCCGTCATCGTGCTGCCGATGGTGCTCGACTCGCATCCGAAGCCGGTGACGGACGATATCGCGATCGATATCCCGAACCGGCCCGCGCACCAGGCGGCCGCACCGCGCGACGACGATGTGTCCGACGTGCAGGCCGGCGTCGCGCACGACGAGCCGCCGGCGTCGGATGCGGCGGTTGCCGCCGCGCCCGCGCCGAAGGATACGGCCCGGACCGCAGCGAAACCTGATACGACGACCACGGCAAGCGTGGCGCCGCCGCCGGCTGCGCCCGCCGCGAAGCCGGCCGCGCCGAAGCCGGCCGCACCGAAGCCGGCGCCCGCGCCGGTTGCGAACGCCGATGCGTCCGGTGCCGACACGCGCGACGCATCGTCGCCGTCGTCGCCGGCCGGCGCGCGCTTCGCGGTGCAGCTCGGCTCGTTCAAGGACGATGCGACGGCCCGTTCGTGGGCCGCGAAGTTGAAATCGGCGGGCGTACCCGCATATGTCGAGCGTCGCAAGCAGGCGGATGGCAGCACGGCTACACTGTTGCGTGCGGGTCCGTTCGCGGATCGCGCGGCAGCGTCCGAGGCGATCGCGAAGGTGCGCGAAGCCGGGCTGACCCAGTAACGCGCAATGCTGACGGCTTTCGACTACGCTGTATTGGCGGTGATCGCGTTGTCGGCGCTGCGCGGCGCGTGGCGCGGCTTCGTGTCGGAGATTTTCGGGCTGATCGGCTGGATCGCGGCGATCGTGATTGCGGGCCGCTACGTCGGTCTGCTCGTGCCGTATATTCCGGCGAACTGGCCGGGCGGCGCGCTGACGCAGTGGGTGATCGCATTCGCGCTGATCGTGATCGGCGTCGTGTTCGTCGCCGGCGTCGCGAATGCGCTGCTGTCGCGGATCGCGCAGGCCACCGGCCTCGGCGGCGTCGACCGCTCGCTGGGCATGATGTTCGGGCTCGTGCGCGGCTGCGTGCTGGTGGTGCTGCTGGTCGCGGCGGCCGGGCTGACCGAGCTGCCCAAACAGGATTTCTGGCGCAATGCGCTATTGCGTCCGATTGCCGAGCAGGGCGTGCACGAGCTGAAGCAGCTCCTGCCCGACGGCATGGCCCAGTACGTGCGCGTGTGATCGCGCGTACGGGCAGGACGGAACCGATTTTGTCATTCTGAAGGACATGCCATGTGCGGCATCGTAGGCGTTATCTCCCAATCCCCGGTCAATCAGCTGATCTATGACAGCCTGCTGCTGCTGCAGCATCGCGGTCAGGACGCAGCCGGCATCGCGACCGCGGACGGCAGCAATTTCCACATGTACAAGGCGAACGGCATGGTGCGCGACGTGTTCCGCACGCGCAACATGCGCAGCCTGCCCGGCACCTTCGGCATCGGCCAGGTCCGCTACCCGACGGCCGGTTCGGCGTCGAGCGAAGCCGAGGCGCAGCCGTTCTACGTGAACGCGCCGTTCGGGATCATCCTTGCGCACAACGGCAACCTGACGAACTGGCAGCAACTGAAGGACGAGATGTTCCGGATCGACCGCCGGCACATCAACACCAATTCCGACAGCGAAGTGCTGCTCAACGTGTTCGCGCACGAGCTGCAGCTGTCGACGACGGGCCTCGAGCTCGATCCGGCCGCGGTGTTCAAGGCGGTCGCGGGCGTGCATCGCCGCCTGCAGGGCTCGTATGCGATCGTGTCGCTGATCGCCGGCTACGGCCTGCTCGCATTCCGCGATCCGTTCGGCATCCGCCCGCTCTGCATCGGCAAGCTCGAGACCGAGAACGGCACCGAATGGATGGTTGCGTCGGAGTCGGTCGCGGTCGAAGGCATCGGCTTCGAGTTCGTGCGCGACGTGCTGCCGGGCGAGGCGATCTTCATCGACCAGGCCGGCAACTTCCACAGCCAGCAGTGCGCGGACAACCCGACGCTGAATCCGTGCATGTTCGAGTACGTGTATCTCGCGCGTCCGGACTCGTGCCTCGACGGCGTGCCGGTCTACAACGTCCGTCTGCGCATGGGCGACTATCTCGCGGAGAAGATCAAGCGCGAGCTGCCGAACGTGCCGATCGACGTCGTGATGCCGATTCCCGACTCGTCGCGCCCGGCCGCGATGCAGGTCGCCGCGAAGCTCGGCGTCGAGTATCGCGAGGGCTTCTTCAAGAACCGCTACGTCGGCCGCACGTTCATCATGCCAGGGCAGGCCGTGCGCAAGAAGTCGGTGCGCCAGAAGCTCAACGCGATGAGCATCGAGTTCAAGGACAAGAACGTGCTGATCGTCGACGATTCGATCGTGCGCGGCACGACGTCGCACGAAATCGTGCAGATGGCGCGCGATGCGGGCGCGAAGTCGGTGATCTTCGCGTCGGCGGCGCCGCCCGTGAAATTCCCGAACGTGTACGGCATCGACATGCCGACGCGCGGCGAGCTCGTCGCGCACGGCCGCAGCGACGAGGAAGTCGCGAAGATCATCGGCGCCGACCATCTGATCTATCAGGACGTCGACGATCTGCGCCGCGCGGTGCGCGACATCAACCCGAAGCTCGAGCGCTTCGAGGCGTCGTGCTTCGACGGCAACTACATCACCGGCGACGTGACGCCCGAGTATCTCGATGCGATCGAGCGCGCGCGCCTGACGCCCGCATCGCAGGCCGACCGCGACACGGCGAGCGATACCGCACGCTCGCAGATGAACCTGCAGTTGTCGGTCGAATGACCGCGGCGCACGCGTTTGCCGAAGCGTGCTAGCATGTGGGCTTGCGTCGATTTGATTTCAGCTTGCGGACGCGGGGCGAATACCCCAAACAGCTAAAGCGAAGGCCGGCGGCAGCCGGCCCGAGTCGAGCTGTCGTACCGCACGAAGCCCGCCGATGCATACGCATGGCGGGCTTTTTGTTTGGCCTGGCTCGCGCGCACGCGCGGCCATCGAATACGGAAAACGGACATGGACGACTCCCTCAACTTCGACACGCTCGCCGTGCGCGCGGGCACGCTGCGCAGCGACTTCAACGAGCATTCGGAAGCGCTGTTCCTCACGTCGAGCTTCTGCTTCAAGAGCGCGGCCGAAGCGGCCGAGCGCTTCGCGAACTCGGAAGACTACTTCACCTATTCGCGCTTCACGAACCCGACCGTCACGATGTTCCAGGAGCGTCTCGCGGCGCTCGAGGGCGGCGAGGCGTGCATCGCGACCGCGTCGGGGATGGCCGCGATCATGTCGGTCGTGATGGCCGCGCTGCAGGCGGGCGACCACCTCGTCAGCTCGCGCAGCCTGTTCGGCTCGACGCTCGGGATGTTCTCGCAGATCTTCAGCAAGTTCGGGATCACGACGACCTTCGTCGACCCGACCGACCTGAACGCGTGGCAGGAAGCCGTGCGTCCGGAAACGAAGATGTTCTTCCTCGAGACGCCGTCGAACCCGCTGACCGAACTCGCCGACATCGAGGCGATCGGCAAGATCGCGAAGGCCGCGAATGCGCTGTTCGTCGTCGACAACTGTTTCTGCAGCCCGGTGCTGCAGCAGCCGCTGAAGCTCGGCGCGGATGTCGTGATGCACTCGGCGACCAAGTTCCTCGACGGCCAGGGTCGTGTGCTGGGCGGCGCGCTGGTGGGCTCGAAGGCATTCATCATGGGCAAGGTGTTCCCGTTGGTGCGCAGCGCGGGCCCGACGCTGTCGGCGTTCAACGCATGGGTGCTGCTGAAGGGGATGGAGACGCTGTCGCTGCGCGTCGAGAAGCAGTCGGCGAACGCGCTGGAAATCGCGCGCTGGCTCGACTCGCATCCGGCCGTCGCGCGCGTGTTCTACCCGGGCCTCGAATCGCATCCGCAGTACGAGCTCGCGAAGCGGCAGCAGAAGGCGGGCGGGGCGCTCGTGTCGTTCGAGCTGAAGGGCGACACGCCCGAGCAGCAGCGCGCGAACGCATGGCGCGTGATCGACAGCACGAAGCTGATCTCGATCACCGGCAACCTCGGCGATACGCGCTCGACGATCACCCACCCGGCCACCACGACGCACGGCCGCATCACGCCGGAAGCGCGCGCCGCGGCCGGGATCGGCGAAGGGCTGATCCGCCTGTCGGTCGGCCTCGAAAACGCGGGCGACCTGCGCAACGATCTCGCGCGCGGGCTGGACGCCTGAGCGCGGCGCGAGCCGCATCGATGCGACGAGCCGTTCGCGCCGGATGATGCCGGCGCGAACGGCTCGTTCGTTTTTGGGGAGTCTATATCGTCTGCGCAGCGCGCTGACGCACCGTGTCAGCCGGCGTGCGCGTGCTCGTCGCGCATCGCCTCCACCATCCAGCGCAGCGTATCGTCGAGCGGCGTGACGGGCAGCTCGCCCACCGCGCGCCGCAGCTTGGCGCGCGAGCCGACGAGGCGCTTCACTTCGTTATGCCGAACGAAGCGCGGATCGACCTTCACGTCGA
Source organism: Burkholderia pseudomultivorans (assembly GCF_001718415.1). Lineage (NCBI taxonomy): Bacteria > Pseudomonadati > Pseudomonadota > Betaproteobacteria > Burkholderiales > Burkholderiaceae > Burkholderia > Burkholderia pseudomultivorans. The sequence continues at coordinate 2,077,892 of NZ_CP013377.1, read as the reverse complement.
TCACGTAACCGGCGATGCGCGACAGCATCGCCAGCACCTCCTTCAGCGAATACGCGTGTTCCGAGCAGACGTTGAACGTTTCGCCCGCCGGCGCGGTTTCGACGAGCCGCAGGTACGCGGCCGTCACGTCGCGCACGTCGGAGAAATCGCGGCTCACGTCGAGGTTGCCGAGCGAGATGCGCGGCGCGTTGCGCGCGTAATGCGCGGCGAGCTTCGGCAGCAGGTACGCCTCGCTCTGGCCGACGCCCGTGTAGTTGAACGGCCGCGCGATCACGATCGGCAGCCGGTCGGCCCACAGCTTCGCCGCGTATTCCATCGCGAGCTTGCTGACCGCGTAGTCGTTGGCGGGCGCGGGCGCGACGGTTTCGTCGAGCACGCCGGCCGTCGAATTGCCGTAGATGTTCGCGCTGCTCGCGAGCAGCACGGCCGACGGGCGGCGGTCGAGGCCCGCGAGCGCGGCCAGCAGGTTGCGCGTGCCGGTGATGTTGACCGCGTAGGTCTGCGACGGCTCGTCGTTGGCGACGTGCGCGCGCGCAGCGAGATGCACGACCGCGTCGGGCCGCGCGTCGGCTGCCGCCGCACGCATCGCGTTCGCGTCGAGCAGGTCGACGGGCAGCAGCGTGCAGCGCGCGAGCGCCGGATCGTCGGGGCGCGGCACGCCGGGCGCCGTCGTGCCCCACACTTCGTAGCCGGCCGCTTCGAGGCGTTGCGCCATATGGCGGCCCGTGAAGCCCGTCAGGCCGGTGACGAACGCGCGCCGCGACGCGCGTCCGGCATCAGAACGTGTCATGGTGGCTGTTCCGCGTCAGGTCCGCTTCGACCATCATCTGGCAGAGCTGTTCGAGCGTCGTTTTCGGCGCCCAGCCGAGCTTGCTTTTCGCCTTGTCCGCGCAGCCGATCAGCAGGTCGACTTCGGCCGGGCGGTAGAACTTCGGATTCACTTCGACGAGCACGTTGCCGGTCGATGCGTCGAGGCCGCGTTCCTGTTCGCCCTTGCCGGTCCATTCGATCTGGTAGCCGGCCGCGGCGAACGCCATCCGCACGAAGTCGCGCACGGTCTCGGTGCGATTGGTCGCGAGCACGTAGGTGTCGGGCTCGTCGGCCTGCAGCATGCGCCACATGCCTTCGACGTACTCGAGCGCGAAGCCCCAGTCGCGTTTGGCGTCGAGATTGCCGAGTTCGAGGCGCGACGCCTTGCCGAGCTTGATCTTCGCGACGGTGTCGGTGATCTTGCGCGTGACGAACTCGCGGCCGCGCAGCGGCGATTCGTGGTTGAACAGGATCCCGCTGCAGCCGAACAGGTCGTACGACTCGCGATAGTTCACCGTCATCCAGTGCGCGTACAGCTTCGCGACGCCGTACGGGCTGCGCGGGTAGAACGCGGTCGTTTCCGTCTGCGGAATCGCCTGCACCTTGCCGAACATCTCGGACGTCGACGCCTGGTAGAAGCGCGTTTTCGGGCTCACCACGCGGATCGCCTCGAGCAGGTTCAGCGGGCCGACGCCCGTCACCTCGGCGGTCGTCGCCGGCTGGTCGAACGACACGCCGACGAAGCTTTGCGCGGCGAGGTTGTAGAGCTCGTCGGGCTGCGTGCGTTCGAGCAGGCGCAGGCTCGAGCCGGCATCGGTCAGGTCGTGCTCGACCAGCGACAGGTTCGGGTGCGTGTCGACGCCGAGCTCGGCGATGCGCCAGAAATTCACCGAGCTGGTGCGGCGATAGGTGCCCGTGACCTCGTAGCCCTTGTCGAGCAGCAGTCTGGTCAGGTAGGCGCCGTCTTGCCCCGTGATCCCCGTGATGATGGCCTTCTTGCGAGTTTGGCTCATGGTGATGTCCTGGTAGAAACGAAAGAGAAAATCAGGCGGTCGTGCGCGCGGCGGCCGGCAGCACGCGGCGGGCCGGGCCGCGCGTCAGGCGCCGTTCGAAGCCGTACCAGCTCAGCGTCGCGTAGGCGAGCGTGATCGCCAGCGCGAGCGCGGCCGTGACGAAGCGGTTCAGATGCAGCGGCCACAGCGCGTACAGCACGCTCAGGTGGATCAGGTACACGGTGTAGCTGACGGTGCCGACGTAGACGAGCGCAGGGTTCGTCAGCACGCGCTGCACGAGGCCGCGGCCGCGCAGCGCGATCACGACGACCGACGTGCAGAGCAGCAGCGAGATGCTGTAGAGCGCGGCATTCGACAGCGGCGTGTTGGCGGCGCGAAAGCGCGGGAACGACAGGTGCAGCCAGCCGAGGATCGCGAGCGACACGAGCGCGCCGACGATCGCGAGCGGGTAGAACGGCTCGAGCGCGCGCCGGTCGCGGCGCAGCACGATCGCGAGCAGCGCGCCGGCGGCGAGCAGGTCCATCCGGAACGGCGTCAGGTAGTAGATCGGCCAGAACGAGTCGAACCACGGCGTCGCGATCGCGCGCAGCACCGGCGCGACGACGATCAGCGCGGCGGCGACCCACAGCAGCGCGCGCTCCGAGCACCACAGCACGACGAACGGCCAGAAGATGTAGAACTGCTCCTCGACCGCCAGCGACCACAGCACGTTCAGGCTGTCGTGGCCGATGCTGCCCAGCGACAGCCCGATATTGGTCGAGAAGAACGCGAACCACGGCCAGTGCGGCAGCCAGCTCGCGCCGAACAGCAGCGTCGACACGACCAGCAGCAGCACGTACGGCGGCAGGATGCGGCGCACGCGGCGCGCATAGAAGTGGCTGAAGTACGACTGCCCGCGCGCCTTGCGATCGAGCAGGATGCCGGTGATCAGCAGCCCGCTCAGCACGAAGAACAGGTCGACGCCCATCCACAGCGGCGCCTTCAGCGCGTGCTGCAGGAACACCGCGCCGACCGCGATCGCGCGCAGCCCGTCGAGCTGCACGATGCGGCCGTGTTGCGGCGGGGCGAGGTCGAGGTCGGCGGATCGCGAGATGCCCGTCATCGCGCCGCTCCTTCGCGACGCGCGCCAGCACGTCGTGCATCCGATGCGTGAACGTAATGCATGCCTTTGAATTGAAATATCGAATCGAAATCGATTCTAGGGAAAAGAAATCGGCAAAAAAACGCGTGTCATTTATCCGGAAGAAAACAATCGAATCGAGAAATTCCAATCGGAAAATGAAAGCTTGACGGCCGCCCGGCCGCCATCAGCATGCCGAAGCGGCATTTTCTACAGATAAAAAATAAGAAATGCGGTCGTTATTGCCGGTTTTCGGTGGCGGCGGGAATTTGTTCCGGTTCGATATTTCACGCAGAAACATCCCCAAATATTTCCAAATTTCTTGTGATTATTTTTGCTTGTAACCTGCATCGCGACGTTTGAAACCCATTTAGCGACAGGGGAGTGCGGCGGTCATTCGCCGCGGCCCGGCCGCTTCCGTATCGAGTCTGGAGAAGCGCATTGCGACGTCTGATTCTGGTAGGCATGACGGTGTGCACGGCGCTGCTGGCCGGCGCCGCCCGAGCTGAAACCGTGTTGCCCGCGACGACGTCGTGGATCGGCAACACGTTCGGCTATGGCGACGGCAGCTGGACGCAGATCGACATCCGCGCGATCGCGGTCACGCCCGAAGGCAAGGTGTATACGAATGCGCCGTGGGACGAGAGCGGCGCCGAGGCGAGCGTCTACCAGGACGGCAAGATGCTCGGCTTCGCGGGCGGCACGCACGGCTGGGGCAATCTCGGCGGCAATGCGATCGCGGTCAACAGCAAGTACGCGTATGTCGCGATCGGCGTCGGCAACGAGCGCGGCCACCTGCAGTCGCCCGGCATCTGGCCGGACAAGGGCAAGCAGTGGTTCGGCATCTCGCGGCGCACGCTCGGCGACATGAAGCAGCCGGCGCCGTTCCGCGCGGCGCCGCAGGTCGCGCCGGGCGGGCGCGCCGATGCCGGCCGCGCGCGGATGGCCGCGAGCTTCATGATGGTCAACGAGGTGCCGGCGCCGGCGCGCTCGGAAGCGGGCGACGTGAAGGCGGAAGTCGGCGGCCTCGCGGCCGACGACAAGACGCTGTTCGCGACCAACCCGTCGCACGACGAGGTCGACGTCTACGACGCCGAGACGATGCAGAAGAAGGGCACGTGGAGCGCGCACGAGCCGGGGCGCATCGCGCTCGCCGGCGACGGCACGCTGTGGCTGCTGACCGATACGCTGAACGGTCCCGCGCATCTGGTGCACGTGCGGGTGGACGGCCGCAAGCTCGACGACGCGCCCGCGCTGCCGGAGGGCACCGACGCGGTGGACGTCGCGGTCGACGCGAAGGGCCGCGTGCTGATCGCCGACAACGGGCCGCGCCAGCAGATCCTGATTTTCTCGAAGGGCGGCAAGGGCTACGCGCCGTCGGGCACGCTCGGCACGCGCGGCGGCATCTTCGCGGGCCCGGTGCCGGGCCGGCCGGGGCCGCAGCGTTTCAACGGGCTGACGGGCGTCGGCGTCGATCGCGCCGGGAACATCTATGTCGCGATGAACGGCATCGGGCCGCGCCACGACACGATCGGCGCGGGGCTCGGCGCGGTGCTCGAAAGCTACACGCCGGACGGCGCGCTGCGCTGGCAGGTGCAGGGGCTGCTGTTCGTCGACGGCGCGTGGCTCGATCCCGCGCGGCCGAACAGCGTGTACACGGGCAACAAGCGCTTCGAGCTCGACCTGTCGAAGCCGCCGGGGCAGGACTGGAAATACGTCGGCTTCCTGTCGAACCGCTTCAAGTATCCGGACGATCCGGTATTCCACACCGACCAGTGGCCCGGCATGCCGACCGCTCGCCGGCTGGACGGCCGCACGTTCCTGTACCTGACCGACATGTATGCCGATCACCTGAAGATCTACCGCTTCGACGCGAAGCGCGACGGCGAGGTCGCGATTCCGTCCGGGCTGATCGCGGGCCGCGCGCGGCCGGTCGACAAGGTGCCGAACAAGCCGCCCGGCGGCGACTGGATGTGGCGAGACGCGAACGGCAACGGCCGCCTCGACGCCGACGAGTTCGAGATCAACACGACCGGCAAGGCGAAGGCGGGCGGCTGGGGCTGGTGGATCGACACGAAGGGCGACATCTGGCGCACCAGCGACGTGCGCGGCATCCACCGGTTCCGCTACGGCGGCGTCGACAAGGCCGGCAACCCGATCTACGCGTACGACAAGGTCACCACCTATCCGATGCCGCAGCCGTTCACGCAGCTGCGCCGCGCGATCTACGAGCCGCAGACCGACACGCTGTACGTGACGGGCTACACGGCCGACGCGCCGCCGCAGCCGGGCATCAACAAGGAAGTCGGCCGCGTGCTGGTGCGCTTCGACAAGTGGTCGACGGGCTCGCCGGTGGCGCGCTACACGGTCGCGCTGCCGTGGCAGCTCGACGCGAAGCCGATCCTCGACCTGATCGGGATCACGGTCGAGGGCCGCTACATCTTCACGGTGGAGCCGGTCGGCAAGATCCACGTGTACGACAAGGAAACCGGCAAGGAGGTCGGCGTGATGAACCCGGGCGCGGAAGTCGGCAAGGCGTCGGGCTGGGTCGACGTGCCGTTCGGCATCAGCGCATTCCGGCGCGAGAACGGCGAGTACCTGGTGTTCGTCGAGGAAGACGCGCGCGGCAAGGTGCTGATGTATCGCTGGAAACCGTGACGCGCGATCGTCGACAAGGCACAGGCATGGACAAAGGCATACTCAAGAACGTTTCGATCAACTTCATCGGGCTGATCCTGCCGACCTTCGTGTCGCTGGTGACGGTGCCCGCCTACATTCACGCGCTCGGCGTCGAACGCTACGGCGTCGTCAGTCTCGTGTGGACGCTGATCGGCTATTTCGGGATCCTCGATCTCGGGATGAGCATGGCCGCGCAGAACCACATCTCGAAGGCGCTCGCGAGCGGCGACGCCGCTGAAAGCGCGCGCGTGTTCTGGAGCGCGTTCTGGCTCAACCTCGGCACCGGCATCGCCGGCGGCCTGCTGATCTATTTCGGCGCGTTCGTCTACACCGCGTATTTCACGAAGGTGTCGGCGGCGATGCAGCACGAGGTGTATCTCGCGCTGCCGTGGCTCGCGCTCGCGATTCCGCTCGCGAACGTGTCGTGGGTGTTCGCCGGCGCGATCAACGGCGCCGAGCGCTTCGGCGTGTTCAACACGAACCAGACGATCGGCACCTTCCTGTTCCAACTGCTGCCGCTCGGCGCCGCGTGGTGGATCGCGCCGAACCTGCAGACGGTGCTGGCCGCGGCGGTCGTCGCGCGGCTGGTCGCGGCGGTGATGCTCGGTCACGCGAGCATCAAGGTGCTCGGCATCAGGCGCATCGATCCGCCGAAGTGGGGCACCGCGAAAGGGCTGTTCAACTTCGGCGGCTGGATGCTGATCGCGAGCACCGCGAGCATGGTCGCCGACACGCTCGACCGCGTGATGCTCGGCGCCGGCATGGGCGCAAAGTTCGTCACCTACTACACGGTGCCGCAGAACCTCGTCACGCGGCTGAACATGCTGCCGAACGCGCTGGTGCGCACGCTGTTCCCGCGCCTGTCGGCGCTCGGCCGCGAGCACGCGGACACGCTCGCGCGCCAGTCGCTCGAATTCCTGAACGGCGTGTTCACGCCGGTCGGCATCGTCGCGATCTTCGCGCTGGCGCCGTTCCTCACGCTGTGGGTCGGCCCCGACCTCGCCGCGCATTCGGCGCCGGTCGGCCGCGTGCTGGTGATCAGCGTATGGCTCGTCGGGCAGGCGAGCGTCACGCGGATCCTGATCCAGTCGCAGGTCAATCCGGCGCGCGCGGCGATCGCCGGGCTCGTCGAGATGCCGTTCTTCGTCGGCGGCCTGTGGCTGGGCATTCATCACTTCGGGCTGATCGGCGCGGCGGTGGTCGTCGCGACGCGCGCGCTCGTCGACTACGGCGTGCTGCTGTACCTGTCGGCGATCCGGATGCGCGCGATCGTGCTCGACATGCTCGCGCACCTCGCGTTCCTGCTCGCGAGCCTGGTGCTGGCGCAGGCGTGGCCGGCGCTCGTGGAGTCGATCGGCATGTGCGCGGTCGTGCTGGCGCTGAACGTCGCGTGGTCGCTCACGATGACGCCGGGGCTGCGCGCGCTGGCCCTCGGCCTGATTCTCCGTCTCAATGCGAGGAAAACCACATGAATCGCGATCTGGCGGATCACGCCATCCTCAATGCGGCCACGGCCGACGCGACGGCTGCGGCCGGCGCCGGCGAAGCGGTCGCGCTGCGCACCGCGCGCCGCGAAGCCGCCCCCGCGCGCGACGCATCCCGCCCGCTGCGCGTGGCGATCGTCCACGACTGGCTGGTGACCTACGCGGGCGCCGAGCGCGTGCTCGAACAGATCGTCGCGTGCTTCCCCGACGCCGACCTGTTCAGCCTCGTCGATTTTCTCGACGACCGCACGTTCGTGCGCGGCAAGCGCGTGACGACGTCGTTCATCCAGAAGCTGCCGTTTGCGCGCACCAAGTACCGCAGCTACCTGCCGCTGATGCCGCTCGCGATCGAGCAGCTCGACGTGTCCGGGTACGACCTCGTGATCTCGAGCAGTCACGCGGTCGCGAAGGGCGTGCTGACCGGGCCGGACCAGATGCACATCAGCTACGTGCACTCGCCGATCCGCTATGCGTGGGACCTGCAGCACCAGTATCTGGAACAGTCGAACCTCACGCACGGGCCGAAATCGCTGCTCGCGCGGATGATCCTGCACTACATCCGCAACTGGGATACGCGCACCGCGAACGCGGTCGACGGCTTCATCGCGAACTCCGCGTTCATCGCGCGGCGCATCCGCAAGGTCTACCACCGCGACGCGGCGGTGATCTTTCCGCCGGTCGACGTCGACGGCTTCTCGCTGAACACCGTCAAGGAGGATTTCTACCTGACGGCGTCGCGGATGGTGCCGTACAAGAAGATCGACCTGATCGTCGAAGCGTTTGCGCAGACGCCGGAGCGCAGGCTCGTCGTGATCGGCGACGGCCCCGAGATGGACAAGATCCGCGCGAAGGCCGCCCCGAACGTCGAGATCATGGGCTACCAGCCGTTCGCGGTGCTGCACGACCGGATGCGGCGCGCGAAGGCGTTCGTGTTCGCGGCGGAGGAGGATTTCGGCATCTCGGTGGTCGAGGCGCAGGCCTGCGGCACGCCGGTGATCGCCTACGGCAAGGGCGGCGCGCTCGAGACCGTGCGCGATCCGCGCTCCGACGCGCATCCGACCGGGCTGTTCTTCGACGAGCAGACGCCGCAGGCGATCGTCGCGGCCGTCGACGATTTCGAGCGCGCGCCGCAGCGCTTCTCGCCGCACGCGTGCCGCGCGAATGCGGAGCGCTTTTCCGCCGACACTTTCCGCCAGCGCTTTCTCGATTACGTCGAGGCGGCGCTGCCGGGCGCGACCGCCCAGCGCGGCGTGGCCGCGCCGATGCCGGCCGCGCGCGGCCCGGCGACGCTCGTGCTCGACCAGAGCGGCGTGCTCGGCGGCGCGGAGCTGTCGCTGCTCGAGATCATGAAGCACATGCGCGCGAACGCCGACGTGCTGCTGTTCGACGACGGCCCGTTCCGCGCGGCGCTCGACGAGATCGGCGCGCGCGTCGACGTGGTCGAGCAGGGCGCGCTCGCCGGCGTGCGCAAGCAGGGCGGCGTGTCGCTCGGCGCGCTCAGGCAGCTGACGCGCCTGGTGCGCGACGTTGCGCGCCGCGCACGCCGCGCCGAGGTGATCTATGCGAACACGCAGCGCGCGATGGTGGTCGCCGCGCTCGCCGGGCGGCTCGCGCGCAAGCCGGTGGTCTGGCATCTGCGCGACATCGTCAGCGACGACCATTTCGGCAGCAAGCAGCTGCTGGCGATCAAGTACTGCGCGCGGCTCGGCGTGACGCGCGTGATCGCGAACTCGGATGCGTCCGCGCAGGCGTTCCGCGCGCTGACCGGCTTTACGCCGCAGCACGTCGACGTCGTGTTCAACGGCATTTCGGCCGAGCCGTTCGACGCGCTGGACGGCGTCGGCCAGGCCGCGCTGCGCGCGCGCTTCGGGCTGCCCGAGCACGCGTGGCTGGTCGGCTCGTTCAGCCGCCTCGCGCACTGGAAGGGGCAGCACGTGCTGCTGGAGGCCGCCGCGCGGCAGCCGGACATGCACGTCGTGCTGGTCGGCGCGCCGCTGTTCGGCGAGGACGAATACGCGGCGCAGCTGCACGAATACGTCGCGCGGCACGGGATGGACGAACGCGTGCATTTCGTCGGCTTCCAGCGCGACATCGCCGCCTGCATGAAGGCCGTCGACGTCGTCGCGCACACGTCGATCACGCCGGAGCCGTTCGGCCGTGTGATCGTCGAAGGCATGCTGGCGCGCCGGCCGGTCGTCGCGGCGCGCGCGGGCGGCGTGATCGAGATCGTCGAGCACGGCGACAACGGGCTGCTGTGCGAACCGGGCGACGCGCGCGCGCTCGCCGATGCACTGGTCGCGCTGCGGTCCGATGCGCGGCTGCGCGAGCGGCTGGTCGCGAGCGGGCGCGCGACCGCGGTGCGCCGGTTCGGCACCGAGACCTACGTCGAGCGCGTCGAAAAGATCCTCGCAGATACCGCGCCCGCGGCCAAGGCGAAGCAGGCTTGAGCGGTCGTTGCCGCCGCCGCGCCGATGGCGTGGGGCGGCGGCGGGCTGGAACCGAGCGGCCCCTGCACGGCGTGATGCCGGGCGGGGGCTTTGCGCATGGCGCGCGGAGCGTAATGCCGCTCGACCGCCGCCGGTATCCCGTTCCTCGCGGCATTGGCCGCCGCGTATCCACCCCGCAAAAAAGCCCCCGCACGGGCGCTGCCGTGCGAGGGCTTCCGGTCCCGATCGAAACGCTCAGACCGCCCGTTCGGGCGCCGGCGCGACCACGCGGGCGGTACGCGACGGCTTCAGGCTGGCCGACCACTTCATCGCCGGCCGCTCGAACAGCCGGTAGAACAGGTACGCGACCGGGATCGCGACGACCATGAACCCGAGCGACGGCCAGATCGACAGCTGCAGCTCGGAATGGAACAGCACCGAGCCGAGGCAGACGAACAGCGGCAGGTGGATCAGGTACAGCGAGTAGCTGAAGTCGCCGAACCAGCCCAGCACGCGCAGCGGCGGCGTCGGCCGCGGCGGACGGGCGAGCGCGCGGTACAGGAAGCACGCAAAGCCGGCCGCCCACAGCTGGAACGCGCCGTACTGGCCGAAGTGGAACGCGCCGCAGCCGGCCGCGAGCAGCACGGCGGCCGCGACGTACCATGCGCGCGACGGCACCGCGGCCGCGGCGCGCGACGGTTGCGCGCGCACGTCGGCGATCCACGCGCCGATCGTCCACGACAGCCAGTACGACGTGAAGAACTGCAGGTCGTGCCGCTCGAGCAGCCAGGCCGACGCGACGTTGACGAGCGCGACCGCGGCCACGACCGCCGGCATCCCGATGCGGCGGCGTACCGCGAACAGCAGCGGGTAGACGACGTAGAACTGCACTTCGAGCGACAGCGTCCAGAGCGCGCCGTTCGATCCGTACGTATAGCCGGCGACGCCCTGCAGCGAGAACAGGTTCACGAGGAAGGCGGCGACGCCGATGTCGCGGATCTTGTGGCTGACCGGCTGGATCTGCAGGCTGATCGTGTCGAGCGCGAGCGTGAGCAGCAGCGCGGCGAGCAGCACCGGGTAGATCCGCGCGAAGCGGCGCGCCCAGAAGTTCGGCGCATCGAGCCGGTACGCGGGATCGGCCGCGAGCTTGAGCGCCGCGTTGCGGTGGATGCAGTAGCCGCTGATCACGAAGAAGATCGGCACGCCGGCCGAGCCCCATCCGAACGGGAAGGTCAGGTAGCCGACCAGCACGCTCGGATCGAGCGCGTGACCGTAAGCGCGATGGAAGCTCTGCATGCCGACCCAGACGACCTGGCGGCAGTGGAAATAGGCGACGAGCAGCGCCGCGAAGCCGCGCATCGCGTCGATCACGTGTTCCTTGTGGTCGGCGACGGGCGGCGCGGTCAAAGGCGATCCGCTGAAAGCTTGCATGCGATTCGGTTCCTTGCGACGGATGAAGGGATGCTTCGATCGTAATGCGCAAGAATTCGATCAATGAATAAAAAAATAACGCCTGAAAATAGGCGTATTTCAGATGGTGGTTTTATCCGGTTGTGAAAGCGGTTTCGCAGGGTGCGCAAATTATTTGCCGATTTTTTTCTGATAGTTTGAAGCTCCAGTTGATTGATGCAAGGAGCGGCAAGATGGACATGCATTGGATCGCGAGCGCGGCAGTACTGCTGGTCATGGCCGTGCTGTCGGCGTACCGCGAGGCGCTGAAGAACGAGCCGATTCGCCCGGGCCTCGAACGGGGCGGCGTGCCCTATATCGAGGAATTCGAATCGTAAGTATTTGTATCCGGAAAATCGGTAATTTGTTTCTGCTTCGGCAATCGGTTCGGCAATATCGACCGCATGACGGGATTATCGACTTTCCGGATTTAAGGGCAATCGGTCCATATCGAAAGCAAGCGGCGTGGAGCGGGTTGTGGCGCCGGCACCCGATAGACCGTTCGGAAAACAAATCGCGCCGGGTCGCCGGTCGACGCGGCGCAATCAACGCAATCAGGATGCAATCATGTTGAAAGTCACCAAGGCCGTGTTCCCCGTTGCCGGTCTCGGCACGCGGTTCCTCCCGGCAACGAAGGCGAGCCCGAAGGAAATGCTGCCCGTCGTCGACAAGCCGCTGATCCAGTACGCGGTCGAGGAAGCGATCAACGCCGGTATCACCGAGATGATCTTCGTGACCGGGCGCAGCAAGCGCGCGATCGAGGATCACTTCGACAAGTCCTACGAGATCGAAGCCGAGCTCGAGGCGCGCGGCAAGGAAAAGCTGCTCGAACTCGTGCGCGGCATCAAGCCGAGCCACGTGAACTGCTTCTATGTGCGCCAGCCTGAAGCGCTCGGCCTCGGCCACGCGGTGCTGTGCGCCGAAAAGCTCGTGCACGGCGAGCCGTTCGCGGTGATTCTCGCCGACGACCTGCTGCACGGCGAGCAGCCGGTGCTCAAGCAGCTCGTCGACGTGTTCGACCACTATCACAGCTCGGTGATCGGCGTCGAGACGATCGCGCGCGAGGACAGCCGCTCGTACGGCGTCGTCGAAGGCCGCGAATGGGAAGAGGACGTGATCAAGCTGTCGGGCATCATCGAGAAGCCGGCGCCGGAAGATGCGCCGTCGAACCTCGGCGTGGTCGGCCGCTACGTGTTCATGCCGACGATCTTCGATCATCTGCGCAAGCTCAAGCCGGGCGCGGGCGGCGAACTGCAGCTGACCGACGCGGTCCAGTCGCTGCTCGCGAACGAGCAGGTGCTCGCGTATCGCTACTACGGCACGCGCTTCGACTGCGGCAGCAAGCTCGGCTATCTGAAGGCGACCGTCGAGCTGGCGCTCCAGCATCCGGAGGTCAGCCGCGAATTCGAGGCGTACCTGCGTACCTGTCTGCCCGCGCTGGCTGCTGTCGCATAAGCAGCCGCGCTGCTCCGCTGTTTCAGGTGGTGGTTGTTCCGTTGGCCCCGGCTTGCCCGGGGCTTTTTTGCGGTGCGCCCAGCATGGGCGCACTCCTGCGGGTGCAAGTCCCGCCATGAGCTGGTCACGGCGAATGAAGCGAAGCGCAACTGCATGAGGGCGACCGAGTGTGGGGAGGAAGCGTGGAGCGTAAATCGCGAGCCGATGGACAAGAACTGCATAGAAGGCGCTGCCGAGCAGGGCGAGCGGGCCGTAAACCGCGAAGCTCTGGTGACCAAGGCGAGGTGGCGTAAATGCGGCGGCTGTGCGATGAAGGAGTGCGTTCTTACCTGGGGAGGCCTCGCCTCATGGAGTTGACCCTGTAATCCCGGACACGGCATCACACTAAGGTTGCTGAATCCATCGAGCGCCGGAACTCGCGAGGCGAGCGGTATTTCAGCGCGCTATGGGGATGCTTCTCGTTGTAATGCTCGAACGCGATGGCCAAGTTGCGTGCGGCAGTCGCTGCGTCCGGCTTCGGCATGAAGGCGACGTAGTCGCGTTTCATCGTCTTCACGAAGCTCTCTGCCATCCCATTACTTTGTGGGCTGCACACCGGTGTGGTCAATGGCTTCAGGCCGATGGCCACTGCGAACCGGCGCGTGTCGTCGGCCGTGTAGCCCGAACCGTTGTCGCTCAGCCACTCGATTTCGGACGGGGTATGCAGTTCGTTGCCAAACCGATTTTCCACTGCAGCCAGCATCACGTCGCGCACGATGTCGCCGCTGTGACCTGCTGTCGTGGCTGCCCAGCTCATCGCCTCTCGGTCGCAGCAATCCAGCGCAAACGTCACCCGCAGCGGCTCGCCGTTGTCGCAGCGGAACTCGAAGCCGTCCGAGCACCATCGCTGATTGCTGCGCGCGACGGCCACCTTGCCATCGTGCCGACGTTGCGGCCGAGGCGGGGCTGGACGCCGTTGCATCAGCAGACCGTGAGTGCGCATGATGCGATAGATGCGCTTCGCATTGAACGGCACCTGTCCGGCAGCAATGCGTTCATTGCGCAGCGAGCCCCACACCCGGCGATAGCCATAGCTGGGCAAATCGCCGACGACTCGGCGGATTTCCTCGACCACGCTCGCATCGTCCGTCTGCCGCGATTGACGGCCATCGCGCCACGTCGCCGGACGCGACAGTCGTGCCGATACGTTCGAGCGCGACACGCCGAGAACTTCACAAACCAGTTTCACTGGTCGTCCTCCGGCAGCGAGGGCGAGTGCGCTATCCATTTTTTTGCCCGGCCGTACTCGACTGCTTCGCGGAGAATCTCGTTCTCCATGGTCTTCTTGCCGAGCATCCGTTGCAGCTCGCGAATCTGCTTGAGCGCGTCGGCCAGCTCTGAGGCCGGAACCACTTCCTCGCCAGCCTTGACCGCTGACAGGCTCCCATCCTGGTACAGCTTGCGCCAGTGGAACAGCTGGTTCGGGTTCACGCCGTGCTGCCGCGCGACCATCGAAACCGACTTCCCTGGTTCGAAACTCTCGCGAACCATCGCCAGCTTTTGCTCCGCCGTCCAGCGCCGCCGGCGCTCCGGGCCCGTCAACACTTCCATCACTTCCTGCCTGGTGTTAGTCAAAAACACAGTCTTATGCCTACCCGTTATTGTAAGTGGGTGACTGTGTCCGGCGTTTCAGGGGGCTGCTCCACCTCATGCCTGAAAGGGCAACGGCGTCGAGCCGGAGCGAGGAGTCAGCAGAGGTCGTAGTAGCCGCAGGATAGGCCGGGAAGGCTGAGGCTAGTGGCGAAGGACCAAACGAGGAGGAGTGTTCAACGACATGCCGACGCAACAGGCAAGGCGTCAGATGCCCGCGCGAGCGGGGCGAGCGGTGGCAGCGCGCGGTGAAGCTGCGCGTGAAGCCGTGAGTGACGAAGCTTGCGGCTCGCGGCATGAGACGAGAGACACAGGGTCGGCGTTGCTGGAAGCGGCGCTGACGAGAGAGAACCTGCGGCAGGCGTTCAGGCGGGTGCGGGCGAACAAGGGAGCACCGGGTGTCGACGGACTGGACATTGACCAGACTGCGCGACACCTGGTGACAGCTTGGCCGGCAATACGTGAGCAGCTGCTGCGGGGGGCGTACCGGCCGATGCCGGTGCGGCGGGTGACGATCCCGAAACCGGATGGTGGCGAGCGCGAGCTGGGCATCCCGACGGTGACGGATCGGCTGATTCAGCAGGCGTTGCTGCAGGTGCTGCAACCGGTACTGGAGCCCACCTTCAGCGAGCACAGCTACGGTTTCCGGCCAGGGCGGCGTGCGCACGACGCGGTGCTGGCCGCGCAATCGTACGTGCAGTCGGGGCGGCGGATCGTGGTGGACGTGGACCTGGAAAAGTTCTTTGACCGGGTTCACGACATTCTCATCGACCGGCTGCAGAAGCGTATCGGAGATCCGGGAGTCATCCGGCTGATCCGGGCGTACCTGAACGCAGGTGTGATGGGCGATGGCGTGGTGCAGGAGCGGCACGAGGGGACGCCCCAGGGCGGTCCGCTCTCACCGTTGCTGGCGAACGTGCTGCTCGATGAGGTGGACAAGGAACTGGAGCGACGGGGTCATTGCTTCGTGCGCTATGCCGACGACGCGAACGTGTACGTTCGCTCACGCCGGGCGGGCGAACGGGTGATGGCGCTGTTGCGCCGGCAGTACGGGCGACTACGCCTGAAGATCAATGAAGCCAAAAGCGCGGTGGCAAGCGTATTCGGTCGCAAGTTCCTGGGCTACAGCTTGTGGGTAGCTGCGGGTGGTGCGGTCAAGCGCAAGGTGGCAGTCAAACCATTGGCCACGTTCAAACAGCGCGTGCGGGAACTGACGCGCCGGGGCGGACGTAGTCTGGCGCAGGTGGTGGAGAAGCTTCGCCGCTACCTGCTGGGCTGGAAAGGCTACTTCCGTCTGGCGCAGACACCGGGCGTGATGCGCGAACTGGACGAATGGGTGCGCCATCGTTTGCGCGCGATCCAGCTGAAGCATTGGAAGCGCGGCCCGACCATGTATCGTGAGTTGCGCGCACTTGGTGCGGCCCACGATGTTGCGCGACAGGTGGCGGCCAACAGCCATCGCTGGTGGCGCAACAGCGGCAAGCTGCTCAACCGCGTGCTGCCCATTGCATGGTTCGACCGGCTAGGCTTACCCCGTCTCTCCTGACCTCAACTTCTCGAACCGCCCGGTGCGGACCCGCATGCCGGGTGGTGTGGCAGGGGCGTAGCCTGTTGGCTACCCCCTATGCCGATTTTGGGCGAGGCGGGGCGGCGGCTGCGCTGCGCTGCGGGCGGCCGTGCCGATGCCGGGCAGCTGTGAATCGGGCGAACGAGGGCTGCGGCCGGGGCGCATGCCCGCATGCGACGCGTGCGCCGTGATTCGCTGACGTTGTTTTGCTTCCCGCCGGCGCGCGTGCGGCGCCGCCGCCTCGATGCCGGTTTCCCGCTCAGCGCGGCGACGTGCCGGGCCGTGCCACGAAGCGCCGGGCCAGCATCGCGGCGACCGGCTTCTTGAAGTCGAGCAGCCGCTTTTCCAGGTAGCGCCACGACAGATGCGCGAGCAAAACGGCGAGCGCGAACTGCAGCAGTTCGGGCAGCGCATCGCGGACGAATGCCGGCAGCGGCACGCGCGCGAACAGTGCGGGCATCACGCCGAAGCGCGCCGGAATCAGGTTGTGGAACAGGTAGAAACCGTAGCTGATCGTGCCGAGGTAGACGAGCGGCGCCCAGTCGAGCAGCGCGACGGCCGGATGGTCGGGTTCGGTGACGATCCACAGCATCAGCGAGCCGAGCGACGCCGACAGGCCGAGATCCGCAAGGCCCGTGACGACGTCGGGCAGCGTCGTGAGCGCCGGCAGCGCGAGAAAGAACACGACGCCGGCGGCGCCGAGCCAGCCGGGCGGAATGCGGCGTACGACGGCCGGACCGCGATCGGCGAGCGCCACCGCGCCGAGGCCGCCCAGCGCGATCAATGCGAAATTCCACGGGGAAAACGCGTAGATCAGCACCGGCGACGCATCGGTCGCGTAAAGCGCGAGATGCGCGAGCGCGCACAGCGCGACGGCTGCGACGCCGAGCGCGACGTGTCGCGCGGCCGGCACCGCGAGCAGCGCGAGCGGCGCAATCAGATAGAACTGCTGTTCAACCGCGAGGCTCCAGAAATGCGACGTGGAGCCCGGCCAGCCATCCTTGACGACGCCGATCCAGTAATTCGACAGGAACACCGCGTGCCACGCGAGCCCGAGATTGACGCCGCGCTGGTAGAACAGCGCATGCGCGATCGCGAGCGCGGCGAGCAGCAGGTAGTAGACGGGAAAGATCCGCAGCGCGCGCTTCGCGAGGAACAGCGCGAGCGCGTGCCGGCGCGTCATCGTGCCGCACTCGACTGCCTCGCGGTTGCGGTGCAGCTCGCCGACGATCAGGAATCCGCTGATGAGGAAAAACGTCCACACGCCGAGCTTGCCCACGTCGACAGCGAGGACGTGGCCCTTGTGGGACAGGAAAACGAGGATGACGGCGATGGCTCGCAGGCCGTCGAGTCCTTTGACGTATCTGACTTCGCGCATGAAGGCATCCGGGGCACTGAGCGAGCTCAGTATAGGTGCGCAAATATCGAACGTAATTCGCGTTCGGGCGTATACGTGAAGGCGTTTTTCGCTGTTCGGGCGTCGACGGAGTCGGTCGCGCGCAACAAAACCTGCGGGAAACCCCGCGAAAACGCACAAAAGTACTGCACGAAGCGTCACGGCGCTTGTAGAATCCGGCGTTGAAGCGCGCGCGTTGCACGCTTCGTGTATCCAACGACCACACCTGGTAGGAGAAACATGGCGACTTCCGCAAAAAAGGTGGCCAAGAAGGCTGCCGCACCGGCGACCAAGAAAGTGGCTGCCAAAAAGGCTGCTGCGCCCGCGAAGAAAGTAGTGGCCAAGAAGGCTGTCGCGAAGGCAGCACCGGCCGCTCCGACGCCGCTGAAGGACAAGTTCACGAAGGCATCGCTCGCAACGCACATCGCTGAGCGCGCTGCTGTCGAAGTGAAGGCTGTCAAGGCAGTGCTCGCCGCACTCGAGAACGTCGTGCTGGGCTCGGTTCACAAGAAGGGCGCAGGCGAGTTCACGCTGCCGGGTCTGCTGAAGATCACGGCGCAAGTCGTGCCGGCAAAGAAGAAGCGCTTCGGCAAGGATCCGTTCACGGGCGAAGAGCGCTGGTTCCCGGCAAAGCCGGCCAGCGTGCGCGTGAAGGCACGTGCGCTGAAGAAGCTGAAGGACGCAGCGGCGTAATGCCGCGCGGCGGCTGCCGGGCGTTCAGGCCGGCAGCCGTTGCGATGTGCCCGAAATCCCCGTACGCGAAAGCGTGCGGGGATTTTTATTGCGCTGCGCGGACCTGGGTGAATCCGCGCACGTCATATGGCAGCGAAGAAGCGATGCGCGGCGAACGGCGTACCGCGCTGCGCATCTGCGCTTACGCGGATCGTCGCGCGCGGCGCCGCGATACGGCGCTTCGTCAGCCCGCCGTTCCCGCATAGGCCGCCCGCAGCGCGGCGACATCGAACTTCGTCATCTGCATCATCGCGGCGGCCACGCGTCCGGCCTTGACCGGATCGCGGTCGGCCATCATCGGGATCAGGTCGTCGGGGACGATCTGCCACGAGACGCCGAAGCGGTCCCTGAGCCAGCCGCAGCCGTCGGCCGTGCCGCCGTTGTCGAGCAGCGCGCTCCAGTAGCGGTCGAGTTCCGCCTGGTCGGCGCAGTTGACGAGCAGCGAGATCGCGTGGTTGAAAGACTCGGCCCGTTCGTGGCCCATCGCGAAGAACGGTTGCCCGAACAGCTCGAACTCCACGACCTTCGTGCCGCCGGTGCCTTGCACCGACGTGACGCGCACGACGCGCGAGTCCGGAAAGATGCTTGCATAGAACGTCGCCGCTTCTTCGGCTTCCGTCGAGTACCAGAGGAAAGGCGTGATCTTCTGAATCGGCATGACGAATCTCCTGTGGGTATGGGGCGGGGCGAGTCGCGTGCCGCCATCGACACGACGAACGAAGGTCGCCGGAATCGACACGCGGGCATGCAAATACGTCGTGCGCGGGATCGGCTGCGGTGCGGCGAACGGGATGCGCGTGGCGTTGCCCACGCTATTCTGGGCCGGTTTCGCTCGCGTGAAAACCGCGGCTGCAAGATCGCGGTGGCGTCGGCGTCGCGGTTTCGGCTGCGATACAGGCCGCGCAGCCGCCGGCGGCTCGTCGCCTTCCCGGAAGCCGACAACGGTATTCCGGCGCGTCGTGCGGGCCGTTATCGGCCCGGCCGCGATGTCTGCGTCGCGCGACAGGCGAAAAAAAAGCCAGCCACGGCCGAAACCGATGACTGGCTTTCCAGTTCGGCGGCAGGGCGTCGAAGACGCCTTGCACGCCGGAAACGTACTTCTTAGAACTTGTGGCGCAGGCCGAGTGCGACCATTTCCTGCGAACGCGTGCCGGCATAGCCGTACGAGCCGATCGATGCCTGTGCTGCCGACGTCGTGCCGTCTTCGTTGAGCTGCGTGCCGCTGGCGTGCTGGTACGCGCCGACCAGGTAGACGTCCGTGCGCTTCGACAGCGAGTAGTCCGCGCCCACCGAGACCTGGTGGTACTTCGCGTCCGTGTTGCCGCTCGCCTTCGTGTACGAGTAGCCGAGGCCCAGCAGCAGCGGCGGCGTGACCTGGTACGTCACGAAGCCGCGGCCCGTGTTGTACTTCTCGGTCGACGTGAACGCCGAGTATGCATCCGGCTTGTATTGCGCGTTGCTGTAGCCGAGGCCGAAGGTCACCGGGCCGATCGAGTACTGGCCTGCGACTTGCGCGATGCCGATCGACTTCGCCGTCACGTAGCCTGCGTTGATCGGGCCGTCGACGATGTTGTCCGACGTCGTCGAGCCCCAGCCGCCACGGACCGCGGTGGTCGTCGGCGACGGGTTGTTCGCGTAGAAGTAGCCGGCGGCGATGCCGATCGGGCCGTTGTTGTAGGCGGCGGCAGCCGACCACGTCTGACCCTGGCCCGGCTTGCCTGCGATGCCGCTCAGGCCGTACATGCCTTCGAACTGGAAGCCGGCGTAGACGGGCGACGTGTACTTGATCGCGTTGCTGACGCGCAGGCTGTTGTCGTTGTTGTCGACGTCGCCCGGGGTCGCGAAGAAGCTGCCGAAGTAGTTGTCAGCCGTGACTGCCTGGACCAGGTCGACGACCGGGTCGTACTGGCGGCCGAGCGTCAGCGTGCCGTACTGGTTGCTTTGCAGGCCGACGAATGCCTGGCGGTTGAAGATCGTGTTCGATGCGCTCAGCTTGCCCGTGCCCGGGTTGAAGCCGTTTTCGATCTGGAAGATCGCCTTCAGGCCGCCGCCCAGGTCTTCAGCACCCTTCAGGCCCCAGCGGCTGCCCTGCAGGTTGCCCGACAGCATTTGCCACATGTTGTTGGCCTTGCCGTCATTGCCGTGAACATAGGCGATCGACGTATCGATCACACCGTACAGCGTCACGCTCGACTGAGCCTGAGCTGCGCCGGCGGCGCCCAGCAGGGCGAGCGAGAGGGTCGACAGAGCAAGTTTCTTCATCGTTGAGTTTCTCCACGCAAGTGATTCGTTATTTGTTGCGGATTGGAGAATAGCTCAGTGCCATACACGCAAGAAAGCTTAAAAAATAAAGTGTCTCGAAAAGGTAACAACGGGGAAAAAGCCATATATATCAAGCACATCAACAACTGTTCCTATTTTTGAAATAGTTGACAATTGCTGCGCTGCGATTGTTGCGGCGATTTGCGCGCGGAACAGCAGATGGACCGATTCAGCCGCTCGTCGCACGGAAATCGGCGACCGCAAACGTTTGCCATTGCAAAGTAAATGCGCGCCGGTGCAAACGGCGTATCAAGCCGGGCGATACGCGTTCCGCGCGCGTGCTTGCCAAAAGGAAAGCGCTTGGGTAGGGCGCGGCATGCATTGCATATTCCCTGCGCGCGCCGAATACCGGAACGAATCAGTGCTCGTGCGGGCGCTCCGAGGACGTGCCGGGCGGCCTGGGCGCGGCCGGTGCGTCGCCGGTGCGCCGATAGGCGACGCCGCGCGCCGCCGCGAATTCCGCGCCGAGCAGCAGCACCAGCGCCGAGAAGTACAGCCACATCAGTAGCACCGCGAACGATCCGGCCGCGCCGAACGCGCTGGCGGTGCCCGCGTGCGCAAGGTAGAGCGCGAACAGCTTCTTGCCGCCGGAAAACAGGATCGCCGACACGACACCGCCGACCGCCGCGTCGCGCCACGCGACGCGCGCATCGGGCAGGAACTTCATCAGCGCGGCGAATGCGCCCGCGAGCACCGCGATGCCGACGAAGAACTGGATGAGGTTGGTGACGACGACATACGGCGAATTGCCGAGCAGCCAGGTGCCGACGAACGTGATCGCGGTGTCGAGCACGAGCGACACGATCAGCAGGAACGCGACGCCGAGCACGAGCCCGAACGAGATCAGGCGCACCCGCACGAGCCCGAGCATGCTCGACCAGCGGCTTTCGGTGGCCGGCCAGATCACGCTCAGCGCGGCGCTGAGCGACGCGAAGGTCGCCGATGCGCCGACCGCGAGCGCGGCGAACGAGATCAGCGTCGCGATGCCGCCGCGCTGGCCCGCGCGATGCGCGTTCTGCACGATGGTCTGGATGCTGGCCGCCGCGTCGTCGCCGATCAGCTGATGCGCCTGCTCGAACACCTGCCCGCGCGCGGCGTCGTCGCCGTAGAACCAGCCGGCCACCGCGATCACCATCACGAGCGTCGGCGCGAGCGAGAACGCGGAGAAGAACGCGATGCCTGCGGCCATCGCCGAGCAGCGGTCGGCCGAGAAACGCTTGAACGCGGTGAGGGCCCAGTTGGCCTGCTGTTGTGCGAGGCGCGTCGCTTCGGAGGTGATCGGTCGTTTCATGGTCTGTCGATGGCGGGTCGTTGTCGATAGTCGGACTCGTCGATAAACGGACAATTCAGTATTGATCCGAAGATTCCGTCATGGTTGCGTGAACTGTCTATAATTCCTTTCAGTTTCCCACCCCACAATAATGCCGAGACCGCCATGCTACAAATGTCCCGGCGCCAGTTCCTGAAGGTGACGGCCACGTCGCTTGCCGGATCGAGTCTAGCCCTGATGGGCTTCTCTCCGTCCGAAGCGCTCGCCGAAGTCCGACAGTACAAGCTGGCGCGCACAGTCGAAACGCGCAACACCTGTCCTTACTGCTCAGTCGGTTGCGGCATCCTGATGTACGGCCTCGGCGACGGCGCGAAGAACGCGCGGCCGAGCATCATCCACATCGAGGGCGACCCCGACCACCCGGTCAATCGCGGCACGCTGTGCCCGAAGGGGGCGAGCCTGATCGACTTCATCCACAGCCCGAACCGCCTGACGCACCCCGAGTATCGGGCGCCCGGCTCGGACAAGTGGGAACCGATCTCGTGGAGCGACGCGCTCGACCGGATCGCGAAGCTGATGAAGGCCGACCGCGACGCCAACTTCGTCGAGACGGCGGAAGACGGCGCGAAGGTCAACCGCTGGCTCACGACCGGCATGCTGGCCGCGTCGGCCGGCAGCAACGAAGTCGGCTACCTGACCCACAAGACTGTCCGCAGTCTGGGGATGCTCGCATTCGACAATCAGGCGCGTGTCTGACATGGCCCGACGGTGGCAGGTCTTGCCCCGACGTTTGGCCGTGGAGCGATGACGAACCATTGGGTCGACATCAAGAACGCGGACGTGATTCTCGTGATGGGCGGCAATGCAGCCGAGGCCCATCCGTGCGGCTTCAAGTGGGTAACGGAGGCGAAAGCGCACCGCAAGGCGCGGCTGATCGTCGTCGACCCGCGCTTTACGCGTACGGCCTCGGTGGCCGACTATTACGCGCCGATCCGCACCGGCACCGACATCGTCTTTCTGGGCGGCGTCATCAACTATCTGCTGACGAATGACAAGATCCAGCATGAGTATGTGAAGAACTACACGGACTTCACGTTCATCGTGCGCGAGGATTTCGCGTTCAACGACGGCATCTATTCCGGCTACGACGCGGAGCACCACACGTACCCGGACAAGTCGAGCTGGGACTACGAGCGCGGCGACGACGGTTACGCGAAGGTCGACCCGACGCTGCAGCATCCGCGCTGCGTGTACAACCTGCTGAAGCAGCACTACGCGCGCTATACGCCGGAAATGGTCCAGCAGACCTGCGGCACGCCGAAGGAGAAGTTCCTGAAGGTGTGCGAGATGCTCGCGACCACCGCGGTGCCCGGCCGCGCCGGCACGGTGCTGTACGCGCTCGGCTGGACCCATCACTCGATCGGCGCGCAGATGATCCGCACCGGCGCGATGGTGCAGCTGCTGCTCGGCAACATCGGCATCGCCGGCGGCGGGATGAACGCGCTGCGCGGCCACTCGAACATCCAGGGGCTCACCGACCTCGGGCTGATGTCGAACCTGCTGCCGGGCTACATGACGCTGCCGATGCAGGCCGAGCAGGACTTCGACGGCTACATCAAGAAGCGCGCGCAGCAGCCGCTGCGGCCGAACCAGCTCAGCTACTGGAAGAATTACAAGGCGTTCCACGTCAGCTTCATGAAGTCGTGGTGGGGCGACGCGGCCACCGCCGAGAACAACTGGGGCTACGACTACCTGCCGAAGCTGGACAAGCAGTACGACCTGCTGCAGACGATCGAGCTGATGGCGGCCGGCAAGATGAACGGCTATATCTGCCAGGGCTTCAACCCGCTCGCGGCGGCGCCGTCGAAGGTGAAGACGGCGCAGGCGCTCGCCCGGCTGAAGTGGCTCGTGATCATGGATCCGCTCGCGACCGAGACGTCCGAGTTCTGGAAGCATCACGGCGACTACAACGACGTCGACGCGTCGAAGATCCAGACCGAGGTGTTCCGTCTGCCCACCACCTGCTTCGCGGAGGAAGACGGCTCGCTCGTGAGTTCGAGCCGCGTGCTGCAATGGCACTGGAAGGGGGCCGAGCCGCCCGGCGAAGCGAAGAGCGATCTCGAGATCATGTCGGGGCTGTTCCTGCGCATCCGCAAGATGTATCAGGCGGATGGCGGCAAGTATCCGGACCCGATCGTGAACCTGACCTGGCCGTACGCGAACCCGGAAAGCCCGACGCCCGCGGAACTGGCGATGGAGTTCAACGGCAAGGCGCTCGCCGATCTGCCCGACCCGAAGGATCCGTCGAAGGTGCTCGTCAAGAAGGGCGAGCAACTCGCCGCGTTCGCGCAGCTGAAGGACGACGGCACGACCGCGAGCGGCTGCTGGATCTTCTGCGGTGCCTGGACGCAGGCCGGCAACCAGATGGGGCGGCGCGACAACTCGGATCCGACCGGCATCGGCCAGACGCTGAACTGGGCGTGGGCATGGCCGGCGAACCGGCGGATCCTGTACAACCGCGCATCGTGCGACGTGAGCGGCAAGCCGTTCGATCCGACCCGCAAGCTGATCGGCTGGAACGGCAAGGGGTGGACGGGCGCCGACATTCCCGACTTCAAGGCGGACGAGCCGCCCGAGAACGGGATGGGCCCGTTCATCATGAACCCGGAAGGCGTCGCGCGCTTCTTCGCGCGCGCGGGGATGAACGAAGGTCCGTTCCCCGAGCACTACGAGCCGTTCGAGACGCCGCTCGCCGCGAACCCGCTGCACCCGAACAACCCGCAGGCGCTGAACAACCCGGCCGCGCGCGTGTTCCCGGACGACCGCGCGTCGTTCGGCAAGGTGTCGGAGTTCCCGTACGTCGCGACGACCTACCGGCTGACCGAGCACTTCCACTACTGGACCAAGCATGCGCGGCTGAACTCGATCATCCAGCCCGAGCAGTTCGTCGAGATCGGCGAAGAGCTCGCGAAGGAGGTCGGCGTCGCGCACGGCGATCGCGTGAAGGTGTCGTCCAAGCGCGGCTACATCGTCGCAGTCGCGCTCGTCACGAAGCGGATCAAGCCGCTGACCGT
This sequence comes from Burkholderia pseudomultivorans, assembly GCF_001718415.1. Lineage (NCBI taxonomy): Bacteria > Pseudomonadati > Pseudomonadota > Betaproteobacteria > Burkholderiales > Burkholderiaceae > Burkholderia > Burkholderia pseudomultivorans. Next base: position 2,053,466 of record NZ_CP013377.1, on the reverse strand, counting down.
CGACGGCAAGAAGGTCCAGACGGTCGGCGTGCCGCTGCACTGGGGCTTCAAGGGTCTGGCGAAGCCCGGCTATCTCGCCAATACGCTGACTCCGTCCGTGGGTGACGGCAACTCGTACACACCGGAATTCAAGTCGTTCCTGGTGAAGGTCGAAAAGGCGTAAGGGGGAACAGATGGCATTGCAATCGCTGGATATCAAGCGCGTGTCGGCCACCACGACGCCGCCGCCCACGGCGCGCGAACCGGTGACCGGCAGCGTCGCGAAGCTGATCGACGTGTCGAAGTGCATCGGCTGCAAGGCGTGCCAGACGGCATGCATGGAATGGAACGACCTGCGCGACGAGATCGGCACCAACGTCGGCGTGTACGACAACCCGGCCGACCTCACCGAGCATTCGTGGACGGTGATGCGATTCTCCGAATACGAGAATCCGCAAGGCGACCTCGAATGGCTGATCCGCAAGGACGGCTGCATGCACTGCGAGGATCCGGGCTGCCTGAAGGCCTGCCCGTCGCCGGGCGCGATCGTGCAGTACAACAACGGGATCGTCGATTTCCACGAGGAGAACTGCATCGGTTGCGGCTATTGCGTGACCGGCTGCCCGTTCAACGTGCCGCGGATCTCGAAGAAGGATCATCGCGCCTACAAGTGCACGCTCTGCTCCGACCGCGTCGCGGTCGGCCAGGAACCGGCCTGCGTGAAGACCTGCCCGACCGGCGCGATCGTGTTCGGCACCAAGGAGGACATGAAGCAGCACGCGGCCGAGCGGATCGAGGACCTGAAGGAGCGCGGCTTCGAGCATGCGGGGCTGTACGACCCGCAGGGCGTCGGCGGCACGCACGTGATGTACGTGCTGCACCACGCGGACAAACCGTCGCTCTACCACGGGCTGCCCGACAATCCGTCGATCAGCCCGATGGTGAAGCTGTGGAAGGGCATCGCGAAGCCGCTCGCGGTCGCCGGCCTCGCGCTGACCGCGCTTGCCGGGTTCTTCCACTATGTGCGGGTCGGTCCGAACGAGGTGAGCGACGAAGAGGAAGCCGCCGCCCGCGACGAGGCGCGACGCATCAAGGAGGACGCGAAATGAAGCACGACGACCCGAACCTGATCGTCCGCTACACGGCGAACGAGCGCACGAACCACTGGATCACCGCGATCACGTTCGTGCTGCTCGCGCTGTCCGGGCTCGCGCTGTTTCATCCGTCGATGTTCTGGCTGACCGCGCTGTTCGGCGGCGGCCAGTGGACGCGGATCCTGCATCCGTTCGTCGGCCTCGTGATGTTCGTGTCGTTCGCGATCCTGGTGGTGCGTTTCTGGCATCACAACACGCTCGACGCGGACGATCGCCAGTGGCTGAAGCAGATCGACGACGTGGTGAACAACCGGGAAGACAAGCTGCCGCCCGTCGGTCGCTATAACGCCGGCCAGAAGCTGCTATTCTTCACGCTGGTGGCGTGCCTGCTGCTGCTCCTGCTGTCCGGGATCGTGATCTGGCGGCGCTACTTCTCGTTCTACTTCCCGATCGGGGTGATCCGCGCGGCGGCCGTCGTGCATGCGGTGGCGGCGTTCGTGCTGATCGCGAGCATCATCGTGCACATTTATGCGGCACTGTGGGTGAAGGGCTCGATCGGCGCGATGGTGCGCGGCACCGTCACGCTCGGCTGGGCGCGCAAGCACCACCCGAAGTGGTTCCGTGAAAGCGTGAAGTAACGCGGCGGAACGGGGCGGTGCGCCGGGTTTCGGTCGCGCCGCTCCGCCAGCGGCCGGAATCGCCCGAAAGCGCCGATTTGTCGGCGCTTGTTTTTTTGGAAGACACTTTCGTGACACAACGTATTCTCGAACCGACCGAGATTTCGGCGCTCGATCATTCCGCCATTCCGCGCTTTCGCCTGCCGGAGCGCGGCGCCGTATTCTCCGCGCGCGCCACGCGGCTGCGCAAGCTCGCCGACCTGAACCCGATCGCCGGTTATCTGCGGCTGATGGCGAGCGTCGCCGATGCGCAGCATGCGGTGCTGCAGTCGCTGAACCTGCCGATGCCGTCGAAGGACGCGATCGCGCGGGCGCAACAGCATTCGATGCCGCTCGTGCCGGCGCTCGGTGCCGAACGCGACCCGCAATGGCGCGCGGTGCTGTACGAACTGCTCGACCGCGTCGAGAGCGCGGGGCTCGTGAACCCGTCGCTCGCGAAGCTGCTCGACCGCCTGCGCCTGATGACGCCCGCCGAGCTCGACGCGCAGGCGGATGCAGTCCTCGCGCTGCGCTTCGCGGAAGTCGATCCGGCCACCGCGCCGTTCCTGATGGCCGCGCTGCAGGTCGTGTGGACCGATCTCGCGAGCCGCGTCGCGCCGGCCGACGTCCCGTATCTCGACCAGCCGGGGCTGTGCCCGGTATGCGGCACGCATCCGGTCGCGAGCGTGATCCGCGTCGGCGGCCAGTACCAGGGCTATCGTTTCCTGCAGTGCGGACTGTGCACGACCGAATGGCACATGGTGCGCACGAAGTGTTCCCACTGCGACTCGACGAAGGGCATCGCGTATCACGGGATCGAGGGCGGCAGCGAAGCCGTGAAGGCCGAATCGTGCGACGAATGCAAGACTTATCGCAAGATCGGCTATCAGGAAAAGGACTACGAGTTCGAGCCGCTGGCGGACGATCTCGCGAGCCTGACGCTCGATCTGCTGATGAACGAGGCCGGCTACCAGCGCAGCTCGCCGAATCCGCTGCTGTGGCCGGACCTGTCGAAGGATGCCGGATAAGCGGCGCGCAGCAGGCGCCGAAGCAGCGAAGGCTTCGGCCGATCCGATCGTGACGCAGCGGATCCGCACGGACGCGAGGGCGCCCGGTGCGGATTCACGGCGTGCCAACTTCTGCCGACAAGGAACCAGATACTCGTGTCCGAACCGGGTTTGAACGAACTGAATGCCGTCCTCGCGCGCGTGCCGTCCGTGGAGCGCGTGCTGTCCTCCGGGCCGCTGCAGCCGCTGCTGGCGGAGTACGGGCGCACGCGCGTGCTGAACGCGGTGCGCGCCGAACTCGACCGCTGGCGCAGCGCCGCGCAGCAGGATCCGGGCAGCGCCGAGCCGCTCGACGAGCCGCGCATCGCGGCGGCGGTCGCGCGCGCGCTCGCCGCGCAGAATGCGGGCACGCTGCGCGCGGTGTTCAACTTGACGGGCACGGTGCTGCATACGAATCTCGGGCGCGCGCTGCTGCCCGACGACGCGGTGCGCGCGGTGGTCGACGCGCTGACGCAGCCCGTGAACCTGGAGTTCGATCTCGCGACGGGCCGCCGCGGCGACCGCGACGACCTGATCGACGAGCTGCTGCGCGAACTGACGGGCGCCGAGGCCGCGACCGTCGTCAACAACAATGCGGCCGCCGTGCTGCTGACGCTGTCGGCGCTCGCGACGAAGCGGGAGGTTGTCGTGTCGCGCGGCGAACTCGTCGAGATCGGCGGCGCATTTCGGATTCCCGACATCATGAGCCGCGCGGGCGCGAAGCTGCGCGAAGTCGGCACGACCAACCGCACCCACCTGCACGATTACGCGGATGCGATCGGCCCGCGCACCGCGCTGCTGATGAAGGTGCATTGCAGCAACTACGCGATCAGCGGATTCACGAAGGAAACCACGCTGGCCGAACTCGCGCCGCTGGCGCGCGAGCACGGCGTGCCGGTGGCGGTCGATCTCGGCAGCGGCATGCTCGCCGATCTCGCGCAATGGGGACTGCCGCACGAAACGACCGTGCAGGAAACCGTCGCGGCCGGCGCGAACCTCGTCACATTCAGCGGCGACAAGCTGCTCGGCGGCCCGCAGGCCGGCCTGATCGTCGGCGATCGCGCGCTGATCGCGAAGATCAAGAAGCATCCGCTCAAGCGCGCACTGCGCGTCGGCAAGCTGACGCTCGCCGCGCTCGAACCGGTGCTGCGCCTGTACCTGGCGCCCGAATTTCTGCGAGAGCGGCTCACGACGCTGCGCCTGCTGACGCGCCCGCAACGCGAGATCGCCGACGCGGCCGAACGCGTGCGCCCGGCCTTGCAGGCTGCGCTCGGCAGCGGCTATGCGGTGAGCGTCGAGCCGATGTTCAGCCAGATCGGCAGCGGCGCGCTGCCGGTCGACCAGTTGCCGAGCGCCGGGCTCGTCGTGCGCACGCCGGACGGCAAGCGCGGCGGGCGTGCGCTCGGGCAGCTCGAGAAACGGCTGCGCGACTGGCCGCGCCCCGTGATCGGGCGCGTGGCCGACAACGCGCTGCGGCTCGATCTGCGCTGCCTGGAGGCCGCCGACGAGGCGGCTTTCGTCGCGCAATGCGCGCAGGCTGCGGGGCCGGCTGCATGATCGTCGGCACTGCAGGACACATCGACCACGGCAAGACGACGCTCGTGCGCGCGCTCACCGGCGTCGACACCGACCGGTTGAAAGAGGAGAAGGCGCGCGGCATTTCGATCGAACTTGGCTATGCGTATACGCCGCTCGACAACGGCGACGTGCTCGGCCTGATCGACGTGCCGGGCCACGAGAAGCTGATTCACACGATGGCGGCCGGCGCGTGCGGGATCGATTTCGCGCTGCTCGTGATCGCCGCCGACGACGGCGTGATGCCGCAGACGCGCGAGCATCTGGCGATCCTGCAACTGCTCGGCGTGACGCACGGCGCGGTTGCGCTGACGAAGTGCGATCGCGTCGACGCCGCGCGCATCGCGCAGGTGCGCGACGAGATCGCTGCGTGGCTGCACGATTCTTCGCTGGCGGATGCACCGATTTTCGAAACCTGCGCGACGATCGCGGGCGATGCGGGTGTCGTCGCGCTGAAGCGCTGCCTGACCGAGGCGGCGATCGCGTGGCGCGCGCGGCGCGACGACGGCCTGTTCCGGCTCGCGGTCGATCGCGTGTTCACGCTGGCGGGGCAGGGAACCGTCGTGACGGGCACCGCGTTCGCGGGCCGCGTGACGACCGGCGACACGCTGGCCGTCGTGCGCACGGGCGGCGCGGCGCGTGTGCGCAGCATCCATGCGCAGAACCGCGCGGTCGAGACGGGGCGCGCGGGTGAACGCTGTGCGCTGAACCTGGCGGGCGTCGACAAGGCGGACGTCGAGCGCGGCGACACCATCGCGGATGCGCGGCTGGCCGCGACCTCGCCGCGCCTCGACGTCGAGCTGACGCTGCTCGACGATGCCGGGCTGACGCTCACGCACTGGGCGCCGCTGCACGTGCATCTCGGCACGCTGCATCGCGTCGCGCACGTCGCGCTGCTCGACGGCGACACGCTCGTGGCCGGCCAGCGGATGCGCGTGCAACTGGTGTTCGACGAGCCCGTGTTCGCGTTGCCGGGCGATCGCTTCATCGTCCGCAATCCGCAGGCGACGCGCACGGTCGGCGGCGGGCGCGTGCTCGATCCGTTCGGTCCCGCGCGCAAGCGCCGCACCCCAGCGCGCCGCGCGTGGCTCGATGCGCTGGCCGCATGGCTCGACGAAGGGCGGCTCGATGCGCTACTCGCGCAGGCGCCGCTCGGTATCGCACGTGCGACGCTGACGCATCTGACCGGTTTCGCGCCGGATGCCTTGACGTTACCCGACGATGCGCTGGCGATCGGCCAGCGCGATGCCGCGTCGAACGACGGCGCGGTGTTTTCGCGCGCGCATTGGCTTGCGTTGCAGGCGCGCGCGATCGAGGTACTGCGCACGTATCACGAGCGGATGCCGGACGAGCAGGGGCTCGACGCTGCGCGTCTGCGGCGCATGGCCGCGCCGCTCATTGGCGATGCGCTGTGGCGCGCGCTCGTCGATGCGCTGGTCGATGGCGGACAGGTCGCGCGCAGCGGGCCGTGGCTGCATTTGCCGTCGCATGCGGTGAGTCTCGATGCGCGCGAGGAGGCCGTGGCGCAGCAACTGCTGCCGCTGCTGCAGGCCGGGCGCTTCGATCCGCCCTGGGTGCGCGATCTGGCGCGCGACACGGGCGTGGCGGAGGAGACGGTGCGCACGCTGTTGCGCAAGCTCGCGCGGCGCGGCGACGTGCATCAGGTCGTGCGCGACCTGTTCTATCACGCGGACGTGGTGCGCGAACTGGCCGAGCTGGTCGCGCATCTCGTGCAGTCGCGCGGCGCTGCGCTCGATGCCGCGACGTTTCGCGATGCGACGGGGCTTGGGCGCAAGCGCGCGATCCAGATTCTCGAGTTCTTCGACCGGGTTGGGTATACTCGCTTCCACCGCGATCTTCACTTCCTGCGGCCTGACAGCGGTTGGATTGGTAGTCGGGCGTAGGCGCTTGTTGTTCTTTGTAGGTGTGCCGTTAAGCATAAAGTGGCCGAGAAATAAAACATAACGTGGCCACATCTCTAAGCCTTTTTGCTACTGGAAGGCAGACCGATAAAGAATAACTTGGCCCAACGTAACGAATTAAAGCATTACGTGGCCAAAAGAAAATCTCCTTGTGCAACAGCCCCATTTTTGCTGCGTGCTGAGCGTGCTCGGCACCGTTAGCATGGTGTTGCCGTGAACCCCGGTGTGGTTCGCGAAAACAGTGAGGTTGTTGTGACAATGTTCGAAGAGTGTTCGCGTGCGAGGCCATTGGGACAGCAGCTCCTTGAGGAGCTTGCCGTTGACGCCGAGCCCTTACGACATTCCAGCGCTAGGAGACTGCAATGCCCATCTGGAAACCAGGCTCAGTTTCGGAATTGCCAAAAATTCCGCTATCGCGATGGCGCATTTTTGAGCTGGCTGACGGAAGCCGGTATTTTGTTGGCATTGATATGTTCGACCAGTCGGGGCGCGTCAGCTCCCCGATAGTGACGTTTGACCCTGTTGCTCGACAAGGCACGACGCAGACTGGCCGCATCTACGAACTAATCTACCGCGATGAATCCTCGGTCGGAGTTGCATGCGCTGGAACCCATTGGACTGGGTACGCCCTCAGTGGAGAGTCTGCTGAGCTATCTGTGCCGACTGGCCGTGTCGCACACCGTTTCGCTGGCGGCCCTGTCGCGCAAGGTGGCGTCGACGATGGGCTGGGAGATTTCGGGGCGCGACGATTGGAGCCTGGCGAATATCTGCGGCATGGGTGAGGCGGCAAACAACTGGTCGGCGGCGCTTTCGGCGATGACCGGTGTCGGGCGCCTGGATAATCTGACGCTGCTGCCGTGGCGAGATGTTGTCTCCCAGCTTGGTTTGACGAACCGGTCGTTGCGCTGGTGCCCGGAGTGTTTCGCACAGGACAAAGCCGAGGGGCGGTCGCCGTACTTCCGCCTGGCGTGGACGGTTAACGATATGATGGCGTGTCCTGACCATAGGCGCTGGAGCAGCCCCTTGAAACACCGGACATAGCCTCTCACTTAAACTAGCGGGTAGGCATAAGACTGTGTTTTTGACTAACACCAGGCAGGAAGTGATGGAAGTGTTGACGGGCCCGGAGCGTCGGCGGCGCTGGACGGCGGAGCAGAAGCTGGCGATGGTTCGCGAGAGTTTCGAACCGGGGAAGTCGGTTTCGATGGTTGCGCGCCAGCACGGCGTGAACCCGAACCAGCTGTTCCACTGGCGCAAGCTGTACCAGGACGGGAGTCTGTCGGCGGTCAAGGCTGGAGAGGAAGTGGTCCCTGCATCAGAGCTGGCCGATGCCCTCAAGCAGATTCGTGAGCTGCAGCGGATGCTCGGCAAGAAGACCATGGAGAACGAGATTCTCCGCGAAGCAGTCGAGTATGGCCGAGCAAAAAAATGGATAGCGCACTCGCCCTCGCTGCCGGAGGACGACCAGTGAAACTGGTTTGTGAAGTTCTCGGCGTGTCGCGCTCGAACGTATCGGCACGACTGTCGCGTCCGGCGACGTGGCGCGATGGCCGTCAATCGCGGCAGACGGACGATGCGAGCGTGGTCGAGGAAATCCGCCGAGTCGTCGGCGATTTGCCCAGCTATGGCTATCGCCGGGTGTGGGGCTCGCTGCGCAATGAACGCATTGCTGCCGGACAGGTGCCGTTCAATGCGAAGCGCATCTATCGCATCATGCGCACTCACGGTCTGCTGATGCAACGGCGTCCAGCACCGCCTCGGCCGCAACGTCGGCACGATGGCAAGGTGGCCGTAGCCCGCAGCAATCAGCGATGGTGCTCGGACGGCTTCGAGTTCCGCTGCGACAACGGCGAGCCGCTTCGAGTGACATTCGCGCTTGACTGCTGCGACCGCGAAGCGATGAGCTGGGCGGCTACGACGGCAGGTCACAGCGGCGACATCGTGCGCGACGTCATGCTGGCCGCAGTGGAAAATCGGTTTGGCAACGAGCTGCATACACCGTCCGAAATCGAGTGGCTGAGTGACAACGGTTCGGGCTATACGGCCGATGATACGCGCCGGTTTGCAGCGGCCATCGGCCTGAAGCCATTGACCACGCCGGTGTGCAGCCCGCAAAGTAACGGGATGGCCGAGAGCTTCGTGAAGACAATGAAGCGCGACTACGTTGCCTTCATGCCAAAGCCGGACGCAGCGACTGCTGCACGCAACTTGGCCATCGCGTTCGAGCATTACAACGAGAAGCATCCCCATAGCGCGCTGAAGTACCGCTCGCCTCGCGAGTTCCGGCGCTCAATGGATTCAGCAACCTTAGTGTGACGCTGTGTCCGGGATTACAGGGTCAACTCCAGGCGCGAACTCGTAAAGGTCTGCCCCGATTGCGGTCGCACGGAAGGACGGCGGAAATCCGCTTACGTCGTGCCGGGTTGGTGCAGTCATTGCGGCGGATTCCTGGGCGTAGATGGGGAGCGCGTTGAGGCGACACCCGAAGCGTTGTGGAAATCGAGTCAGGTGGGCTCCATGTTGGCTGCCCAGTCGACGCTGGCTAGCACTCCGGTGCAAGCGGCTATGCGCGCAACCATCCAGGAGCTGATTACCCGTCTCGACAATGGTAAGAGCGCCATCTTCTCCCGTCGAATTGGGCTGAATCCGGCGACGGTGCATCACTGGATGAAAAGCGGCGGCAGCCCAGGATTGTCAGCCCATCTGCGCATCGCATCGCAAACAGGGCTATCGCTCCCGAAATTGCTCACCGGTGACATGTCTGGCTGGACACCTTCGTCATCTAGGGTGTACCAGTTGGCGCTGCTGTTTCCCGATGACGGGCCTCGGCGGGCCCCACGTACTCTGGATTGGGAGCAGGTCCGAAAGGAAATGGTAGCAATGAGCCGGTTGCCCACGCCTGTCAGCGTGGCAGAAGCCGCCCGCCGACTCGGCATCAGTTCGCATGCGCTGTACAGGAACCTCAATCGCGAAGCCCGTATACTGAGCGAACGGTGGAAGTCGTACATGAAACGCCGTGGCGAACAGAATCTGGAGCAGGCACGAACTGTCGTCGAGGCAGCATGCCGGGGCATGGTGGCGGACGGCCAGGCGGTGAATCTGCGGTCGTTGAAGACGCGCCTGACGCCGGAGGAGTTCAGCCGGGTTCAAGGGGCAATCTATCTGCTGCAAGAGTTCAGGGACGAGATGATGTAGGACGACTGCTGGGTTGCTCCAACAAGGGACAGAAATAAAAAAACCGGCTGCTGGCCGGTTTTTTTGCGCCCATCGCCGTGGGCTTCTTGCGAAAAATCCTCTAAACTACCACCGATTTTTGGTAAAGCATAATGTGGCCCATCGGGCAATAAACCATAACTTGGCCAAGTGGCCAAGTTATGGTTTCCGGCACAGTAGGTTTCCTCGAGGAAGGCATTCGTATCCGGTGGTACGGCCGGGCTTCAAACCCGGTTGGGGGTGTCAGACACTCCCGGGTCGGTTCGACTCCGGCTGCCTTCCGCCACACGGCCCTTCCGGGCTATTCCGATCTCTTCCGTTGATGTCCTCTAGATCGCTGATTTAAAGCGGTTTGTGGGTAACGACGTGCTTGCGACTACCGTTGACGTCCCGCACAATTTCCTCACCAAGTATGGGTAGCGATGTGGGTTTGTGGGTAGGGAGGGCAACATGGCGGGAAGGCAACTGCATCGACTCAGCGCGCTGCGGGTCGCGAAAGAAGTGATGCCGGGTCATTACGCGGATGGCGGTGGCCTCTACATGCAGATCGCGGACAGTGGTGCGCGTTCATGGGTGTTTCAGTTCAAACTGAACGGTCGCATTCGGGAGATGGGGCTTGGTCCGCTCTCGCGAGTCTCTTTGGGTGAGGCGCGTAAGCTGGCCGCCGGGTACCGTGACATGGTCAGGGACCTGATCGATCCCATCCTTGCGCGACGTGAGCAGTAGCGAAGGCAACTGCTCGACATATCGCCGGCCTCCAACGTGACGTTTCGTGAAGCAACTGAAGCGTTTATCTGCGCGCACGAAACTCAGTGGCGAAATCGCAAGCATGCCCAACAGTGGGGGAACACGCTCAAGACTTAAGCGTATCCGGTGATCGGTGACGTCCGGGTGCGTGACATTAACACCGCGATGATCATGCGAATCCTTCAGCCGATCTGGACGAAGAAGGCGGAGACTGCGCGCCGGGTGCGCGGTCGCATCAAGGCGATTCTGACGCAGAGACGGTGCTGGGTCATCGCGTAGGCTGCAACCCGGCACGATACGATGACCCACGCCTCGAATACGAAATCGTACGGCCAGACGCGTCGTGCCGCCGTTGCCTGCTGCGGCCGAGGGCGATGGACCAACACGCGTCAACCGGGGCGCTTGCTCGGAACCTGCAACCGGGCAGTTTTACGTCGGAATGGCAAGTTCCATCACGTTACCATTTCCAAAAAGCCGTCCTACGGCAGTTAGAGCTGTATCCGACAAGGTCTGTGTGGCGAGAACCGCAAGTCGCGTCATGGGCCGCGAAATGGAGACATAGAAGAGGTTACGCGCCCGATAGAACCCTTTTGTGTTTTTTGCATTTAGCGCTCCCGTTTCAAGAAGCTCTAGTAGTTGTGGCCAGTTGTAGTGATTCCAGCCGCCGCCGAGCACTACAAGAACGTTCTCAAACTCGGCTCCCTTGACGCTATGTTGCGTGGCAAAGGGCGTCTGCTTTTCGACAAACTTCACCAGTTCGACCATCTCGGCGTAACGAACATTTCGGAGTTTGCTGTAGCGCTGAAGCGCAGTGGCATCATCAGGTATGGATTGGCCATTGAACGCTCTAAGCTCATCATCGCGCCGCAAAAGGCGGTCCGGTGGCGGCGGGCGCCTCGTCTTTTTCAGATGGTCAATGACTTGCCCGACCGTTCCTTCGGTGCGCAGCTTTTGAAGGGCGTCCATATCGCCACGCCAGGAGGCTTTGTCTTGGTGCTTCATAATGGCGGGACCAGAGCCAAACGCCCTAAACATGTCACCATAGCGAGAGGTGCTGTAGGCCGCACACATAGGTTCAACTGTCTCAGCAAAGAACTTGATTGCGGGATCTTCCTTCCTTGCAAACAAGTCGGTCCTGCCGCTGAATATTTCGGCGATGGTCGGGTATCCCTGCTCTGCGGCGAGAACATTGTGGGTGAGCATGAGTACCTTGGTCTTGCTAAGTTCCCAACCCTCAGCTTGGAGTTGCTCCATCAGCCGTTCTCGGGTGCTTCGCGCTAGTTCGGGAGGTAGGTCGCCCTTCGAGTTTCTATCATTGGTTCGCTGCCCTCTATAGGCATTAGCGTGAAAAAATCTTGCCTCACCAAGCGCATTGGGATCGCATACGGCTTGTGTCAGTTCGGGGCGAAGTTTGTTGAGTACATCCACGATGACCGGTACAGAGCGAAAATTGGAACCTTTGCCAATTCCTTCAATCGGGTACTCAGCGAGCTCGTATTCGCTGCGATAGATGGTCTGCCAATGATCGCCAAAAAGACCTATTAGCGGACCAGCACCGGGTTTCAAGAAATGTTCAGTCATCGCCTCCATAAACTGTCGGTGCGTATCCTGGTACTCATCGATGAAGATGATGGGAAACTGCTGAGTTAGCACGCGGCGAAACTTTTCGCGTTGCAGAAGTGTCGCCATCATTTCTGGAATGTCGTCGTGACCGAGCGTGATTCGATCAGCATCGACACCGAAGAAGCCTAGGTCGTAGTCCACGGCCTTTGAACCTACGCCCCCGCCTTGCTCGATCTTTTCGCGTCTGTCTTCCATTTCGGTCACGAGGTCGCGCAACGCCTTCTGAAATTGGCGTAGGAACGCCCACGAGAAACCATGAATAGTATCGACGAGAATCGCAGGATGATCTTCGATCTCCTGCGCAATCTCATTTCGAGCGACCTCGGTATAGGTTATACAGGCGACCTTTTGTCCTGCCTGAACCAACGTCGATCCACGGTTCGCGATTAGCCGTTTCAGGGCGGCAACCAGAGAGTACGTCTTTCCTGCACCTGCGCCGGCTTCAAGACGAAAGCTGCGACCTGCGTCAAGGGCCTGATCGATCTTTCTTTGAGCATCCTGCGCGGCAACAAGGGCGGGGTTTTCGGTAGGTTCGGTCATGCTTTCTCCGCATTGGCTAGCACTTCCGGATTTTCTATAGTGGGTACTATCTCTGCAGGAGGAGGTTCGGAGAGCCATGCGAGACCCTCTCGGATGTAGCGCGGCACCGTCCAGTTCTTCTCACGAATTGCAAACCGTAAAGCGGTGTCCGCCTTCGCGAGGCCCTGGGCGATATGCCATGCCTCCGTTGCTTCGTCGTGTTCTTTCGGCCAATCAAATCGATCCGGGTTGGCAAGGACAAGCGCATCTTCGTAACTGCGGGCACAGACGGCGGAACCATCCACCTCCGGGACTTGGTAGGCAATTCTGCGATAGCCGCGCTGTTTCTCGGTCGCCGTTTTGGTCGCAAGTTCTGCTAGAGTGATTTGCCAGTCATCCTCGTCCTTCTTGTCTTTTGGATGAAACCATTCTTTGATGGCTGCATTAGAGGTTCGTTCGCCTTCGGCGACTGGGCATTTCTCCCATGTTTTTATCTTCTTTCCGTGCTTGCTCTCTTTTTCCATCAGCTTTGTTGAATCGAGGTCGGTGATGACGAGCGTTTTGAGTTCCAGAAAATCGAGTAGGGGATAAAAGATGTGCGCGTAGGCGCCACCTACTTCGACACAGGTCACATACTGTCGGGCCAGCTTATGTCTTTCGTCGAGCGTCTTGTCGACCAGCTCACAAAGGCGCGGCATAAGGAGTCGTTCCGTGGTTCCTTCCACCATGATCGCTTTGTCTGCAAAGTACAGGTCACACTTGGTTAGCGTCATGTACTGGTGAAGGAAGTCCTGGTCTTCGGCGGGAATGGTGGTCATCCCTCTTTTGAAATCCTTGACCTTGGTATGGCGAGTGCTCGCCTTCTCTGTCGAATCGTTCAGAAAATACCGCACTGCCTCGAACGACGCAGCGTTTGCTACATGCGGCGAATGCGTTGTAATAATGAACTGCACTTTCCAGGCTGGCTCGTCGGGGTAACTGGCCGATAGCTTGCCGATGGCTGCATTCAATTGGTTGATGAAAACCTCTTGCATCTGCGGGTGCAAGTGTGCCTCAGGTTCTTCGATAAAAATCAAGTGGGTAACGGGGCGGGTTGCTTTTGCGCGGTAGGTTTTGTGGAAGCTCTCAAGCTGCAACAGCATATAAATCAAGTTGCGAGTGCCTAATCCGTTATAGCCTTCTGGCAAGTGCACGCCGTCCGAACCTGTATAGACGATCTTAGTATGGTCAGATAGAAGCGCCTCAACGTTCAAGGAGGTTTCCGGTCGAAGCTCCGTATCGTTGAGGCTCGGGAAGCCCAGTACTTCCATGGCCGGAAGCAGTTTTTTCAGCATCTCGTCGAAGTCTTCTTGAACGTTTCGTTCGATGTCTTCGACGGAAGCCTTAAGTTTGGCGGCGAGCTCCTGATCTGCCGCCGCCGCTGTTGGTGTTGCGGCAGTCTTGAAGAGTGAGCTGAGTAGTTTTCCGATAACATCAGCGTCGCCGTGCCTCGCATGGTCGAGAGTACGCTGAGCACGAACGAAGTTGCATTGCATTAAGGCAGCTAGCGCAGCCGTTCCCTCAAAGTCGCGTCGGTTAGTGTCGTCTGTCGGGTCGATGGCGCATACGTGGATGCCGTACGCCTTCGGTAGCGTTTCGCGCAATGAGCGGAGAAAGTGAGTGTTCGGATTTACGCCTTCCGCTGGCGTCGGTACATCAAGCAAGGTGTGGAGCGTGGCTAATGTTGGACCATACTCGACGCGCACAATCGCTTTGGTAGATGCAACGTCTAAGTCGATAACGAATGGTGCAAGAGGGCCTAAATTCGGTGCCACGCTGTCGTAGACGAAGGTAAGAGTCAGTACGATTTTCGGGAGTGCCGCGAGTATTTCCTCTGGGCTGGCCTCCTTTTCTCGCAGCGTCTTCGCATCAAAAAATTTGCTGCGCGACCTGGCCGAGAAATCTTCCAGCCGGAAGCGGGCGCCGGTTTCTCCCGTGAAGCGATCGAATATATCGGTGAGGGACGTTTTGCCACTGTTGTTTCGTCCGACGATCACGGTGGAATTAGATTCCAGTATGATCTCGACGTCCTGAAGCAGTCGAAATCCTTCGACCTTGACCTTTTCAATGCGCATTCCTGCTCCCCGTATTTTTGCCCCTAATGACTTCGAGGCCCGATGGATGTGTGGCTACACGAATATCTGACGGCCCGCCCATTATAATTGCGCTTGTAAAACATGCCTTCTATGCGCGTCTTCCGGGGTGTCGGGCCGAGCTATCGAGCTCTGCCCAGCCCTCGCCGCACCCTTCATTTGCGAGGGGTCTGCGCCCCCGTGGCCGGTTGTCTGTCCGCTGACTCCCTTTGTCAACAACTGTAGCCTGCGGCCGTACGCCGTCAAGGCGCGCCCGGCTGTGTCCTAGCTGCGTTGCAGGCTGAACCATCTTGGCGCTTGTTTCCTTCACATCACTCATCCACGCGCTCCTGACCGTCGCCGGCGATAAGCTCAGGAAAGTCGGTGACAGCGAGGCGTGTCGCTGGAAAGTATGCTTGGGATAATGTGTACGCGGTAATCGGGAAGAGTGGGAGTCAAACTTGGCGGGGAATTACGAGCGATAGTTGTAGTCGGCTGCCTTCCGCCATCAGGGCCTCCGGCCTGTTCCGGTTTTTTCTGTCAATGTTCCGCGCGTTGCCGGCTCAGAAGCAGTTTCCGCGTAGCAACGCACTCGCAGCCGCTGTCGACGTCCTGCTATTGCAGTGATTCGTGCTCCTTATCGGCGCCCTGGCGACAACACGCGGATACACTCATCGGTCCTTTCCCGGAACGCATTCGTCCGGGCTTCGACCATACGGAGTCCGCAGAAGCCGCTGCGCCCGTCTATGCCGGCAGCAGACCCGCCACGCGATAGCTCTCGATCAACGTGTCATATAGCGCGATATCCGCACGGCTTCTGGCCATGAGCTGAGCGCCGGCGATGGCGGCGAAGATGGCGCGCGCCCGCTGTTCGCACGCTTCGGGCGTGCCCACGCCCGCAGCGGACAGGACTTTGCTCAGCCACGCGACATTGACATCCGCAAACGCCTGGACCTCTTTCATCACCGCCGCCGGCAGGTCGTCGCTTTCGGCGGCCATGAAGCTGCAGAGGCACATGCGGTTGCCGCTCTCGAGCGCCTTGCGAAACGTATCGGGATACTGGCGCAGACATTGGAGCGGATCCGCGGATTCGGCCAACATGGCCTCCAGCGCAGCCGCCGAGTCCTCCCGATAGCGCCTCGCGACCGCGGCGCCGAGTTCGGCCTTGCTCGGAAAGTGATGGTAGACGCTGGCAGCCTTGATGCCGACGACGTCCGCGAGGTCACGAAAATTCAGCCCGCCGTAGCCATGCGCCTGCGCGACCTTTCTGGCGGCCGCCAGGATGTTTTCCCTGGAGTTCGAGCTTGTTTCGTTCTTCACTGCTGCGGCCTCGCAATTCGAGAAAAGGAGTGTTGACGGAGGCGATTATACCTTCTACAGTAAACCTGCCAAGTGGCAGGTAGGCCAAAACGCCACGGGTTCCGGTGCCGTCTTCCGATACCGTCTATTCCGACGCAAACCGAACTGTAGAGGCCGAGCCATGCGTTCCGACATTACCGATTTCGATGCAACCCGACTTCCCCTGATGAAGATTTACGATTTCCCGACCGGGCCTTATCCGACCCGCGTGCGCATCGCGTTGGCCGAGAAGAACCTTCAGTCGCGCGTCGAGTTCGTGATGGTCGATCTTTACAAGGGGGAACACAAAAAGCCGGAGTTCATCGCGCAGAAAAACTACTCGGGCACGCTGCCGGTGCTCGAACCCGACGACGGGACGCTCATTGCCGAGTGCACGGCCATTACCCAGTACCTGGACGCACTCGACGGCGCGCCGACCCTCACCGGCAGGACGCCGCTCGAACAGGGCATGATCCACATGATGAGCAAGCGGGCCGAACTGGAGCTGCTCGACGCCATCAGCGTCTATTTCCACCACGGCACGCCGGGGCTGGGGCCGGACGTCGAAACCTATCAGAACGCCGAGTGGGGATTCCGTCAACGCGACAAAGCCCTGAGGGGCATGCGCTACTTCGATGAGGTCCTGAAAAGACAGCCGTATGTCGCCGGGGAGGCCTTCTCGATGGCCGACATTACCGTCATCGGCGGCTTGATCTTTGCGTCGATCGTGAAGTTGCCGGTGCCCGCCGAGTACGCGGCGCTTCAGGCGTGGTACGCGAGGATGAAGGAGCGCCCCAGCGTGAAGAACCAGCCAGCGTTTTCAGCGCTGATCGAGGCGTCGTCCGATTGAATTCGATGTCGGTGGACGGCCGCCTTCGCGTTCAATCGCTGGCCGGCGCTCGGCTACGGTAAGCGCCGGAAGTGCCGTGACGCCTGCCTCGATGCGCTTCAGGCGCGCTGCGACGAGCCTGCGCGCCTGTCCCGGTAGCCGGCGTCGGGGCCGAGCTTACTTCTTCTCCGGCAAGAACCAGTTCATCACGAGCGCACAGACCCCGCCCGTCGCGACGCCCGATTCCAGCACGTTCTTCAGCGCATGCGGCAGGCTGTTCAGGATGTCCGGCACCTGCGACACGCCGAGGCCGAGCGCCAGCGATACCGCGATGATCAGCAGCGCGCGTCGGTCGAGATGAATGCCCGCGAGGATGTTGATGCCCGACGCGGCCACCGCGCCGAACATCACCATTGCCGCGCCGCCCAGCACCGGCTCCGGCACGGCCTGCAGCGCGCCGGCGACGACCGGGAACAGCCCGAGCACCACCAGCATCCCGGCGATCCAGATGCCGACGTAGCGGCTCGCGACGCCGGTGATCTGGATCACGCCGTTGTTCTGCGCGAACACCGAGCTCGGGAACGTATTGAACACGCCGGCCAGCAGCGAGTTCGCGCCGTTGACGAGCACGCCGCCCTTGATCCGCTGCATCCACACCGGCCCTTCGACCGGCTCCTTCGAGATCTTGCTGGTGGCCGTGACGTCGCCGATCGCTTCGAGCGACGTGACGAGATAGATGATCAGCATCGGAATGAACAGCGACCACGAGAAGCCGATGCCGAAGTGCAGCGGCGTCGGAATCTGGAACAGCGCGGCCTGATGCATGCCGGTGAAGTCGAGGCGGCCCAGGAACGCGGCCGCGAGATAGCCGATCACGAGCGCGATCACGAGCGCGGTGCTGCGCACCCAGACGATCGGCACGCGGTTCAGCAGGATGATCGTGCCGAGCACGAGGCACGACAGCGTCAGGTTCTGCGCGCTCGCGAACGTGCCGTTGGCCATCGCGCCGTAGCCGCCGCCCATGCTGATCAGGCCGACCTTGATCAGCGTGAGGCCGATCAGCAGCACGACGATGCCGGTGACGAGCGGCGTAATCAGCCGCTTCACGAACGGCAGGATGCGCGACACGCCCATCTCGACGAACGAGCCCGCGATCACGACGCCGAAGATCGCGGCCATCACGGTCTCGACCGGCGTGCCCTGCTTGACCATCACGCTGCCGCCGGCGATCAGCGGGCCGACGAAGTTGAAGCTCGTGCCCTGGACGATCAGCAGGCCGGCGCCGAGCGGCCCGAAGCGCTTGCACTGGACGAAGGTGGCGATGCCGGAAATCACCAGCGACATCGACACGATAAGGGTCGTATCGCGACTGGACACGCCGAGCGCCTGGCAGATCAGCAGGCCGGGCGTGACGATCGGCACGATGATCGCCAGCAGGTGCTGGACCGCGGCGACGAAGGCGACCATCGGCGCGGGCCGGTCGTTCGGGCCGTAGACGAGGTCGCGGGACGATTCTGCGTCGTCGGCGCCGTGGGAGGCGGATTGGGCGGAGGAGGCGGGTTGCATGGCGAGCGGGCCGGACAAGGTGGAAAGTGCGGCATTTTAGCCGAAGGGTCCTTCGACGCCCCCCGGCGCGATGCGAATAGTCTGGATTCGGCGGGCGACGCCGGGGGGCGGACGGGGACGGGTAGCGGGATAGCCGGGGCAGCCGTCCGGTCGACACGGGAATATCGCGGCACGCGCAACGGGCACGCATCGCCGCGGCCCGGTGGGGAATGGCCATCAGCGCGCCGGCTGTGTCGGCTGAAACCCCGGTAACGCGGGAATCCGCTCCTCCATGAACTGCAGGAACGCGCGGGTCCTGAGCGGCAGATACCGGCGCGACGCGTAGACGAGATGCAGCGTATGCGGCAGCGCCATGTCCCATTTCGGCAGCAGCCGCACGAGTCTGCCCGTATCGATGAGGTCCTGGACGAGCCACGCGGGCCCGCTGCCCACTGCGTTGCCGGCCAGAAAGCATTCGCGCAGCGCCAGCGAGCTGTTGACGCGATAGCGGCTGCGTACCGGCACGGCGACCCGCTCCGTGCCGCGGACGAATTCCAGTTCGGCGCCCACGCCGGCGCGCGCGTAGCCGACATAGTCGTGTCTGGCGAGATCGCCGGGCTTCCGGATTTTCGGGGCCCGAGACAGGTACTGGGGTGCCGCCACCAGCAGGCGCGGCGATACCGCGATGCTGCGCGCGACGACATCGGGGGGCAGCACGTGGCCGAGGCGAATCGCGACGTCGACGCCTTCCTCGATCAGGTCGATCACGCGATCGGTCAGGTGCAGTTCGACTTCGATCTCCGGATAGACCGCAAGAAACTCGAGCATCAGCGCGTTCAGTCTCAGCTCGCCGAGTCCCATCGGCGCGTTGACGACCAGCTTGCCGACCGGGCGCTGCGTCAGTCCGCGCACGTCGGCCACCGCGCCGGCGTACTCGTCGAGCAGGCGCTTGCAGCGCTCGTAAAAGCGCCGCCCTTCGTCGGTCGGCGCGAGACTCGTCGTCGAACGTTCGAGCAGGCGCACGCCCAAATCCTTTTCGAGGGCGGCGACGATCTTGCTGATCGTCGGCTGGCCGAGGCCTTCTTCACGAGCAACCGCCGAAAAATTGCCGAGTTCGACGGCGCGTACGAACAGGTGCATGGATCGCAGCGAGTCCACCTTATTCCTCCTCGGCATGAGCCCTATTCAAATCGTCTACGTTCCGCTGCGATAGAGAATGACCTAACGTTCGCGAACCTTCAATCCCTGATGAGGAATCGACATGAACGATGCCATGCAATCCGCGGTGCTCGACGGCACGCACGTGGTGGTGTTCGGCGGGAGTTCGGGAATCGGTCTCGCGGCTGCGAGGACCGCCAAGGCGAGAGGCGCAGCCGTCACGCTGGTCGGCCGGAGTGCCGCGAGACTCGAGGCCGCCGCGCAGGCGATCGGCGGTGCGCGCACGGCCGTCGCGGACATCGCGGACCGGCAGGCCGTGCAGGCGGTGTTCGACACGATGACGCGCGTCGATCATCTGGTCGTCACTGCCGGGCGCTTCATCGCCGGCAAGCTCGGCGAAGCCGATCCCGATCAGCTGCTCGCTGCGATACAGGAGCGCATCGCAGGGCCCGTATATGCCATCCGGGCCGCCTTGCCGTTGATGCCGGAGACGGGCTCGATCGTGCTGACGGGCGGGCAGCTGTCGGATCGTCCGTCGGGGCACGGCACGTCCGTCGTTGCCGCCGCCGTGCGCGGCGTGGAAGCGCTTGCGCAGTCGCTCGCGCTGGAACTGAAGCCCATTCGCGTGAACGTCGTCGCGCCCGGCTTCGTCGAGACGCCCTTGTACGATACGTTCGGCCCGGAAGCGCGCAGCGCGATCCTCGCGGGCGCCGCGTCGACGTTGCCCGGCGGCCGCGTGGGCCAGGCCGGCGAAGTTGGCGAGGCGATTGCATTCCTCCTGAGTAACGGCTTCATGAACGGCGAGATCCTGCACATCGACGGCGGTGGACGTCTGGTTTGAGCGGAAGGGGTTCGATGCGCTCAGTCCGCCTCACGCGTTCGCGCACCGCGTGCTGCCGCACGCACCTCCGGATAGGCACGCCGACACACCTCGATGACGGCGCTACGCAACCGGCGATGCACGGGATCGCCATGCATGCGCGGATGCCACAGCGCCGAGATCTCGATGTCCGGCAGCCGGGCCGGGATCTCGAAGCTGCGCAGCCCGAGCGCGTCGATCGGCCCCGGCGACAGCGCATTGCCGAGGCTCGAGTGCGGGACGAGCGCGATCAGGTCGGTGCTGGCCGCCACCCGCATCGCGTCGGGATAGCCCGGCACGACGACACGCACGGTGGCCTGGCCGAAATCGCGCGCGGCCTGTGCGTCATCGACCGGTCCACCGAAATCCCCGAGCTGCGACGCGATCACCTGACCGCAGCCCGCATAGCGCGAAGCCGTGATCCTGGCCGATGCAAACAGCGGATGCCCGGCGCGCGCGACGCCGACGTGCCGGTCGTGAAAGAGCAGGCGCGTGTGCAGTTCGGGCGCGTCGTCGCCGCGCTTGCCGATTTCCAGATCGACCGTGCCCTCGCGCAGCGGCCCCGGATCGCGGTCGAGCTTCGCCACGAAGCGCAGGCGCACGCGCGGCGCGACGTCGCCGATCGCGGCGACCACCGGGCCGGCCAGCATGTCCATGAACGATGCCGCCGCACGGATCGTGAAGGTGGACGCGAGCGACGCGAGATTCACGTCGGCGGACGCGGGCCGCAGCACGGCATGCGCATCGCGCGCGATCGCATGCACGCGGTCGCGCAGCGCGGCCGCATGCGGCGTCGGCACGAGCGTGCGGCCGGCGCGCACCAGCAGTTGATCGCCGGTTGCGATCCGCAGGCGCGCGAGCGTGCGGCTCATCGCGGACGTGCTCAGGCCCAGCCGGCGCGCGGCGCCGGTGACGCTGGCTTCGGTCAGCAGCACGTCGAGCGCGGTGACGAGGTTCAGGTCGATGTCTTCCATATGGGCAGCATACGTCATCGAGCATGAACACAGCGCGTCAGACGCAACTATTGTTTGCATTGCGTGCGTCTGGCGCCTGTCGTGCCGCGTGACTATAGTGGGCGAATCACCGCACTCGGCAAAGGCAGAACCCATGCAATCGACCCCCTCGAATTCGAGCCGGAACGCCCCGTCGATCCTGCTCGTCGCGGCCTCGCGCGGCCTGGGCCTCGCGATGGCGCAGGCGTTCCTGGAAAAAGGCTGGCACGTCGTCGGCACCGTTCGCGACGGTTCGACGCGTACCCGGCTGCACGATCTGGCGACCCGCTTCGACGGCCGGCTCGAGATCGAGACGCTCGACATCTGCGAGCCGGCGCAACTGGCCGCGCTGCATGCGCGTCTGGCGGGGCGGCGCTTCGGCATGCTGTTCGTGAACGCCGGCACCACCAACGACCCGCGCGAGACGATCGGCGAAGTGACGACCGACGAGTTCGTGCGCGTGATGATCACCAACGCGCTGGCGCCGATGCGCACGGTCGAGACGCTGCAGGACCTCGTCGCCGCGGACGGCCTGATCGGCGTGATGTCGTCGGGGCAGGGCAGCGTGACGAACAATGTCACCGGGATGCGCGAGGTCTATCGCGGCAGCAAGGCCGCGCTGAACCAGTTCATGCGCAGTTTCGCGGCCCGTCACGCGGACGGCGGCCGCGCGATGGTGCTGATGGCGCCCGGCTGGGTCCGTACCGATCTGGGCGGCCCCGACGCGCGCCTGAGCATCGACGAAAGCGTGCCGAACCTCGTCAACGTGCTGATCGGCAGGCAGGGTATTCCCGGGCTCGCGTATCTCGACTATCTGGGACGGACGGTTCCGTGGTGAGCGCGCACGGATGCGGTCGCCTGCCCGTGAAGTTGTGCGCGCAACGATCGTGCAATCCGACCGCACGCCGCTCGCTGCATCGCACAACCTATCGCGCTTGACACGCCCACGACCTCCGCCGTAAATTGCGCGGGCAGATCTAGATAAGAGACTATCTGTAGGATGGTCTCTTCTTGCGTCGATCGCATCTGCAATGTCGAGCCTCTTACAGAACAAATATACGGAGGCCGATTGTGCAAACGATCGCGGTCAAGCTTCATGGCATTGAAGACGTCATCTCGTTCCTCGACGCACGCCCCGGTATCGCGGGCAGAGCGGGCCTCATCTGGTGGCTGGCGCTCGGCGGGCTGTTTCTCGACGCATTTTCCAATTCGGCATTGAGCGCCGGCCTCGGGCCGATGACGCGCGAACTGCATCTGTCGGCCGCGCAGGTCGCGTGGATGACCTCGTTCGCGTCGTGGGTCGCGATCGCGTTCAACCCGATCGGCGGCTGGATGGCCGACCGGTGGGGGCGCGTGCGGCCGCTGATCGCCGCGAAGGTGCTGTCGGTGATCGGCGCGCTGCTGGTGGTGTTCGCGCCGGACTTCGACACGATCCTCGCCGGCCGCTTCTTCGTCGGGATGGCTTACGGCATCGATTTCGCGATCGCGATGGCGATGCTCGCGGAATTCACGCCGGCCCGCCTGAAGAGCCGGCTCAATACGTGGCAGGGCATGTGGTACACGGCGGTCTGCTCGAACCTGCTGCTCGCGCTGCTGTTCCATTCGTGGCAGGTCGGCGACTCGATCTGGCGCTACTCGGTCGCGGCTACCGCCGTGTTCGGCATCGCGATTCTCGCGCTGCAATGCGCGTTCCTCGTCGAAAGCCCGATCTGGCTCGCGCGCAAGGAACGGCTCGACGACGCGGCGCGCGCGATGACGCGCATCTACGGGCAGGCGTTTGCCGCTGCGCCCGCGCATCAACGCACGCCGGTTGTCAATCCGGCCAGGCGGGGCCTCGCGAACCTGCTGCTGATTTTTCGCGGCGTCTACCTGCCGCGCACGATCCTCGCCGCGACCGTGCAGATCGGCCAGTCGATCGAATATTTCGCGATCGGCTGGTATCTGCCGCTGATCAGTGCCGCGCTGTTCGGCACCGACTTCGTCTATGCGACGCTCGGCGCGCTCGTGTTCAACCTGTTCGGGATCGTCGGCGGCTTCTCGTCGTCGACGGTCGGTCGCCGTGTCGGCCTGCGGCGCGCATCGGCGTTCGGCTTCGCGGCGGTCTGCGCGATGCTGGTCGTGCTCGGGCTGTTCCATGCGCGCATGCCGCTCTGGCTGTCGGTCGTCGTGCCGTCGCTGTTCATCCTGTTCCACTCGGCCGGCCCCGGCGCGAACGGCAAGAGCCTGTCGTCGCTGTCGTATCGCGGCGAGCTGCGTGCGGGCGCGAACGGCGTCGTCGGCGCGCTCGGCTCGATCGGCGCGGCGCTCGGGCTGCTGGTGTTTCCGCTGTTTCGCGCACGCTACGGCCTCGAACACACGTTCCTGATCCTCGCGATCGTGCCGTGCGTCGCGAGCGCGATCTGCTTCGCGATCCGCTGGGATCCGACGCGCACGACGATCAATCCCGACAACGAACCCGACGCGCCGCACTTCGACGACGATGCGCGCGCGACGTCGACCCTCCTCAAACCCGCCATCGAGAAAACCCAGCGATGACCGAATCCCGAACCGCCATTCTCGCGATCGACGAAGGCACGTCCGGCACGCGCGCCGCGCTCGTCGACGCGAGCGGACACGTGTCGTGCCTCGCCTACCTGCCGCTGTCGGTCGACAGCCCGCGACCCGGCGTCGTCGAGCAGGACGCGAACGCGATCCTCGACAAGACGCTCGAAGTTTGCCGCGCGACGCTCGCGCAAGCGCGCGAACAGCACATGCATGTCGTCGCGCTCGCGCTGGCGACGCAACGCGCGACCGCCGTGCTGTGGGATACGCAGACCAGCCGCGCGCTGGTGCCGGCGATGGTCTGGCAGGACACGCGCCACGCGGACGAACTCGACCGGCTCGCAGCCGACTGGGACCGCGAGCTGCTGACGCGCGTCGGGCGGCCGGCCGGTGTGCGTTCGCCGTATCTGTGGGCCGTGCACCAGCTGCGTACGGCGCAGCCGGTGGCCGACGCGCATCGCGCGGGCCGGCTCGCGTTCGGCACGATCGACACCTGGCTGCTGTGGCATCTGTCCGATGCGCGCGCGTGCGTGACGACGCCGACGAACGCGACGTCCGCGAGCGCCTACCTGCTCGGCGAGCATCGCTATTTCGACCGCTGGATCGATGCGCTGGGTTTCCCGCGCGAGCTGCTGCCGGCGCTGCGCGAGGACGCCGACGCGTTCGGCCGCACGCGCGCCGACCTGCTCGGCATCGACGTGCCGATCCTCGCATGCGCGGGCGACCAGTTTGCGGGCGCGATCGGCCTCGGCTGCGTCGAGCGCGGCCACGCGATGTGCGTGCACGGCACGGGCAGCTTCGTCGATCTGCTGACGGGCACGATGCGGCCCGATGTCGGCGGCCGGGCGGAGCCCGGCGACGCGCACGACGGCACGCTCGCGATGACCGCGCGCCGGCACGGCGGCGTGTCGCATTACTCGCTCGAGACCTTCGTCGCGACCACCGGCTCCGCGTTGCGCTGGCTCTGCGAGAAGCTGCACTGGTTCGACGATCCGGCGCAGATCAGCACGCTTGCGGGCAGCGTGGATTCGTCGCGCGGCGTGACCTTCGTGCCGGCATTGACGGGCTTGCGCGTGCCGCGAATGGAGCCGAATGCCCGCGCGCTGCTGTCGGGCATCTCGATCGCGACGACGCAGGCCGAAGTCGCGTATGCGGTGCTGGAAGGCATCGCGCATTCGGTCGCGTCGTGCATGGAAGCCAACCAGGCGGTCGCGCGGGCCGACGTGTCCGAGCTGATCGTCGGCGGCGGCCTCGCGGGCAGCGACACGCTGCTGCAGATCCAGGCCGACGTCAGCGGGGTGCCGGTGCGGCGGATCCGCGAAGGCGATCGCGCGAGCCTGCGCGGCGCGGCGTTCCTCGCGGGTGCGTCCGGGCTGATGTGGGATTCGCTCGACGCGGCCTGCGCGACGCTCGTCACCGATGCCGTGTTCGAGCCGTCGATCGATGCGGACAGCCGGCAGCGGCGGCGCGCGGCATGGCACGCGCGGATCGCGTCCGAGCTGGCGCACGCAGCCGATTTTGCTCATGCGTAAGCACGGAGAACGACCAGCATGATGTTCCTGCCATCCAGAAAGCCCCGGGCAGACCGGGCCGACATGACGGGCACCGAGCCGCTGCGGGCGAACCGCGACGACCATCTGGCGCGCCTCGAGACCGACGCATTCGACGTGCTGATCGTCGGCGGCGGCGTGACGGGCGCCTACGCGGCGCTCGACGCGAGCCTGCGCGGGCTGCGCGTCGCGCTCGTCGAGAAGAGCGACTTCGCGTCCGGCACGTCGTCGAAGTCGTCGAAGATGGTGCACGGCGGGCTGCGCTACATCGAGCAGGGCAATCTCGGGCTCGTGCGCCATTCGCTGCTCGAACGGCAGCGTCTGCGGCGCAACGCGCGTCATCTGGTGCAGCGGCTGCCGTTCCTGTTTCCGGTGATGGAGCGCGAGGGCGTGTTCGACCCGCGCCTTGCGAAGGCCTTCGAAAGTCTGCTGTGGACCTACGACATCGCCGGCGGCTGGCGCGAGGGCATCCTGCACCAGAAGCTGACCAAGGCGGAAGTGCTGTCGCATTGCCCGACCTTCGACGAAACCTGGCTGACCGGCGGCTTCATGTATTTCGACGCGCGCGTCGACGATGCGCGGCTCACGCTGAACCTCGTGCGCACGGCTGCGTTTCATGGCGCGGCGGTCGCGAACCATGCGCGCGTCGTCGCGCTGACGCGCGACGGCCACGGCAAGGTCGACGGTGCGATCGTGCATGCGGACGGACGCGAGCGGCGCGTGCGCGCGCGCGTCGTCGTGATGGCGACCGGCGTCTGGCTGCGCGACTGGACCGGCGCGCGCAACGGCGATGCGTCGGCGTTGCAGGTGCGCCCCGCCAAGGGCGTGCATGTCGCGATTCCGTGGCTGAAGATCCGCAACGACTGCACGGTGACGATCCCGGTGCCGGGCCGTAACCGGCGCGCGACGATCACGCGCTGGGGCAACGTGTCGTATCTCGGCACGACCGACGAGGACTACGACGGCGATCTCGACGACGTGCACTGCACGCGGCGCGAGCTCGATTTCCTGCTCGAAGGCGCGCGCTCCGCGCTGAAGACCGACCTGTGCGCGGACGACGTGGTCGGCAGCATCGCCGGATGCCGGCCGCTGGTCGGGCCGCCGGGCGGCAAGACGATCGAGATGAAGCGCAATCACGAGATCCGCGTCGCATCGGACGGGCTCGTGACGATCGTCGGCGGCAAGCTGACGACGTCGCGGCACATGGCCGAGCAGACCATCGATACGGTCGGCAGGCTGCTCGGCCGCGCCACGCGCTGCCGCACGAAATCGGCCTACCTGCTCGGCGCGGCCGGCTACGACGCGCAGGCGATCGTCGCGTCCGGCGGGCTTGCCGCGCATCTCGGCGAGCGCTACGGCACCGAGGCGCGCTTCGTCAGCGACATCGCCGACGCGACGCCGTCGCTGCTCGCGCCGATCGTCGACGGGCTGCCGTACAGCGAAGCGGAAGTGGTCTACGCGGTGCGCCACGAGTTCGCGCGCAGCGTCGACGACGTGCTGTCGCGCCGCACGCGCGCGCGCCTGATGGCGCGCGACGCTTCGGCGCGCGCGGCGCCGCGCGTCGGCGCCATCCTCAAGGCGGAGCTCGGCCTGTCCGATGCGGCCGTCGCCAGCCAGGTGCGCGACTACGTCGCCGCCGTCGCACTCGAAAAAGCCATCCTCATGGGAGAAAACGGATGATCAGCAAGGAAGCCATCAAGCGCGGCTACAACCGCGGCAACTACGTCGTCGGCTCGCATACGCCGCCGCCTTATTCGCTGAACCTGCCGGCGGCGGGCGGCGCGGCCGTCGAGGCCGGCATGCAGCGCGCGCCGGTCGCGCTGTCGGCGCAGCAGGTCGACGCGCTGCGCGCGGCGGCCGACGAAGTGCTCACGCAGCCTGCCGACGTCGTCGCATGGACGCGCGACTGGTGGGCCGCGTCGATGGTGACGGAGACGGCCGGCCGTCCCGCGACGCCGCATGCGGTGGTCGTGCGCGTGTCGACGATAGAGCAGGTGCAGGCCGTGATGCGCATCGCGCACGCGGCGTCGATTCCGGTGACGGCGTCGGCCGGCCGCAGCAACGTGACGGGCGCGGCACTGCCGGTGCGCGGCGGCATCGTGCTCGACGTGTGCGCGCTGAACCGGCTGATCGGCGTCGATGCGCAGAGCCAGATCGTCGAGGTCGAGGCCGGCATGTTCGGCGACGTGTTCGAGGAAACGATCCAGCGCGAGCACGGGCTGACGATGGGGCACTGGCCGTCGTCGTTCGGGATCAGCACGATCGGCGGCTGGATCGCGTGCCGCGGCGCCGGGCAGCTGTCGACGCGCTACGGCAAGATCGAGGACATGGTGTTCGGGATGGACGTCGTGCTTGCGGACGGCAGCCTGATCACCGTCGGCGGTTATTCGCGCGCGGCGGTCGGCCCCGACCTGCAGCAGCTGTTCATCGGCAGCGAGGGCACGCTCGGCATCATCGTGCGCGCGCGCCTGAAGCTGCATCGGCTGCCCGATTACGGACGCGCGATCGCATACGGCTTCGACACCTTCGCGGCCGGCCTCGATGCGTGCCGCGAAATCCTGCAGTGCGGCGCGAACCCGGCGGCGCTGCGGCTCTACGATGAGCTCGAAAGCGGCGTGCAGTTCGGGCTGCCCGATACGAACGTGTTGCTGATCGCCGACGAAGGCGCGCGCGAGCTCGTCGACGCGGTACTGGCGATCAGCGCGCAGGTGTGCGAGGCGGACGGGCGCCGGCTCGACGGCGACGCGATCTTCGAGCGCTGGCTCGACACGCGTTACCTGACCGGCAAGAGCGCGGAAGGCTTCAAGCGCAGCCCGGGCTTCGTCGCCGATACGCTGGAGATGTGCGGCCGCTGGCGCGATCTCGCGGCGATCTATCGCGACGTGGTGGCCGCGCTGCAAGCGGTGCCCGGCACGCTGGCCGGTTCCGCGCACCAGTCGCATGCCTATGCGGACGGCGCCTGCCTGTATTTTTCGCTGCGCGGCGACGTCGCGGTCGAGCAGCGGGCCGCCTGGTATCGCGCCGCGTGGGACGCAGCGAACGCGGTGCTGATCCAATACAATGCGGCGTTGAGTCATCACCACGGCGTCGGGCTGCTGCGTTCGCCGTACATGCGCGATTCGCTGGGCACTGCGTTTCCGGTATTGCAGGCGGTGAAGCGCGCGCTCGATCCGACGCATATCCTCAACCCCGGCAAGCTCGGTCTCGGCGACGAGACCGGCCCGCACGTCGACCGCTGAACGCCATGGACAAGTCGCTGGGCGCGCGTCTCGCCCGTCATCCCGTCATCGCCACGCTGTACGGCGCCGAGCAGGCCGACCGCTTCGTCGACAGCGCGGCCGAGGTCGGCATCGTCGCGAACGTCGACCTGCGCCGGCTGCAGGCGGTCGTCGCGGCGCTCGCGCGGGCCGGCAAGTTCGTGATCGTCAACATCGACAGCTGCGACGGGCTCTCGCAGGACAAGGGCGGCGTCGAGTATCTGGCCGATATCGGCGTCGCGAGCGTCGTGTCGACGCGCGTCGCGACGATCCAGCGCGCGAACCGCGCCGGGCTGATGACGATGCAGAAAGTCTTCGTGACCGACCGTTCGACCTGGCCGCGCAGCGTGAAGGCGATCGAGCAGAGCGATCCGAACCTCGTGCAGCTGATGCCGGCGCCGATGCTCGCGCATCTCGGCGACGCCGACCGGCAGGCGCTGCCGCCGATCGTCGCGTCGGGCTTCGTCTGCAATGCGGACGACGTGCGCAGCGCGCGCCGGCACGGCGCGGTCGCGGTGTCGACCAGCGACAGCGCGCTGTGGAATCTCGACCCGTCGTGACGGCGGCATCTCATCCACCTCCTGGGAGTGCAGCATGAACGAGCCTTATCTGCAGGTCATCGTGCATTACTACGCGAAGCCGGGCCAGGGCGACCGCGTGATCGAACTGCTCGCCGAACTCGCGCCGGCGACGCGCGCGGAGCCGAAGAATCTCGACTACGCGTATTTCCGCGCGCCGGACGATCCCGACCATATCCTGATCCTCGAACGGTACAGGGACGCGGACGGGCTCGACGTGCATCGGGAAACGCCGCATTTCCAGCGGATCGGTGTCGGGGCGATCATTCCGTTGCTCGATCGCCGCGACGTGACGCGCTTCATGGTGCAGCCGGACACCGGCACGGCGACGCCCCCGGGAGAGGCCCGATGAACCCGTTTCAATTCCGTACCGTCCCGACGCAGATCGTCGAATTCGGCGCCGCGCGCCGGCTTGGCGTGCTGCTGCGCGAGCGCTTTCCGGCGCTGGCGCGCCTTTGCGTCGTCACCGATGCGTTCCTGCATCGCAGCGGCGTGCTCGCGCCCGCGCTCGAAAGCCTGGCCGCGCACGGCTGGCAGGTCACCGTGATCGACGACGTGATCGCCGATCCGCCCGAACAGGTCGTGCTCGACGCGACCGCGCGCGCCGTCGCGGCCGACGCGGAAATCGTGCTCGGCCTTGGCGGCGGTTCGTCGATGGACGTCGCGAAGTTGATCGCGGTGCTCGCGCCGGGGCAGCAGCCGCTCGCCGACATGTACGGCGTCGACAAGGTCGCGAGCGCGCGGCTGCCGCTCGTGCAGATGCCGACCACGGCCGGCACCGGTTCGGAGGTGACGGCCGTGTCGATCGTCACGGTCGGCGAGGCGCGCAAGATGGGCGTCGTGTCGCCGCAGCTGTTCGCGGACGTCGCGATTCTCGACGCCGAGCTGACGCTCGGGCTGCCGCGCGCGGCGACGGCCGCCACCGGCATCGACGCGATGGTGCATGCGATCGAGGCCTATACGTCGTCGCGGCTGAAGAACCCGGTCTCGGACATGCTGGCCGTCCAGGCGCTGACGCTGCTGTCGCGCAACCTGCTCGCGGCCTGCGACGACGGCCGCGACCGCCACGCGCGCGAGGCGATGCTGGTCGGCGCGATGTTCGCGGGGCAGGCGTTCGCGAATGCGCCGGTGGCGGCCGTGCATGCGCTCGCGTATCCGGTCGGCGGCATCTTCCATGTGCCGCACGGGCTGTCGAATGCGCTCGTGCTGCCGCACGTGCTGCGCTTCAACGCGCCGGCCGCCGCGCCGCTCTATGCGGAAGTCGCGGCGATCGTCGCGCCGGCGGCGACGGGCAGCGACGAAGCGAGGACGCAGGCGCTGATCGACGAGATCGATCGGCTGATCGTCGCGACCGGCATTCCGCGTACGCTGCGCGAGGTCGGGATCGGCGAAGGCGACCTGCCGAGGATGGCGTCGGACGCGATGCTGCAGACGCGGCTGCTCGTGAACAACCCGCGCGAGGTGACGGAGGCCGACGCGCTGGCGATCTATCGGCAGGCGTGGTGACGCGGCGGCGCGGCGCTATCTGGCGGGCGTGCGCGCACGCCACGCCGCCTTACTTCAGGTCGCGATCCTTGCAGGTTGGCTCGAATTCGCCGTCGAAGTACTGATAGAGGTGCACGAGCAGCTTGCCGCTGCCGACCTTGCGGCCGAGATAGTGCGTGCCTTCCGTCGACGAGCAGCGTGCCGTTCACGACGCACGGGCCGTTTGCCGCACCGGCCGCGCCGCGATGCATGCACAGCCGAGTGCGACCGCCACGAGCGCGCATCCGGCCCACGGCGTGGCGAGCAGCGCATCGCGTCCGACCAGCACGCCGCCGAACGCCGAACCGAGCGCGACGCCCGCGTGCATCGCGGACACGTTGATGCCGACGCTCGCATCGGCCAGCGACGGCGCGGCGTGGATCAGGTAGTTCTGCACGATCGGCGAGATCGACCAGCTGATGGCGCCCCACAGCATCATCGCGGGCACGAACACGAACGGCGATGCACCGGCGGCCGGCAGCATCGCCATCGCGACGAGAAACGCCGCAGGGCATGCGCAGAGCGCGCGCGAGGCGCCGAGCCGGTCGGACAGCAGCCCGCCGAGCCACGCGCCGGTCACGCCGGCGACACCGAACGCGACATACAGGCTTTCGAGTGCAGCCGCGCCCGGCGACAGCACGGCCTGCAGGTACGGCGTCAGATACGCGAACAGCGTGAAGTGCCCGCCGATCATCGCGATTGACACGCATTGCGCGGCCAGCAGCCGCGGGCGGCCGAGCACCGCGCGATACGACGCGGTGGCCGGTGCGACAGCGGTTTCGGCGGCCGGCAGGTTCGCGATGCGCGGCAGTCGGCGCGCGAGCCACAGGCCGAGCGGCAGCGCGGGCAGCGCGATCGACGTGAATACCGCCCGCCAGCCGGCCCAGTCGGCGATCCGCATCCCGATCGGCACGCCGAGTACGAGCGATGCGCTGATTCCCATGAACACGATGCCGATCGCGCGACCGCGCTGCGACGGCGGTGCGAGCTCGGCCGCGAACCGCGTCGCGACGAGGATCAGCGTCGCGCAGCTCGCGGCCATCAGCACGCGTGCGACGAACAGGCTCGCATAGCCGGGGCTGGCCGCGGCGAAGAGGTTCGTGGCCGCGAACGCGCCGAGCGACGCGAGCAGTGCGGTGCGCCGCTCGACGCGCGCGATGCAGGCGGCCGCGACGAGCGCGGCCAGGGCGAAGACGGCGGAAAAAATCGTGGTGAGCTGGCCGGCGGCCGCGACCGATACATGAAGGCCGGCGGAGAGGGCCGGCAGGATGCCGACGCAGATGTTTTCGGCGACGCCGGCCAGAAACACGGCGGCGCCCAGCAGGTAAACGCGAGTGTCCAACGGAAACCCCTCCTGTACGCACGACGCGACCGCGCCGGCAAGGACGGGCCGCATCGGATCGAATCGACGGATGGGTTTCGACGCGAGGCTTCGGTTATCCCGGAAAGCAGCACGCTACCGCAGGCGCGCGTCGTGTGCAAGTGCCGCGCGGCGGGCGCGAGCACGAGCGCAACGCTGGCGATCGCGCTGCCGGACGATGGTCGGCTTCGTCAGCGCGCGGGCTTCTGCAATAGCGCGGGCAGTTCCTTTTTCAGCAGGTCGACGATCGCCCGCACGCGCGGCGGCAACGGCCGATGCGCCTGCACGAGCGCATTGAGCGCGAAGTCGGGAATCGTATGGGCCGGCAGGAGTTCGACGAGCCTGCCCTGCGCGAGCGCGTTCGCGCAGGCCGGCTGCTGGACCACGCCGATGCCGCCGCCGGCCATGATCGTGTCGAACATCGGGCGCCAGTGGCTCGTCGTCATCACGGTCTGGATTCGTGCATGTTCGAGCGTTCCGTCGGCGTTCTGCAGCGGCAGCTGTTCATTCGCGAAGACGCCTTTGACGCGGATGAACGGATGCTTGACGAGGTCGGCCGTCGACTCGATCGGTCCGTAGCGATCGAGATACGACGGCGCGGCGACGAGCACGCGCCCGACATGGCCGATCGGGTGCGCGACGAAGCCGCCGTCGCCGAGCTGGCCGAGGCGGATCGAGATATCGACGCCTTCGGTCACCGGATCGACGATGTTGTCGTTCAGCACGAGATCGATCCGCAGTTGCGGGTAGAGCGTACGGATGTGCATCAGCGCCTTCGGGATCACCACTTCGCCGAAGCATTGCGGCGATGCGAGGCGAATGGTGCCGCTGAGCGTGTGCTCCGCTTTCGACACCGACGCGATCGAGTCTGCGGCCGCATCGAGCAGTTCCTTGCTGCGTTCGTAGAAGACCCGGCCTTCTTCCGTACAGGTGAGCGTGCGCGCGCTGCGCATCAGCAGCCGCGTGCCGAGGAATTTCTCGAGTTTCTCGATGCGCTCGCTGACGGCGGGCTGGCCCATGTCGAGGTCGCGGGCCGCGCCGGACATCGTGCCACGCTCGACGACCCTGACGTAGATGCGCATCGTCGCCAACAAATCCATGAAGTCGCCTTTTCCGGGATAAACGGACGCTTATGATGCGACAAAAAATTGTGGATTGCTTTCCGATCGGCGTGAAATGTCCGGCTACGCGTCGCTCGGCACGCTGCACGTCCCGGAGGGGCCGGTCGGCGTGTGCGAGCGGGGCTGCGCATGGTCCTGCGAAGGCCCGCGCAGCTGCGCCGCGCCGGCTCGCGCGAATCACGATTCGTCATCGAAACCGCCCGTCCTGCCCGCGCCATGAGCGACAATCCGTTTGCACCCGATCGACGCGGCAGCGCGACACGCACACGCCGATCGGCCGCAATCATCAAACGGGAGACGGCGAGATGACGCAAGCGAACGAACCGACGCGCACGCGATGCGTCGCGTGGCAGATCGTGCAGACGTGGCAGGCGGCCGAATGGTGCCGGCTCGTCGAGACGCCTGCCGGGATCGACCTGTCGGGTTCGGTCGCGGGCGCGATCGACGGCACGCCGTTTCGCATCGATTATGCGATCGCATGCGGCGCCGACTGGCTCACGCGTTCCGCGCGCGTGACGCGCTGGCTCGGCGCGACGCCGCAACAGCTCGACATCGCGTGCGACAACGGGAAGTGGACGATCCAGGGGATCGACGCGCCGTCTCTGGACGGCGCGACCGACATCGACCTCGGCTTCAGCCCGTCGACCAATACGCTGCCGATCCGGCGGCTCGCGCTGCGTATCGGCGAATCGACGCTGATCCGCACTGCATGGCTGCGCTTTCCCGACTTCGACGTCGTGCGCGGCGAGCAGCGCTATACGCGAACGGCCGAGCGCGTGTATCGCTACGAGAGCGGCACTTATGCGGCCGATATCGCGGTCGACGAAGCGGGCCTGGTCATCGACTACGACGAGTGGAAGCGGATCGGCGCGACGCCGCCGCGATAACGGCATCGGCCGGGTGCATCACGCATGCGTCATGCGGGTGTCGCGTGCCAGCGCGCGTCGGCGACCGTGACCTTGCCGGGAATCAGCTTCAACGTGCTGAACGCATCGGCGATGTTCTGCTGATAGGCGATCGTCGCATCGGCGATCGGCTGCACGCCGTATCCGGTGCGCTTGAGCGCGACTTCGAGCGTCGGCGCGTCGAGACCGACGAGCGGCGACAGCTGCGCGGCGACCTCGGGAATGTGGTCGCGCCCCCAGCGGTCGACCGCATCGACTTCGTCGAGCAGTGCGCGCAGCACCTGCGGCTGCGCGGACGCATACTTGCGCGCCGCGAGGTAGTACTGCGTATTGCGCACGAGCCCTTCGCCGTTCGCGACCACGCGTGCGCCGAGCTGTCGTTCGGCGGCCGCCAGGTACGGATCCCAGATCACCCACGCATCGACGCTGCGCTGGACGAACGCGGCGCGCGCGTCGGCGGGCGTCAGGTAGATCGGCTGGATGTCGGCATACGTGAGGCCGGCGTGCTGCAGCGCCTTCACGAGCAGGTAGTGGACGTTCGAGCCCTTGTTGAACGCGACCTTCTTGCCGCGCAGCTGTGCGACCGTGCGGATCGGCGAATCGGGCAGCACGACGATCGCCTCGCCTTGCGGGGCCGGCGGCTCGTTGCCGATATAGACGAAATCGACGCCGGCCGCCTGCGCGAAGATCGGCGGCGTCTCGCCGACCGTGCCGACGTCGATCGCGCCCGCATTGAGCCCTTCGAGCAATTGCGGGCCGGCCGGGAACTCGAGCCACTGCACGGTGACGCCCTGGGCCGCGAGCCGCTTCTCGAGCGTGCCGCGCGCCTTGAGCACGACGAAGTTGCCGTATTTCTGGAAGCCGACGCGCAGCCGCGTGCCGCTGCCCTGCGCATTTGCGGGCAGGCCGGCGAGCGGCCCGAGCGCGAGGCCGGCAAACCCGGCGGCCGTGTGTTGCAGCCACCGGCGGCGACGCGGGTTCGCCGGTGTCGTTGCGACGTCTGCGTGAGAGGTGTCGTTCATTGAAGCGTCCTGCGTGCGGAAGGCGGGCCGCGCGCGGATGCGGCGCGGTCGGCGCACGGCAGGGCCGGATGCGGCGACGCGCGCCGCGGGCCGGTCCCGCCGGACTCAGCACGATACGTCGGCGCGGGTCGGCGGCCAACCAACGAATCCGCATATGCAAATCAGCGGCGGCGCAGTGCGGAAGCGGCCTGTGCGATGCGCGGCGCAGCGCGCATCGCATCACGGCGGTGGCATGCAGGCAGGATGTCGTCGGTGTTCAGTCCTGGCCGGCCGCGCTGTCGACGATCGAATCGACGCGATCGGGATAGAACGCGAGGTGTCCGCGAATCCCTTCGACGGCCGGATACGGATGTTCGTACGTCCATACCGCGTTGACCGCGCGTTCGCCGCCGGACGGGATCGAGTAGTACGCGCAGTCGCCCTTGTACGGGCAGTACGTCGCATGGTCGGTGCGCTGCAGCAGCGTCATGTCGGCGTCCTCGCGCGGAATGTAGAGCACGGCCGGGTAGGTGGCCTCGCGCAGCGACAGCGCACGCTGCGTATCGGCGATCGTCCGGCCGGCCACGGTGACGACTACCCGCGACGGATGCGGCGAGACCGTGATCGGATGGTCGGGGCCCGGCGTCTTCACGGGGCGCGATTGCGTATCGGGGTTGTCAGGCATCGTGTGTCCTCCTGGTATGGGCGGTGCGCAGGCGGCGGATCCCGGCGCGCGTGCACCGGCGTCCGGTCAGCCAACCGATACGATGCGCCGATTCCGCGGAACCTGCAGGGGGCCGGATGACGGGGGGCTGCCCCGACGTTCGCGCGGACGTTTTCGCGCGGCGGCGCCGGGATGCAGCGATGGCGATAAGCAATACCGAATCGATTGGTTCGCGATCGGCGGGACAGGCGCGAAGATCGTCCGTCTTCATTCGTATGACCGCCATTCCTTTCGATCGCCATGAAAATCCGCTTGATCTCCTCCGCCGCGCGTCGCGCGTGCCACGTGTCGCCGTTCGCGAGCGCGCTTCGCTGCATTGCCGCCTCGCTGATGCTGGCCGGGGCCGCGTCGCATGCGCTTGCCGCGCCGGCGGGCAACACGCTCGTGTTCTGCAGCGAAGGCAGCCCGGCCGGTTTCGATCCCGGCCAGCACACGACCAGCACCGATTTCGACGCGAGCACGCATACGATCTACAACGAACTCGTGCAGTTCCGGCGCGGCACGCTCGATCTCGAGCCGGCGCTCGCGACGAGCTGGGACGTGTCGGCCGACCAGCGCGTCTACACATTCCATCTGCGGCGCGGCGTGAAATTCCAGACGACTGCGTGGTTCAAGCCGACCCGTCCGTTCCAGGCCGACGACGTGGTCTTCACGTTCCGCCGGATGCTCGATCGCGACGATCCGTTCCGCAAGGCATATCCGGTCAGCTTTCCGTACTTCAGCGACCTCGGCTTCGACCGCAATATCGAGCGCATCGAAAAGGTCGACGACTACACGGTGCGCTTCGCATTGAAAGAGCCCGACGTCGTATTCGTGCGCAATCTCGCGATGGCCTTCGCGTCGATCCTGTCGGCCGAGTATGCGTCGCAACTCGCCACGCGCCATCGCGAAGCCGACATCAACCAGTTTCCAGTCGGCACGGGCCCGTTCCAGTTGCGCGCGTACCAGAAGGACGCCGTGATCCGCTACGACGCGAATCCCGGCTACTGGAAGCCCGACGACGTGAAGCTCGCGCACCTGGTGTTCGCGATCACGCCCGACCCCGCGACGCGCCTGCGCAAGCTGACGGGCGGCGAGTGCCAGGTGTCGGTATTCCCGCGCCCGGCCGATCTCGACACGGTGCGGCGCAACCCGTCGCTGACGCTGTTCTCGGCGATGGGGTTCAACGTCGGCTTCGTCGCGTACAACACGCAGCATCCGCCGCTCGATCGCGTCGACGTGCGGCGCGCGCTCGACATCGCGATCGACAAGGCCGCGATCCTGAGGACGGTCTTCAACGGCGACGCGACGATCGCGACGAATCCGATGCCGCCGGCGCAATGGTCGTACAACCCGCGCCTGAAGGATGCGCCGCACGATCCGGCCGCCGCGAAGGCGCTGCTCGCGCGTGCGGGATTCCCGAACGGCTTCGAGCTGACGCTGTGGGCGATGCCCGTGCAGCGTCCGTACAACCCGAACGCGCAGCTGATGGCGCAACTGATCCAGCAGGACTGGGCGAAGATCGGCGTGCGCGCGAAGATCGTCAGCTACGAGTGGGGCGAATACAACCGGCGCGCGAAGCAGGACGGCCAGCACGACGCGATCCTGTACGGCTGGTCGGGCGACAACGGCGATCCCGACAACTGGCTCGGCGCGCTGCTCGGCTGCGACGCCGTGCACGGCAGCAATCTCGCGAAGTGGTGCAACGCGGATTTCGAGCGGCTCGTCGAGGCCGCGCGCACGAATGCCGACGTCGCGAAGCGCACGGCGCTGTACGAGCAGGCGCAGGTCGTGTTCAAGGATCAGGTGCCGTTCACGCCGATCGCGACGTCGATCGTGTCGCTGCCGGTGTCGAAGCGCGTGCACGGGCTCGCGTTTTCGCCGCTCGGCGGCCATCGGTTCGATGGCGTGTGGCTCGATTGACTCGCAGCCGTTCGATGTGTCGGTATGCGGATGACGACGGACCGGCGCGCCGGTCCGTGCCCGCGTCGCGCGTCAGTTGAGCGCGACCGCCGCCGCGGCTTCCACCGGCGAGCCTTCGAGCGCAACCGACGGTCGTCCGTCCGGCCCGACCGGCACGTCGCCGACGAGCGTGGTGCGGTAAAGCTGGCGATCGAAGTCGAGGTCGAAGATGTCGACGGGCGCGAGATGCGCGGTCGCGCGGTTGTCCCAGAACGCGATGCTGCGCGGTTCCCACTTGAAGCGGATCGTGAATTCCGGCCGCGTCACGTGTTCCCACAGCAGTTCGAGCAGCGCCTGGCTTTCGCGCGGCGTCAGCCCGACGATCGATTTCAGGAAACTCGGGCTCACGTACAGCGCACGCTCGCCGGTTTCCGGATGGACGCGCACGAGCGGGTGCTCGGTCACGAGCGGGCGCCGCTCGACGGCTTCGTCGAAGGCGCCGGTCGCGCGTGCGCCGGCCGGCGGCGTGAAGCGGTGAATGCCGCGCAGCCCGTCGACGAACCCACGCAGCGGTGCGGACAGCGTCTCGTACGCGCGCACGAGATTGGTCCACTGCGTGTCGCCGCCGTACGGCGGAATCGTCACGCCGCGCAGGATCGACGCCCACGGCGGATTCACGGCCGCGGTGACGTCGGTATGCCAGCCGGTCCACGGCCGCCGCACCGGTTCGCCTTCGAAGCGCGTCGCCTTGCGATGCTTCGCGATCGAATAGACGGCGGGATGCCCGTCGACATGCCCGAACACCGGATGGCCGACCGTCGGCTCGCCGAACTGTGCGGAGAATGCGACGTGCTGCTCGTGCGTGAGGAATTGTTCGCGGAAGAAGACCACGCGCCATTTCAGCAGTGCGTGGCGGATCGCGGCGATCTGCGGGGTGGTCAGCGGCTGGGTCAGGTCGACGCCGCGAATCTCCGCGCCGATGTGGGCGGACAGCGGAATCACGTCGACCGGCTGGCCGGCGGGTTCGAGTAGGGCGCTCATGCGACGCTCCTGGCGGAAGTGAACGGAACGAACGGCCGACATCGCGACAGGCAGGCGAGCCGGTTCGGCGGGCGAGGATGCATGGTCGGGTTTCCGGTAACGCGGCACGGGCCGCCGCGCCGCGCAGGCGGGAACGGCGACGCGCTGCCGTTCCCGCCCGCGCGACGCGCATTACTGCAGCGTGGCGCCCGGCCCCTTCAGCACGACGCTTTGCCGGCCGTCGATGCCGACCGGCACGTCGCCGTGAACGGTCGCGCGGCGCACGACGCGGCGCGCATCGCCGTAGTCGTTGATCGCGTAATGCTGGGTCGCGCGGTTGTCCCAGATCGCGACGTCGCCTTCCTGCCAGCTCCAGCGCACGGTGTTCTCGAGGCGCGTCACGTGTTCGTGGAAGACCTGCAGCAGATGCGCGGAGTCCTGCGTCGACAGGCCCTTGATTCGCTGCACGAAGTGGCCGAGCACGAGCGTGCGCTCGCCCGTTTCAGGATGCACGCGCACGACCGGATGCTCGGTCTCGTAGACGGTCGACGTGAACACTTCGCGGTAGCGCTTCAGCTGCGTTTCGTCGGCGTGCACGTGGGTCGACGCGTAGTCGTACGCATTCGTATGGACGGCCCACAGCGTATCGGCGAGCGTGCGCAGCGTGTCGGGCAGATGCGCATACGCGGCGGCCGTGTTGGCCCATACCGTGTCGCCGCCGACCGGCGGGATCACGACGCCGCGCAGGATCGAGATCTTCGGGTACGCATCGACGAAGGTCACGTCGGTATGCCACGAGTTGGCGCGTGCGCCGTGCGCCGAATCGAGTTCGAGCAGATGCGCGCTGCCGTCGACGGACGGCACGGTCGGATGCGCGACCGTGTCGCCGAAGCGGCGCGCGAACGCTTCCTGCGCGGCGTCGTCGAGATGGCGCTGGCCGCGGAAGAACAGCACCTTGTGGCGCAGCAGCGCGGCCTGGATCGCGTCGAACGTCGCATCGTCGAGCGTGGCCGACAGCCGCACGCCGGAGATTTCGGCGCCGATCCGGCCGGCGACCTGGCGAAGCTGGAGCGGGGCGGCGGCCGTACGCGGCGCGGCATGCGATGACGGGTGAGCGGCGTGCTGGACTTCGGACATCGGGAGTCTCCTGAGGTGAGGGCGTTCGGGCTTCCATTCAAGCAGAGACCGCGCGGAACCGGAACCGATCAATCGTCACAACCTTAGCGTGCGGACGAGAACGATCGATATGCGCGGGAATGCGATGCAATGGCGCGTGCGTGTGCGCCTACCATGCGAGCCGCCATGCGCCGATCCGGCGCGCGTGCGGCGCATCGGCCCGCACAGGCGGGCCGCCCGGCCGATCGTCGTCGCCGCCGTCGTCGAAGTCGGCGAGCACCGTCGCGCGCAGCCGCGCGAATTCCGGCGAATCGCGGCGGCGCGGACGCGGCAGCGCGACGTCGACGATGCGCTCGATGCGGCCGGGGCGCGGCGCCATCGTGACGACGCGATCGCCGAGATAGACGGCCTCGTCGACGTCGTGCGTGACGAGGATCATCGTGATGCGTTCCTGTTCCCAGATGCGCAGCAGTTCGTTCTGCATGCGCGCGCGCGTCTGCGCGTCGAGCGCGCCGAACGGCTCGTCGAGCAGCAGCACGCGCGGACGGTTCACGAGGCCGCGCGCGATCGCGACGCGCTGCGCCATGCCGCCCGACAACTGGTTCGGATACGCGTGCTCGAAGCCGTTCAGGCCGACCAGCGCGATGTGATCCGCCACCGCGCGGCGCTTCTGCTGCGCATCGAGCGGCGCGTTGCGCAGCGCGGCCTCGATGTTCTGCGCGACGGTCAGCCACGGAAACAGCCGATGGTCCTGGAACACGATGCCGCGTTGCAGCGAGGTGTCGCGCACGATCTCGTCGCCCGCGCGGATCTCGCCCGCATAGTCGGTGTCGAGCCCCGCGATCAGCCGCAGCAGCGTCGACTTGCCGCAGCCGCTCGCGCCGACGATCGTGACGAACTCGCCGGCGCGCACGTGCAGCGATACGTCGTCGAGCACGGCGAGCGAGGCGCCGCGCTGCGCATAGCGTTTGCTCACGTGAAGGATGTCGAGCGAATCGGAGGCGAGGGTCGTCATGGCGGAGCAGGCGGAGGAAGTCACGGGGAAAAGGGACGATCAGGCGTTCAGGTCGCCGCGCCGCGCGAGCACCTTGCGCTCGATCGCGCGGGCGAGCGCGTTCAGCGCCCAGCCGGTTGCGCCGACGACGATGATGCCGAACAGCACGAGATCCATGCGGAACTGCTCGCTGCCGTCGATCAGCGTGTTGCCGATGCCGCTGCCCGCGACGAGCAAGTATTCGGCGCCGAGCGTCGCGAGCCACGAATAGATGAGGCCGAGATAGAGCCCGGTGAAGATCGACGGCAGCGCGGCGGGCAGGATCACGTGGCGCACGAGCTGAAGCCGCGAATAGCGCAGCGCACGCGCGACGTCGACATAGGCGCGCGGCACCGCGTGAATGCCGTCGCAGGTATGCGCGGCGACGGGCAGCAGCGCGGCGAGCGACAGGAACACGACCTTCGCGACGTCGCCGAGGCCGAACCAGACGGAGATCAGCGGAATCCACGCGAACAGCGAGATCTGCTTGAAGGTGTCGAAACTCGGGCCGACGATGCGCGTCGCGACGCGCGACAGCCCGAGCGCGGCGCCGAGCAGCAGCCCGCCAGTTGCGCCGATCGCGAAGCCGCATGCTTCGCGCGCAAGCGACGCCGACAGCGCGCGGGCCAGCGCGCCGCTCGTGATCTGCGTCCATGCGGTGCGCAGCACGTCGGCGGGGCTGACGAGCAGCCCGCTGTTGATCAGGTGCGCGGACGCGATCGCCCACCAGATCGCGACCGCGGCCAGCGGCAGCACGAGGCCGCGCCAGTCGGGCGCGTGGCGGCGTCGTGTCACGACGGCGGCGTGCCGGGCTTCGTGCGGGATCGGCGTAGTGGAATGCGGCATAAAAGGATTCCTCGGAAGGCGCGGCGCGCAGCGTCAGCCGCGAAACGCGGACGGCACGCCGCGCCGCAGGCGCGCTTCGAGCGCGTCGAGCAGCCGGTTGATCAGCAGGCCGACCGCGCCGACCACGACGACGGCGGCCATCACGAGATCGAGCTGGAACAGTTGCCTGCCGTACACGATCAGGTAGCCGAGCCCTTCGGACGACGCGACGAGCTCGACGACGAC
Source organism: Burkholderia pseudomultivorans (assembly GCF_001718415.1). Lineage (NCBI taxonomy): Bacteria > Pseudomonadati > Pseudomonadota > Betaproteobacteria > Burkholderiales > Burkholderiaceae > Burkholderia > Burkholderia pseudomultivorans. The sequence goes on along the minus strand of NZ_CP013377.1, from coordinate 2,011,578 downwards.
GAGCGCGAGCCACGACTTCGTGAACGCGAGCCGCACGCCGGTCGCGAGCGTCGGCACGGCGGCCGGCAGCACGACGTGGACGATGCGCTGGCGGCGCGTGTAGCCGAATCCGCGCGCGACCTCGTCGAGCGCGGCGGGCGTCTGACGAAAGCCTTGCAGCGTGCTCAGCGTGACCGGTACCAGCGCCGCGTGCGCGATCAGCAGGTACTTGAGCGGCTCGCCGACGCCGACGAGCAGCAGCAGGAACGGCAGCCAGCCGAGCACCGGAATCTGCACCAGCGCATTGAAGCTCGGCAGCACGTACGCCTCGAACGTGCGCGACAGGCCGAGCGCCGCGCCGATCGCGAAGCCGAGCAGCGTGCCGGCCGCGAAACCGACCAGCACGCGCTGCAGGCTGATCAGCGTATGGCGCAGCAGATCGCCGCTCGCCGCGAGTTCGGCGAGTGCCTGATAGACCTGTTCGGGCGGCGGCAGGATCTGCGGCGCAATCCAGCCGCGCGCGCTGCCGACGTTCCATAGCGTGAACAGCAGCGCGGGGAGCACCCATGGCGCGAGCAGCCATGCCAGCCGCTTCGCGGCCGCGCGACGGCGCGACGACGCGCCGAGCGCATGCGGGTCGGACGACGGGATCGGGATCGCGGTGTCGCTCATCGGCGGATTCCGGTTCAGGACAGCGGCTTGCCGGACGCGTCGTAGCGCGGCCAGTACTGTTCGAGCTTCTGCGCGCGCAGCGCGTTGTCGAGATACTTCGGCTCGAACCAGCCGTCGACGTCGATCGGCTGGCGAATCAGCTTCAGTCGCAACGCGTCCTGTGCGACGGCCTTGTAGCGCGCGACCAGGAACGGGTCGATCAGCGGCGACAGGCGATCCTTCAGGCGCTGGTTCGCATAGTCGGCCTGCCACGACGACACCGGCACGCCGCTCTTCGCCCACAGCCTGAACAGCGCATCGCGGTTCGCTTCGTCGGACGACCAGCGCGCGCCTTTCACGACCGCGTCGACCACGCGCTGCACGATGTCGGGATGCGCGCGTTCGAAGTCGTCGAGCACGAGCAGGTGGGTCTGGCGCGTGAACTGAGGACCGTCGTTCTGCGATTCGTAGATGATCTTCGCGAGCCCCGCGTCGCGCAGCTTGTACAGCTGATAGTCGTTCACCGACGCGTCGATGCCCTTCGACGCGAGTGCGGCCAGCGCGCTCGCGGTGTCGAGGTTGGTCACGCGCAGGTCGCGTTCGTCGAGCCCGTTCTTCGCGAGCGCGTTGTCGGCGACGAGCTGCAGGTTCGTGCCGCGGAAGATCGAGACGCGGCGGCCCTTCAGGTCCTTGATCGACTTGATGTCGGAATCGGGCGGCACCGCGATCTTGACGCCCGAGCGGACGCTGGTGGCGAGCAGCAGATGCGTCTTGAGCCCGTTGGCGCGCGCGAGCACGGCGGGCAGGTCGCCCTGGTACGCGAAGTCGAGCGCCTTGTTGGCGATCGCTTCGTTGACGGCCGGCCCCGCACCCTTGAAGAACAGCCATTGCACCTTGATGCCGTCGGCCGCGAATTCCTTTTCGACAAGCTGTTGCAATTGCACGGTCGCGGCGGACGAGCCGCCGAAGGTCGGCGGGTCGCCGGCGCCTTGCTGCGCGACGCCGATGCGGATGGTGGCGGGCTTGTCCGCGTGCGCGGCGGCGGCCGGCAGCGCGAAGACGGAGGCGATCAGCAGCGATCGCAGCAGACGCAGTGGAAGCATGGATCGATCAAAGTGGAAACGTTAGGGAACGAAACCGGGCGCGAGCCCGTCGGGTCATTCTCGATGACGCTCCGGGCGCGGACAAGCAACGATTTGAACTATGCTTATCGCGGTGGTGCAGGTGATCAAAGACGGTGGCGCGGATATGCGACGCGCGCGGCGGCCGCGATGTCGTCGCCGGAGACGAAGCGGAGGCGGGCATGCAAGTCGAGGACCTGACAGGCGCGGCGCTGGATTATTGGGTGGCGATGGCCATGGATCGCGATGCGCCGCGCGTCGATGCGTCGGGCTGCACGGTGGTGGGCGAGCGGGGCGGCGCGCCGGTGCCGTTTGCGCCGTCGTCGTCGTGGGCCGACGGCGGTCCGCTCGTCGAGCGGCTGCCGTTCGCCGCATTCGAGCGCGACGGCGCGTGCGGTCCGTGGCGTGCCGTGCTGCATCGCGCGGTGCCGGCCGCGGGCGAGCGCTGCACGTTCAACCAGTCGGGGCCGACGCTGCTGGTCGCCGCGATGCGCACGCTGGTTGCGTCGACGTTCGGCGACGACGTACCGGATCTCGACATGACGCGGCCGCGCGGCGTGCCGCCTTCGGTCTGACGAATTCGACATTGCAGCAGTCGTTGCAGCCATGGCTGCAATGACGCGAACCCGACTCGTCCGCTTGCCGTCCTAGCCTGCCTGGGGCGCGCCGAGATTGCGGATCGCGATCGACGCGACGTCGACTCGCTTCGGCAGGATCGCATCGGCCGCCGCGCGGTCGGCGACGCGTTGCAGCACCGCGATGTCCACGCCGGTCAGGCCGCGCTGTGCGAGTGGCGCCCGGCGCACGATGTCGGCGGCCGCATCGGGCGGCAGGCGCGTCAGCGATGCGTAGACGCTTGCGTAATCGGCCGGATGCGACAGCGCCCATTGACCGGCGCGCGTGAGCCGCGCGAGTACGTCGGCGAGCGCCGCGCGTTTCGCACGATCGTTCAGCGTGTCGACCGGCGACGTGAGAAACGCGAGTCCCGAGTTGATGCCGCTGCCGTCGCGCACGACGCGCGCGCCGCGTCGCACCACATGCCCGTAGTACGGATCGAAGGTCGCCCAGATCGGGATCTGCTTCGCCTCGAACGCGGCGAACGCATCGACGGGCAGCACGAAGCGCACGTCGACGTCGGCGGCCGCGAGGCCGTGTTCGCGCAGCGCGCCGTACAGCTGGTACTGGGAGATGCTGCCGCGCGCCGACGATACGACGACCGTGCGTCCCTTCAGGTCCGCGACCGTGCGGACCGGCGAGTCGGGCTGCACGACGATGCCGAGCGATGCCGGCGAGCCGACGCGGGTCGCGACGATCCGCAGCGCCGGATCGCCGAGCGCGGCGGTCAGCACCGGCAGGTCGCCGGCCGGTGCGAGATCGATCGCGCCCGCGCGCTGCGCCTCGAACAGCGGCGCGGCGCCCTGGAAATTGGCCCAGCGGAACCGGTACGGCGCGCCGTCGAGCACGCGCGCGGCCTCCGCGAGCGCGCGCAGGCCGCCGGCCTGGTCGCCGAGCACGAGCGTGACGTTCGACAGATCCTGGGCGGCGGCGTGGGCGGGCAGCGCGCGAGCGGCGAGCGGCGCGGCCGCGAGTGCCGCGAGACGCAGCAGCGTGCGGCGACGGGTGACGGAGGGGGCGTGATGCATCGGCGGCGTGTCCTCGGTGATCCGCGTGTTCATGGCGCGGCTGCCGGGCAGCTTACGGAATCGGTTTCCCGCCGACAAACATCGAATCGTGAAATGCATATTCGGGCGGAGCGGGTGTGCGGTGGCCGAGGCTCGCGTACATGCAGGCAGGCGGCAACGCGAGTTCGCTTGGAATGTGCTGCGATGGCGGATCGGCGTCCGGGACAGGGCGGCGGTCCAGCGCGTTCGTCATCGGCCCTCGCACAGCCGACGCGCATTACGGGGCCGGCACGACCGTCCGCAGGAACGCGCGCACCGCCGGCGCTTTTTCGAATCGCCGGTGCGCGAGCGCAAGCTCCGACATGATCGGCTTGCCCGCGATCGGCCGGTAGACGACGCCCGGCAGCGACACGCAGTCGGCGAGCGCATCGGGAATCACCGCGACCCAGCCGTTCACGGACACGCAGGCGAGCACCGCGAGCAAGCCGCCCGGCCGCGCGGCGATCACCGGCGCGAAGCGGCCGCGGCGCGCGACTTCGAGCGTGCCCCGTTCCTGCTCCGGCACCGCGAAGCGCGCATCGGCGAGATCGGCGGCGCGCACGGTCGCCATCGCCGCGTAACGCGAATCGGCCGGCACCGCCGCGACGAACACGTCGCGCTGCAGCGTGACGATCCGCAGCCCGCCCGGCAGCGGCAACGGCGGCCGCACATAGGCGAGATCGAGCCGGCCGGCGTCGAGCTGCCGCGCGACGTCGTCCATCGGGACTTCGCGCAGGTCCAGTTCGATGCGCGGATGCGCGGCGCGATACGCGCCGACCGTGCGCTGCAAGGTGCCCGAATAGACGGCGGACGACACATAGCCGATCTCGATGCGGCCGAGCTCGCCGCGCTCGGCCAGCGCCGCGAGCTCGCGGCCGCGCCGCAGATGCTCGAACGCGGCGCTCGCCTCGCCGAGGTAGGCCTCGCCCGCCGCGCTCAGCGTGACCGCGCGCCGCGACCGGTGAAACAGCCGCACGCCGAGCAGGCGCTCGGCTTCCTGGATCTGTCGCGTGAGTGCGGGCGGCGCCATGTCGAGCGCCTCGGCCGCGCGAGCGAAGTGCAGATGCTGCGCGACGCTCAGGAACGCGCGGACGTGACGGAATTCGAGCCGGTCCATGATTGCAGGATTCGTCAATAAAACAGCGTGGGAGTGTCAATGACAGGCAATACCGGGCAAGCCTAGCATACGGCTCGTCCATCCTGTCCCGGAGTCGTCGATGTCCCTTTCTTCACCGGCGCCCGCCACGACGCGCGCGGGCCCCCGCATGCCGGCCGCCGCGACGCTTGCCGTCGCGTCGGCCACCTGCTCACTGATCGTGCTCGACACGAACGTCGTCGCGGTGTCGCTGCCGAGCATCGCGCGCAGCTTTCATGCGAGCTTCGCCGACGTCGAATGGGTCGTCAGCGCCTACATGACGGCGTTCGCCGCGTGCCTGCTGCCGGCCGGCGGCCTCGCCGACCGCTTCGGCCGCAAGCGGATGCTCGGCATCGGCCTTGCGCTGTTCGCGATCGCGTCGCTCGGCTGCGGCATCGCGCCGTCGGCCGGCTGGCTGATCGCCGCGCGCGCGACGAAGGGCGCGGGCGCCGCGCTGCTGCTGACGGCCGCGCTCGCGGTGATCGCGAACCGTTTCCCGGACGGTCGCGAACGCGCGCGCGCATGGGCGGTGTGGGGCATGTGCATGGGTATCGCGACGGCCGTCGCGCCGCTCGTTGGCGGTGCGATCACGCAGTGGATCGGCTGGCGCTGGGTGTTCCTGCTGAACCTGCCGGTCTGCATGCTGCTGGCGGCCGGTGCGCGCGGCGCAATCGACGAGTCGCGCGATCCGCAGGCGAAGCGCGTGGATTTCGCCGGCAGCCTGCTGTTCGGCGCGGCGCTTGCCAGCGCGATCGCGGCGCTGATCGGCGCGCCGTCGCACGGCTGGCTGTCGGCGGCGACGCTCGGCCGGCTCGCGCTCGCCGCCGCGCTGTTCGCGGCCTTCGTCGGCGCGGAACGCTGGCAGGCGCGGCCGATGATCGATCTCGCGCTGTTCCGCCAGCCGCGTTTCGTCGGCGCGGTGCTCGCGATGTTCGGCTATGCGGCCTGCGCGCAGGTGATGATGACGTTCCTGCCGCTGTACCTGCAGAACGCGTTCGGGATGTCGGCGATCGACGCAGGACTCGGGATGCTGCCGTTCGCGTTCGCGATGATCGCGGGACCGTCGCTCGGCGCGGCGCTGGGGGCGCGCGTATCGTCCGGCGGCGTGCTGGCCGCCGGGCTTGCGCTGATCGGCGCGGGCAATCTCGCGACCGCGGCGCTGACGGCGAGCGGCGCGTATCGATGGGTCGCGCTCGGCATGTTCGTGACCGGCTGCGGCGCGGGCATCATGAACGGCGACACGCAGAAGGCGATCATGGCGTGCGTGCCGCCGAACCGCACGGGGATGGCGTCGGGGATCAGCACGACGACGCGTTTCTCGGCGATCGTGACGGCCGTCGGCGTGCTCGGCGCGGTGCTGGCGGCTCGCACGCATGCGCAGCTCGACCGCCTGCTGGAGGCTGGGTCCGTGCTGCGCGGCAGCGTCGATGCGCGATTCATGTCGAGCCTGCTGGCCGGCGATCTCGCGCAGGCGCTCGGGCGCGTGCCGGCATCGGCCGCCGGCGCGCTCGCGCAGGCCGCGCCAACGGCGTTCGCGCGCGGTTTCGCCGATACGCTTGTCGTGAGCGGCGTGCTGGCGCTCGGGGTTGCGGTGGTCGCATACCGGTTGCTTGCGCAGCCAATGCGCGCGGCGTGACGGGCGAAGCCCGCTGCGGTTCCGTTCGAGATGGCGCGACCTGGAACGAGCGAGCGACGGCCCGGCATCTCGTTGCCCGGTGCGTACGCCTCAGTGCGACTTCGACGGCAGACGATGATGACGCGACACGCGCGCGACGGGCGCGCGTGGTGCCGTGCCGCACTGCGCCGCATGCCGGCGACGCGGCGTGCGAGCGGGTTCCGACGCGACCGCAGCGGCCGCTTTCGATGCCGGAATCGCCGCGACCGCCGGCCGCCCAGCTTCCGCCCCGAGCCAGCTTTGCGTCGCTTCGGCAACCAGCCCGCGCAGCCAGTGCACGCCTTCCACGCACGAGCCCGCTTCGTTCCACGTCATCCGGTACGCGATGTCGGGCGGATCGGCCGGCAGCGCGACGACGCCGAGCGGCAGCAGTTTCGCGTAGTGGCGCGCGAGCCGGTAGGTGGTGGTCAGCAGCAGGTCCGAGCGCACGAGTGCGTGCGCAGCAAGTTCGAAGTGCGGCAGCGTGACGACGATCCGCCGCTGCAGGCCGACGCGTTCGAGTTGCCGGTCGATCGCGCCCGACGCTTCGAGCCACGACGGCGTCGGGCACAGCTGCGGCGCATTGGCGAAATCGGCGGCCGTCATCGCGCCGCGTCGCGCGAGCGGATGCGTGGCGCGCATCAGGCATACGACGCGATCGTCGAACAGGTGGTCCTGCCGGAACCGCGACAGCCGGGCAGGGCGGTTGTCGATCACGAGGTCGAGTTCGCCGTCGGCGAGTGCGCGCTCGTCGTCGAAGCCGTCGCCGAGCGGATGGAACACGAGCTGCGCGTTCGGCGCGCGTTCGCGGAACAGCGCGACGAGCTTCGGCACGAACAGCACGTTCAGGTAGTCGGGGCAGCCGATCCGGTAGGTGCGCACCGACGTGCGCGCATCGAATCTCGGCTGCTGGATGCGGATGAAGTCGATCACACGCAGCGCGTTGCGCAGCGGTTCGATCAGCCGCGCGCCGAATTCGGTCGGCACCATCCCGTAGCGGCTGCGCACCAGCAGCGGATCGCCGAGCAGCGTGCGCAGCCGCTTCAGTGCGGCGCTGGTCGCCGGCTGCGACATGTTGAGCCGCACGGCCGCGCGCGACACGGTGCGCTCGGTCAGCAGCACGAGCAGGATGCGCATCAGGCGCGCATCGAGTACGTCGAGCGCGTTCGTGGTATCGAACGCGCCGGCCGGGCAGGCGTGCGGATCTAGCGCGTCCCGCATGGCGATGATCCTCCCTGCGACACGCGGCCCGCACGCATGGCAACGGCCGGCCGGCGGCGCATCATTTCGCGAAGCTGGCCGGCCAGCCGACGATGCGCTTCGGACGCGGCGGCGCGTACGTGCGCACCTTCGACGTCTTCAGCTTCAGGCGCACCAGCGATTCGGCGAGTGCGACCGCGGCCGACACGCCGTCGACGACGGGCACGCCCGTGCATTCCTCGATCTGCCGGTCGAGGCCGGCCATCCCGCCGCAGCCGAGGCAGATCACTTCCGCGTGATCGTCCTTCACCGCGCGCTGCGCCTGGTCGACGATCGATTCGATCGCGCGGGCCGGGTTCTCCTCGAGTTCGAGCACCGCGAGGCCGCTCGCGCGCACCGACGCGCAGCGCGCGTCGAGCCCCGCGAGCTTCAGGCGATCCTCGATCAGCGGCACCGTGCGGTCGAGCGTCGTGACGACCGAGTAGCGATGGCCGAGCAGCATCGCGACGCTGGCCGCCGCTTCGGTGATGTCGACGACCGGCGCGGTCAGCAGTTCCTGCAGGCCTTCGCGGCCGTGCTCGCCGTAGCCGGCCTGGATCACCGCGTCGTACGGTTCGTCGTAGCTCAGCACGCGATCCATCACGGCGATCGCCGCGAGGTAGCTTTCGAAGTTGCCTTCGACGGATTCGGCGCCGAAGCGCGGCGTCAGCCCGACGATCTCGGTGCCGGGCGATGCGGCCGCGCGCGCCTGCGCGGCGATCGCGTCGGTGATCGACTCGGTCGTGTTGACGTTGACTATCAGGATCCTCATCGGCGACTCCGTGTTTCCCGTTGCATATGTTCGAGGTTCAGTGCTGTGCGCAGGCGACCGCAATGTGCTCGCCGGAGCGCTCTTCGTATTCGCGCTTGCGATCGGCGCTCAGCCAGTACACGCCGCCCGCGACGGCCGCGCCGAGCAGCCAGGAGAACGGCGTCATCGCGCTGAACGCGGGCACGACCGCGAGCGTGATCGAGATCAGCGCGGACGGCACCAGTGCCGCGAGCGCCTTGCGGTTCACGCCGCGCGTATAGAAATAGGTGCCGCTCGGCGCTTCGGTATAGAGGTCGGGAACGTTGACGCGCTGCCTGCGCACGAGCCAGTAGTCGACCGTGATGATTCCGTACAGCGGCCCGAGCAGCGCGCCGAGGCCCGACAGGAAATAGACGATCACGACCGGGCTGTTGTACAGGTTCCACGGCAGGATCAGCACCGCGACCGTCGCGCTGATCAGGCCCGCGCGGCGGAACGTCAGGCGGTGCGGCGCGAGGCTCGTCAGCACGAAGGCGGGCGCGACGAAGTTCGCCATGATGTTGACGGCGACCGTCACGATCAGGAACGCGAGGCAGCCGAGCACGAGGAACAGCTTGTTCGGCACGGTCGCGATGATTTCGGTCGGGCTGTGGATCACCTGGCCGTTGAGCTTGAACTGCGCGCCCGCGAGCACGAAGCTGATCGTCGCGAACACGAGGATGTTGACGGGCAGGCCCCAGAAATTGCCGACGCGCACCGTCTTCGCGCTCGGCGACGAGCGCGCGAAATCGCAGAAGTTGAGCACCAGCGTGCCGTAGATCGCCAGCCACAGCGAGCCGCCCGCGAACACTTCCGTCCATGCCTTCAGGCCCGTCAGCGGCGCGCCGATCGACAGCGCGAGATGACCGCCGGTGCGGCTGAACATCCACGCCGCAAGCGACAGCGTCGTGACGAGGATGATCGGGCCGGCCAGCGCCTCGTACTTGCGGACCATCTCCATCCCGTACGCAAGGATGCCGATCTGCACGAACCAGATCGCGACGAACGTGATCCAGCCGAGCGACGACAGGCCGAGCACCGCGTTCCGGTCGAACGCGGCGAGACCCGGCCAGATCGCGGTGAGCAGCACGCGCAGCACGACCGACGCGAGATAGGTCTGGATGCCGAACCATGCGATCGCGATCACCGCGCGGATCATCGCGGGCAGCAGTGCGCCATAGATGCCGAAGCTCATCCGGCTGATCACCGGAAACGGCACGCCGGTTTTCTGGCCCATGTAGCCGGTCAGGTTCATGAAGCAGTAGACGAGCACCGCGCCGATCGCGAGCGACGCGAGCATCTGCCAGCCCGACAGGCCGAGCGCGAACAGCCCGATCGCGAACGAATAGTTCGCGATGTTGTGCACGTCGTTGGTCCACAGCGCAAAGATGCTGTAGCGGCCCCAGGTCCGGCCCTCGGCCTGGGTCGGCGCGAGATCGGGGTTGTGCAGCCGCAGGCTCAGCGCAGGGTCGCGCGCGGCTGCGTCGGTGCGATGCGATGCGTCGTCCGCGCCGAGCATGATGCCCGCGCGGTGGGTGGCTTCCAGTTGCACGCCGGTGTCTCCTTCCATGTTCGGGGCGCGAACCGGCCGCGTATGCACGCAGCGCTGGCCCGGCCGTCGTGGATGTTATGTGTCGGATTCGTTCGCGAGTATGGGCGGCCGTCGAAACGATGGGAAATTAAATATTCGCGTGGCCGTCATTCGAAAAATGAATGGGGTGGATCGACGGCGGCGGTACGCGGATTGCTTGTGATCGGGTTCCATCCACACGACATCGGCAGGAGGTGTCATGCAGCGATATTCACTTCGTCACGTATCGCGTGCCGTGTTCGCCGGCATCCTGATTGCAGGCCTGGCGGCGGGTGCGGGCTGTCAGAAGAAATCCGACACCGGCGACACGAGTTCCGGCCAGAGCGCCACGGGCGGCATGTCGCCCGCGCCGTCCACCGCGCCAGGCAGCGGCACGGCAGGCAGCGGCGCCGACATGGGGGCGAGCACACCGGGCGCGGCTTCGTCGCCGAGTGGCGCAAGCGGCGGCTGACGAGCGCATTCGCGAACGGTGTGCCGGCCGCAGGCGCGGTGCGGCATGCCGCGCGATCGTGCCGGCCGGACACGGGTGCCCTGCGGCCCCGTGCGTGCGGCTGCGTGTTTGAAAGATTTGCAAGGACCGTTGTAGCGAATCCCGGCGCGGCGGCGGCGCGTGCGCACGCCGACCGGACAAGGAGGTGCGATGCAGAACGCGGAATCGAATCCAACCCCGAAACAGCAGCAGGAAGCGGTGGCGAAGAGCCCCGTGAAGACGCCGGCGGCGGGCCACGACATGCCGGACGCGGCGACGCAGGCCCATGAGGTCGCGCAGCACCGGCCGCTGTCGCCCGAGGCCATTGCCGCGAAGACGCCGACCGGCTTGCCGCCGATCGACACGAGCGCGCATGCGGTCGACAGCGGCGACCCGGTCCGCCGCGCAGCCGGCCGGATCGTGACGCTCGACAACGCGAACATGGCGATGACCGACAACACGGTCGACGTCGACGGCAAGGGCATGGAGGCGCGAACCGGCGCGTCCGAGTGGCACGACAACGTGATCTATTCGAATGCGTCGCTCGACGACAGCGTCGATACGCCGGACGAAGGGCTCGGCGGCATCGAGAGCCGGCCGTCCGGCAATTTGCCGCAGATCGCGACGCGGCCGGGCTGGCGCGTGCGCTACGTCGGCGACGTGGACATCGAACATGGCGACGGCACGCGCGCGGAGCACGTGATCCGCCTGGAGCGCATCGACTGAATGCGGGCGGCCCGAGACGGCCCCGGCCAAGGGCCGGGGCGTCGCGGCCGACGAATCGCCGTGCCTTACTGCGGTCCGAGTTCCTGCGCGGACGTATCGGCGTCGTTGCCCTGCGCGACGAGCACGTGAATGTCGTTCGGCGTCACGTCGCCGATGCCGCCCGACGGGATCGTCACGAGCAGCCAGTCGGCGTTGTTGTTCAGCGCGACCGGCGCGGTCTTCAGGATCGGCGTCTTGCTGCCGGCCGTCGTGACGATCACCTGGTAGTTGCCGCCGTTCAGGTAGACGGAGTCCTGGCCCGAGGCCGGCGATGCGTTCTGATACGCGGCGCCGGACAGCGTCGGGCTTTGCGTCGTGATGTCGGTGCCGGGCGGCACGACGTACACGTCGACGTTCTGCGCGTTCGGCGACGCATTGAAGCTGCGCACGCGCGCCTTGTCGGACAGCAGCCCCTTCGCATACGGATCGTCGACGACCGAGATCGGCGACGAGGTGCTGGGCAGCGCGATCGTCGTGTAATGGTGGCCGTTCGCGGCGCTGAACGACTGCGACGCGACGGTCGTCGTCGTGCCCGACACGTCGTAGCTGGCGTTCTGCGTACCCGAGTCGACGTCGTGATAACGCGTGACGCCCTTGTACGCGATGCCCGACGCATCGATCTTCGCATTCAGGTAGTAGTCGAGGTTGGGGCCGGCCGGCACCGCGTTGATGAAGCGCGCCTGCGGCTTCGAGATGCCCAGCTCGGTCCCGACGTCGTTGCCGTCGCCGCCGCATGCCGCGAGCACGGAGATGACCGAGCACAGGGCCACTACAGTTCGGATTGATCTCATGTTTTTTTCCTCTCGTTCAGGGAACCTGCTTGCGATGCGGGATCGCCGCACGGGGATTCGCGCGGGGCGCAGCGCCGGTTGAGGGAAGGTAGTCGTCCGCCGTGTCGGCGGGCGCAGCGATGACGCAAGTGACGTGCCTGCGCGGCGCGCGCGGCGTGAAACCGCGTGTGAAAGCGCGGCGCGGCAGGGCAGGACGAAGGGGCGACAGGAAGAGGGCGCGTGCGTGTTCAGCCGGTTGTAAAAAGGCAGCGCCGCGACACGCGGTGTGGCGCTGCATCGTCGCGCCGTTTCAAACGGCAATCGGGTTGCGATGCGTGCGATCGAGGCCGTCGTGATGTCGAGCGCGACACGATCGCGTCGCGCACGATGCGACGGGCATGCCGCGCGCGGCGATGTTTCAGCGGTTCACGAGCTTCGCCGGATATGCGAGCGCGAGTGCGCAGCCGACCAGCATGCACGCGGCGAAGCCGTACAGCCCTGCGCTCTGCGAATGGAACGTGTCGCGCAGCCAGCCGATGAAATAGGTGCTGCCGAAGCCGCCGAGGTTCGCGATCGAGCAGGCGAACGCGATCCCGCCTGCGGCGGCCGAACCCTTCAGGAACGTGGACGGCAGCGCCCACACGACGGGCATCGCGGCCGCCGCGCCCGCGTTGATCAGCGAGAACAGCAGCACCGTGCCGACCGTGCCGTGCGACGACGTCGCGGCGATCGCGAGCGCGACGGCGGACACGACGAACGGCACGACGATATGCCAGCGGCGTTCGCGCGCGCGGTCCGAACTCGCGCCGCAATACAGCGTCGCGAGCACGGCGGCCGCGTTCGGGATCACCATCAGCCAGCCGATGTGATACGCGTCCTTCACGCCGGTGTCGCGCAGGATCGTCGGCAGCCAGAAGCTCACCGCGTACAGCCCGAGCAGCACGCACAGGTCGATCAGGCCGAGGGCCCACACCTTCGGATCGGAGAACGCGCGGCCGAGCGCGTGGCTCTTGTTGCCGGCCGGGTCGCGGTCGAGATTCGCGCGCAGGATGCGCTTCTCGTCGGCGTTCAGCCATTGCGCGGATTCGATGCTGTTGGGCAGCCAGCGCAGCACCGCGAAGCCGAGCAGCACGGAAGGCAGCGCCTCGAGCAGGAACAGCCACTGCCAGCCGCCGAGCCCGTGCACGCCGTCGAACGCGCGCATGATCCAGCCGGAGATCGGGCTGCCGATCATGCTCGACAGCGGCAGCCCGACCATGAACAGCGCGACGATCCGCGCGCGGCGCGCATCGGGATACCACTGCGTCAGGTACAGCAGCACGCCCGGCAGGAAGCCGGCTTCGGCGGCGCCGAGCAGGAAGCGCACGACGTAGAACTGCATCGGCGTATGCACGAACATCGTCGCGCCCGACAGCAGGCCCCACGTGATCATGATGCGCGCGATCCACAGCTTTGCGCCGACGCGCTGCAGGATCAGGTTGCTCGGGACTTCGAACAGAATGTAGCCGCCGAAGAACAGGCCGGCGCCGAGCCCGTACACGGCATCGCTGAACTTCAGCGCGTCGAGCATCTGGAGCTTCGCGAGCCCGATGTTGATGCGGTCGAGGTAGGCCGCGAAGTAACACAGGCAGAACAGCGTGATCAGGCGCAGCGTGACCTTGCGGTAGAGCGTGCCGTGCAGCGCGTCGTCGGGGGAAACGGCGGCGCTCGGGTGTGCGGTAGACATGGGATTGCCCCTGTTCGAATGTGACGGGTAAGTGGGTCGCTGATCGACGCGAGCATGGTTCGAGGCGCGCGCTTGAGTCTGTATAGCACGCCAATTAAATAGCGTACACACTAGAAAATACGTGTTCAATCGCGCACGGCCCGCAGCGCGTCGTCTGGCGCGAACGTGTACCGATAATCCCTGTTTTTGCCGGGGGTTTTTGTACGAATCGGCAAGCGATGGAGCGCGAGCGCAGCGCGCGACGGAATGCACGAAATTCGTGCGTGTGCACTTCAAAGTGAAGCGTGTACACGGAACTGCGGCGCGCCGCGGAAGCGCGGGCGGACGGCGTGCGTATGCGGCGTCGCTCGTTGGACCACGACGAGGAGCGGCCGGAGCGATGGCGATCCGTCTTGATGCACCGCAATGAAGCGGCGGCGCGCACGCAATCTCGCCGATTCGAGGGTGTACACTGCTTGTCTTTCCGTTTTCAGGCCGCGCGGGCTTTCATTTTCATGGCGTCTTCGAAGGATTCCTACGACTTTCACGACCAGGTCGGGCATTTGTTGCGCCGCGCCTATCAGCGACACGTGTCGATCTTCCAGGAAGCGATTCCCGATTCGGACCTCACGGCCGCGCAGTTCGTGACGCTGTGCGCGGTCAAGGAGCGGCAGGCGAGCTCGCTGAACGATATCGTCAAGGCGACCGCGATCGACCAGGCGACGATTCGTGGCGTCGTCGAGCGGCTGAAGGCGCGTGCGCTGATCGAGGTGCTGCCCGATCCGAACGATGGCCGCAAGCTGCTCGTGCGCGCGACGGCGGCCGGTCTCGCGCTGATCGAGCGCACGGTGCCGTTCGCACGGCAGGTGACGGAGCGCACCTACGGCACGCTCAATCCCGGCGAGCGCGT